>NZ_JAVRCD010000006.1:0-240825 GCF_034530895.1 Nostoc sp. DedQUE08
TGAGGCTATTAGCATAATATTTTACCTCTAAAAAACTTTTCAAGCATCCTCTTAGAGGATAAACTGATCGTTGGAGGTAGTAAAGATATATTTGTGCTTGGCAGTTTCTACACTGCGTCTAACCAATTTGCGATTATTCAAGCTTTCGCATCCAGCGAGTTGGACAAGATTCAGATTAAAGGCAATCTATCTGAGTACACGTTAAGATAGAATCGCGACCTTCAGTTGGGAATCGGCGCATTTTACGTGGAGATTCTCTTAAACAGGAACTGGATTGCTGTTGTTCAAGATACCATCAATGTGCTGAATTCCTGATTTATTAGGCACATAAAATATTTATAGATATGCCTGTGGCTATGCCGTAGTGGTCAATATCCAGTATGCTGATATTTAATGCTGAGGCTGTTATGCATCAAAAATACAAGATTTTGCGATCGCACCAGCAGCACGCGGGTTTCAATACGTGACTACAAAATTCTTGCTATAAAAAATGAAAGGTAAAGTAATTTTTTCAAGTAACGCCTTTCGGAGATTTTGAGTTTAGTATAACTTTAAAAAAGTTAATTATAAACAGTAATTTTAGGATAAAACTAGCAAAGATGTCTCCAATAGCTGTTGGTTCTAGTTACTCAGATAATACACTAAAAACAGGAAAAGCCAAGCTCTGGATTTTATTAGTAGGTGTTAACGATTACCAAGATTCGGGCTTACCTTCTTTGCGTTACCCAGCTGTGGATTGCCAAGGGTTAAAAGAAGCACTAATAAAAGCTACACAGGGGTTTCCTAATAAAGAAGTAATTATTCATAATGATTTGGCGGCACAACCGCCGACCTTGGAAACAATTCGTCGCAGCCTGCGACAAATTGTTTCGCAAACTCGATCCGAGGATTCGCTTCTGCTATATTTTTCTGGACATGGCATGTTAGAGCCTAATACTCAGCAGGCTGTACTTTGTTTAGCAGATACTCGCAAAGATGACTTGCTGAGTACGGGCTTGGATTTGCAAGAATTATTACAGATGTTGGAGGGTACTGCGGCAAATCAGCAAATAGTTTGTTTAGACACCTGTCATAGTGGAGACTTCAAGTTATTAAGGGGAAACGCTGGTAGTGCTAGAGACGGAAACATCTCTGATAATTTATTTAATTGTGCCCCAACCTTCATGAAGGTGTTACAACAACGTGCATCACAAAGTAAAGGATTTTGTGCCTTACTATCATGCGATCGAGGACAACAATCCTGGGAATTTCCAGAACTAGGGCATGGTTTATTTACTTACTACTTAATGCAGGGGCTATTAGGTGAAGCCGCTGACTCACAGGGTGTCATCGAAGCCGACGGTCTTTACAAATATGTTTATCGCCAGACGCTGCAATATATTGATAAATTAAATCAGCAACTGCGTCTAATTAATCAGCAAAAGCTCGATCGTGGGGACAGTAAACTCCATCCAGAATATCCCCTGCAAACACCCAAACGAATTGTGGAAGGAGTAGGAGAATTAATTCTTGGATTCAAACCTGATACGGTTGAATCTCACAAACAGCGACGGGCGCTGGTAATCGATGGACTTGCAAATAAGAAAACTACAACAGACTTGAGTCGGCTATTTGCTGGGGCTGGCGGCTTTGAGGTAGAATTTTTTCCTCAGCAAGGCAAATCTTGGTCAGAAATACGAGCAACAATCCAAAACTTTCTACATTGGAGTAGTGAATCAGCAACTAAATCCGTTTCGCAGTTAGGAACAATCAAAAATACACCAACCTCCTTATTATACTTACGCGGGCACATCGAGGAAATCGAAGATGGAGAAGCCTGGTTAGTTTTAGGCGATGGAATGCGTCTAAGTCGTTCTTGGCTAAGACACGAGTTACGACGCGCTGCAAAGTCTCAACAAATAATTATTCTGGATTGTCCTGAGGCTACTTCCCTAAACAACTGGATAGAAGATTTGCATAGCGGCACGGAACAGGGACAATGTATAATTATCGGTGCTTCCACAGCAGAGGAGCCAGAACTATTTTCTCAAACACTTCTAGAAACACTGATTGCAGCCAATCCGCAAGTTGGGTTGTCAATTGCCAAATGGATTACTCAATTACAAACGCATTTATCAGCAAAAGGTGTCGAACTTGATGTCTGGCTATTAGCTACACAAACAGTCATTGATATTTTACCGGGTAATATTGGTATAGTTTTTCAAGATTTACAAGCAAAGGAAGTACCATTAAACGAGGAAAACAAACAGGGAAATCAGGAAAATTTACTGCCCAAAGACGTTAATAATTTACCCAAACTAGAATTTGCTTCCCAGCGATTTCCAAATCATCCCGTCTCTGTTGCTGCTCCTATTGCTGCTGATTATTTAGAAAAAACACAACCTCAATTAAATTTCAAGCTAAACTCAGAACAGTATTCTAAATTAGAACAGTTGCTGAAGCTATCATTAGGGTCGATTGCGCTTACCATTTTAAAAAGAACTTTAAAAAAGGTAACTAACTCTAAAGAATTAGTAGAACAATTAACCTTTTACTTGTTACCAGAACAGCAACAAAGTTTTGAGCAGCAAGCAATAGCTATTTTAAAACAATCTACTGTTGCATCTAAAACCACGTCAGATAATTCTTCAGGCATTGATCCCAGATTTATCAGTAAATGTGAGCGCGAGTTAGCCTATGCAGTTGGACCAATTGCTAATTTTTTAACTCAAAAGATTTTGAAATCTGAACCGCAAATTTCCGTACTAGAATTTGTAAGCAAGTTGGCAGCAAAAATTTCTAATAAGCAGAAGGCTTTAGAGTTTGAACATAGGATGCTTGGTAAATTAAAATAAGTTAGCGAACATTTATCGCTAGCAGCTTGCGGCAAAAAAGTATATCTATCTAGTATTGGTATTATTATTTAACATACTCAGAGCAATTTCTAAACTATACTTCATCCGGTTAAAAGCGTCCGCCAACGCTCCTATTTCATCTTTGTCTTGTTTACCAAAATTGGCATCCATATCACCGATACTCACTTTTTCTGCCACATTAGCCATTCTTTTAAGACGCTGTAGCACTGTCTTTTTTAACAAGAAATTAATAATAATAACGATGATTGTAAAAATAATCCCTAAAAGTCCTAAGATTAGATAAAAAGACCACTGAGCAGTTTTAAAAATTTCCTCAGCCGGAACATAAACAATTTGAGTGGCAACAATTTGATTAAACTTCCACCCAAACCCATGTTCTTTTCCATAGGTTACTAATTGACTTTGAGGAGCCACTTCGGGAGCGCTATGGCAACGCAGACAACTTTGTTCGCCAACTCTAAAAGGTCGAGCGGTATAAAATAATTTATTTTCAAATACATTTCGGAAACCGGATAGACTTTTTAACTCTGGTTGTTGATTAAATTTATTAATAATATCGGCTTCAAATTTGTCCGCCATATCCCTCATATTTGTGGGGTTTGGCGCAGCATCTTTGTAGATAAAATTACTAAATCCTTGGGTTTTACGTAAAATTTCAAAAGTTTCTCTAACAGAGAATGTTGGAATAACTTCTGGAATAAATTGTTCTTGAGTGTCTACTCTCGGTAACAATAATGGTTGTACGCGGTCATTGGTATATTCTCTAAGTGAATTTGCAATTTGCATGGCAATTATTGCTTGAGAAGACACCTCTTGTTCTGCCTTTTGTTCAAGAACGCTCGATAAAGCAGTACCACTAATTAAAATCCCACCGAGAAAAGCTATTATTACAATTAAATTGACTTTTGTTCCAATTTTCATAACTATTTTTAGTATTTAAGGTTCTAGTAATATACTATAACTATAGCAATCCTAAACGAGTGATTCATGTAGCTTAGGAAAGACAAATATTTAATAATAGACAGATAATCAAAACAAGTCTTTGAGGATAGATAAAAGACATTTTGGCAGTTTTTGACTCTTCTTTTCTCTGGCTTTGTGAGAAAACCAGGTGTACTCTACACCCGTTGATGAATCCGCCCACCTGCTTTATAGACTTGTCGCTTATTAATATCAATTTTGAGATTGTCTACAACAATAACTCCCAAACTATAGCAATCCGATTTGATTTCTGAATTAATCGTAGGGACTAGGGACTGGGGATGGTGGGGCCCCCTCTGGGGATAAGGGGTAATGGGGACTGGGAAGAAGGAATAAAGGTGTACCTAGCCTCGCAAAAATCAAATATGAGTCCTATATAAATAGAAGTGATTATTACTTCGCGCTCCTTTGATAACGCCAAACTTGCATCTGAGAAACTACAAAGAAAAGTAATTCCCATCGAATTGGATATCACTGACGATCGCTCTATCGATCGAGCAATAAAAACCCTGCACCAAAAGATTGAGCGCTTAGATGTTTTGATCGATAATGCCGGCGTGTATCCAGACATTGGGTTTACCACTGAAGCGGCGCAGTTTATGGATTGACTCGCGCTGGACGGATCGATCCGGCTCGCTCGATCGAAGCACGACTGAAGTTTGAAGAGATGCTCAGTTATGCAACTCATCTGGGGTTATACGCCGAAGAGATCGGTGCCACTGGTGAGGCGATGGGAAACTTTCCGCAAGCGTTTACCCATCTGGCACTGATTAGCGCTGCATGGAATTTGAATAAGGTTCTTGAAACTTCCTGAAATCAACATAGTGTTGCGTGTAGTAGAAAGTGTCTCTTTGTTTACTTAGGCTTGGCTGGAATTATCTCAAATAATACTTAAGGGAGAAAAGAAGTTACAAGATATCAGTTAATTTTGGGTAATGAGTTTTTAATTAAAGATATTGTATTAGGGCTAAGGAGAGGAAAATGACAAATGATTTAAATTCATACCTACCTGTACCAACTAAGCAAAAATTCGCAGCTACTTTTCATATAGTCAGACCGATTAGCTTTTGGCTACAGTTAGCGCTAGGTGCTATTTCTAGCTTGGCTTTGTTATTGGCTATATTTAGCCGTAATCTCACTCCCCAAACTACAACAAATTCGGTTATGGCTTTTGGAGTATTTTTGGGAACTATGGGAATTTTAGTGCTGTGTTTCCGACTCTATTGGGTGAACCAATACAGGCGTTTAGACAAACTTTTACAGTCGCCTAATCGTGAATTACATCCAAGCAAACAGGACGTGATTCAAGTCTTACAAATTGGCTTAATTGTTAGTGCGATCGGACTGTTATTAGCTTTTTTAGCAGCTGAAGTGACCGTTATTGCTGTACTATCGAAAACTCTAGCTCTGCCTCAAGGAGTGGCAGTCTATAGACCTGAAAATGTCATTCGTTCCCTAGATATTTTTGTGGTTTTAGCAAACGTCAATCTGATTGGCGCTCATTTTGTAGGAGGCGCTACTTCGCTTGGGTTGCTTAACTGGTTGGATCAATAGCCCTGCTTGGAACTTGGTATTTGAACTCTCCTCTGCTCCCCTGCTCCTCTGCACAAGAGCCTGTCTCCACTTAATATTTTTGGGTTGGTATACCAGTAGATTTCTCCAAGCTCCAGGCACGGCATATTAAGGCGATATTCAACCTCACCATTCCATTTGATGAATCTCTGGCATGAATTTTAGAACCTAGAGCAACTGAGTTTGTCTAACCAGTCACGGCGATCGCTGGAGTCGGGGAAGCGGGTTAGCCCGGATTTCTCACCACATTTCGATCGAGCCATTGATGATGAGCGCGATTCGATTTTCGAGTGATGGCTAAATCGGGATGAACTGTTTCTTAGTGAAGTCGTGTTAGTCACTAATAATATAAGTACAACTACACTCAATACAGTTCGGTTAAACTCTAAGCGGTATTGAGAACAGAAAAAGTGAGCGTTTCTAATTTAGCTCCTTGCCCTCTATGTAGTCGATCGACTTTGGCTTGCTTCATACTCTGTATTTGGCGAAAGTATTGAACCATTTTTTATCTTATGCTGCAACGGCTTCCTTGCCATGTTGCCGCAACAGATCCATCAGTTCATCTCGATAGTCGTGGAAGGTGGAATGACGCTTGATCGTGGGGCTACGCTCCGGCAAATTGATGGTCATCACCTTGCGTACTGTGCCAGGACAAGCACCCAAGGCATAGATGCGGTTGGACAGGAAAACGGCTTCCTCGACATCGTGGGTAATCATGAAAATTGTAATGTTGGTGCGCTGCCAGAGGTCAAGTATAAATTCATGCATCGATTCTTTGGTGTGGATATCGAGCGCACCAAACGGCTCATCCATGAGCAACACTTTAGGTTCAGACGCAAGGGCGCGGGCGATCGCAACACGTTGCTTCATCCCACCCGATAGCTCCTTGGGTAGCGAACCGCTAAAGCGGGACAAGCCGACGATGCTGAGAAAGTAGCTTGCCTGTTCGCGTCGCTCTTTTTTAGGAACGCCTTGCAGTTTGAGTCCAAACTCGGTATTTTCTTGCACGTTCATCCAGGGATAGAGCGTGTAGTTCTGAAACACCATGCCGCGATCGGGGCCTGGGCCAGCGATCTGCTTGCCATCAATGCGTACTTCTCCCGATGTCGGGCTATCGAGTCCAGCAATTTGGCGGAGTAGCGTGGATTTGCCGGAACCGGAGGCACCGACCGCGCAAATAAATTCGCCCTGCTCGATTGCCATGTTAATATCTTTGAGAACTACGAGCGTACCGGATTGAGTCGAAAAGTGTTTGTTGAGCTTATTGACTTGTAAAAACATTGGTTTAGCCTCTCTAGGTTAAATGTTCTATCGAGTTGTTTATCGCTGCTGATTTGTCCACTTGCAGGTGACGCGAAGCAGATACTGAAATAACAAATCAAATGTCAATCCGATGATGCCAATCACAATTAGTCCAACAAAGATTTCATCGGTTCGTAAAAATCGACCAGCAACGCTGATGCGTCTTCCTAATCCTTCGTTTGCGGCAATTAATTCTGATACAATCACAAGCTGCCAAGCGGCAGCTAAGTTTATCCGGCAGGCATCCAAAATGCCGGGAAGAACGTGCGGTAAAATCACCTGAGTTAGTGTTGCCCAGCGATCGCCACCCAGCATATAGGTTGCTTCAACCAACTCTTTAGGCACAAACTTTACAGTATCCATCACCATCAACGTATTGAAGAAAAACACGCCGATGAAAATCAGCATAATTTTCGGTTCTTCGCCAATGCCCAAGTAGAGAATCAGCAGTGGAATAAAGGCGGGTGCAGGCATATAGCGCATTAGACCAAATAGCGGCTCTAATAAAGCGCGAATGCTGGGAAAACTCCCCATCAAAATCCCGACTGGAATTGAGAAACTTGCTGCTAACAAAAAGCCAACAGCAACCCGCCAAAGACTTGCTACAGTGTCTTTGAGCAGTTCGCGTGTCATCCACAAGCGCTCAAAGGCTTCTGCAACTTTCGCTGGCGTTGGCAAAAACTTGGGATCGATGTTGCCGAAGCTGGTTACTGCCCACCAGAGCAATAGTGGCAGGGCAATCGAAGTAATGGTTAATACTGTATAAAGGGGCTTAGGGATATCTTCGACCAGCCGCCAAAAAACCGTAGATTTCATGGTTTTTGGTTTGGTGAATGGTTGGAGCGAGCGAGGCGGAGTGCTGTGGCTCATCGTTTAAATTTGGGGTGAGGGATTCAGGCAGACAAGTAACACCGAATTTGCTAGTTTTATCCAGACTTAGTTCGCTTTTGCATATAGGCTTTAACGAAGCGATCGTCAAATAAAAATGTTGTATTCGGTTTGTTTTTCGCCAACCCCACATCAATCAGAAATTGGCTCATTTGCTCGGTAGCATACAGTAAAGAAGCCATGTTGTTGCCAGGTTGAAAAGCTTTCAGATTTTCTTCAACTGTGAAAAGGCGCGTACCATCGGCATATTGTTTGTATTCCTCAACTGGCACACCTGCCCGTTTTGACATGATGATGTAGGCACGATCCTGGTTTTCCCGGATGTAATCGAGCGTGGCAAACCAAGAATCAACAAGTGTCTGAATTTCTTTGGGATGTTCATTCAAAAATTTACGCGACACGACCAAGTGATCGGAAATTGCACCCGGAAAGTCTTTAGAACTGAACAATTCTTTACTACCCGATCGCTGCAATGCCTGTGTTGTAAACGGTGCAAAAACGGCAACTGCATCAACTTGACCGGCAGCAAAAGCAGCAGCCGCTTTTCCTGTTTCCAAAGGCACAAACTGAATGTCTTGGGGCGTTAAGCCAGCTTGTTTCATGCCCAGCAACAGCAAAAAGTGATCGACGGTGCCTTCTTCGGCAGCCACTTTTTTACCACGCAAATCTGCAACGCTGTTGATTCCTCCTGCGACGATCACTTTATCGTTGCCGGTCGAGTTGTCGTTGACTAGCACCACGACTTGATCTGCGCCTCCTGCTACCGAACTGAGCGTATCCCCAAGGGTTTGACTATTGGCATCAATTTGTCCGGCTGCAAGGGTGCTAATGGATTCAAGGTAGCCATCGAACCACTTAAGGTTAACGGTTGTGTTTTTAGTTTTAAAAATTCCTTGCTCTTGAGCAACTTGCCAGGGAAACCAACCCGGCCAAGCGCTAAAGCCCAAGTTTATCGTTCTAGCTTTGCTGTTAACGGCTGCTGCTGCCTCGGCTTCGGTGGTAGTTTTAATATATACTGCTGGGTTTGTGCAGCTTACAGTTAAAGACATAACAACTAAAAATAACAGGCAAGTTGTGAGGAGCGATCGCTTTTTCATAGGCAAAATAATATTTTTTAATTGCAAATAATAAGGTAAAGGGCAATAAACTTGAATTGATATAACAAAGCCCAGAAAGAATCATTCAGCACTTAATAGCTGAAAACTTCCTCCCGGGCTTTTCCCCCGCCGTGTAATAAACTAATCAGGCGCTCAAAATTCACAACCAATTAGCTTACCGACTTCTCTTGGACCAGCATTTGTATATAATCCAGAAACAAGTTCAACACTTGCTCCGTTTAACCCAAACCGGAACCCTAGAAGTCTATAAATTTTGCGTTCAATTAAACTTTTAAATTTTCCAGACAATTGCTCATTTAAGAACCTACTATCTAGAACAAGTAGAATACTGAAAACCTGCATTTGTTTTTTCTTTTCACCGAACACTCTAACAACGAGTGAATTCCCAAATTGTATTAAATGATACGATAATTAAATAAAAGGTGAGGGTTTGTTGATATTTGCATGGTTTTTTCAAAAAAGCGATCGCTGCTCCAGAGCGATCGCGCCTGCCATTTTATTGCTTTTCAATCGCAGATTCAGATAATTTTTAGCTGCACAAGACTGTTAAAAAGTAATTACAGATACAAATTTCTTTGATTACTCCTGCTAAAAACATAATGAACAAATATTGTGTAAAAATGCTAACCTAAATAGGAAACGCCCTATTTACAATATTGTCGAAGTTTAGCAAACTCAAATTACAAACTGAATAAGGATGAGCTTCTAGGGTTCCGATCGCGCCTTTGTGTGTGATGGCTGGTCCAAGAGAAGCAGCCGACTCTGAGCGAGTCGGTCACACGGCGGGAAAAAAGCCCGGGAGAGCCAGACAGTATGACTGTATTGGTAATCTCCTGGGCTTTGTTATTTGAGTCAATCGTTTCTTCAATTCCAGAGGTTGAGCCTTTGGCAATTCCTAAACCGATCGTCCAACCGTAACAAGAGGATTTTATGGTGCAAGCATCTGTTCTGCCGAATATGGGGGTAATCGATCCGAGCCTGATTTTGCTTGATGAAAAGCTGCCTGGTGGTGCGTATTGGCATTACGCGATCAAACGGGGAAACACCTTGCGTGTAACTGATTTGGAAGGATCTCAGGGTGTTTCGATGATTTGCTACAACGCGGATAGCCCCATCGAGCGGGTTAATGTGGCAGATACCGCCAAGATTCAGTTCAACGCCTTCCTCAAAAAGGGCATGGTAATTTACTCTGACATGGGACGCATTTTGTTCTCCATCACAGAGGATACCTCCGGCTATCACGATCTGATTTGTGGTTGCAGCAATGCTGCTAGCAACGCTGCAAAATACGGCGAAGGGCCTTATAACAAATATGGCGAAAGCGATTATAACAACTCCCGCAACAATTTTCTCAAGGCTTTGGGCAAGCGTGGTTTAACCCGCAAAGACTTAATGCCTAACCTCAATTTATTTAGCCGGGTGGCAGTGCGTCCGAATGGAGATTTGGAATATGTCGCAGGCGAGGAAAAACCCGGCAGTTTTATTGATTTGCGGGCGGAAATGAATGTGTTGGTAATTATTTCCAACTGTCCCCATGTATTGCACCCCGATACAGTGTATAAGCCTAAGCCAATTCAGCTTACCGTTTGGAAATCGCCTGCACCTGCACCGGACGATCTGTGCCGCACTGCAAACGAACAAGTGATTCGTGGTTTCACTAACACTGATGCGTTGTTTGCTCAAGAGTAGTTGGGCTGGAATCTGTAACTTAATTTTTTTGCATTTGAAAATAGCACAGGAGTCCCATCATGGTCGCAACATTACCCATTGAACTCGATCCAGCAACAGCAATTTACGATCGCGAGTTGGCTGCCCGTCAGCCCTGGTCTAAAATCATCAAAAAAGGGCAAATTTTACGGATTATCGACTTACTAGGCAATCAAGCTGTTGATACATTATTTTACAACGCTTATGATTCCTCAGAGCGTTATAGCGCTCCCGATACCATTGTCCGTCAAGGCAACATTTTCATTACTACAGGCACTCAGTTGATTTCCAACGAAGGCAACGTGATGATGACTGTCATCCACGATCAGTGTGGCAAACACGATACCTTGGGTGGAGCCTGTAGTATGGAAAGCAACTCAGTGCGTTATGGATTGCACAAGAAGCATCTGCACGCTTGTGTCGAGAATTATTTGCTGGAACTGAGCAAATACGAGATGAACAAACGCGATCTCGTTAGTAATGTGAATTTCTATATGAATGTTCCCGTTAGCGAAGACGGCACATTGGAAATTGTCGATGGTATTTCAGAAGCCGGGAAGATCGTCGATCTGCGGGCAGAGATGGATGTGATGGTGTTGATTTCTAACTGTCCGCAAATCAACAACCCGTGCAATGCTTATAATCCCACACCAATCCGATTAATTGTTTGGGACGCAGTGTAGGCTATCGCGCATTTAATTTGTACAATTAGGGCGGGCAAGATGCCCACCCCATAAGAGATTCCTTTTTTTGAGGATGCAAATTAAAAGATTTTTAGCTTAGTAAGGTGCGTTAGCCTGCGGCGTAACACATCCTACAAAACTTAATTACGTTAGCGTAGCGCGAAGGAGTCCGCGAGCGTAATTACGAATTACGAATTACGAATTACGAATTATCTTAGCGCTGATGTTCAACAAAGTTTTGATTGCTAATCGGGGTGAAATTGCTTGCCGGATTATTCGCACCCTCGATCGCCTCGGTATTGCCTCGGTTGCAGTTTACTCCCAAGCCGATGCCCATGCTGCCCATGTTACTGCGGCTGGGGAAGCTGTCTGTGTGGGAGAAGCTGCGGCGGCACAAAGTTATCTTCGGACTGAGGCGATTTTGGCGGCAGCACAAGCAACCGGTGCTGAGGCGATTCATCCCGGCTATGGCTTTTTGAGCGAGAATGTGGCGTTTGCCGAAGCTTGTGCTGAAGCAGGGATTGTCTTTATTGGCCCCACACCCGATCAACTGCGGCGATTTGGACTCAAACATGAAGCAAGAGCGATCGCCCAAGCTGCTGGAGTGCCACTTGTCCCCGGTAGTTTGTTGCTAGATAATTTGCAGCAAGTCAAACAGGCAGCAGCAGAAATTGGCTACCCTGTGATGATCAAAAGTACCGCAGGGGGTGGCGGTATTGGAATGCAGTTGTGCCGCAGTGAAGACACTTTGGCAGACTTATTTGAAAATGTCCAACGGTTAAGCCGTAATAACTTTAGCCAGAGTGGAGTATTTTTAGAAAAATACATCGAACGGGCGCGGCACATTGAAGTGCAAATTTTTGGTGATGGTGAAGGAAATGTCGTTGCCCTTGGTGAACGCGATTGTTCAACGCAACGGCGCAATCAAAAAGTAATTGAAGAAGCCCCTGCACCGAACATTAGTGATACTCTGCGGCAGCGCTTGTATGAGTCTGCCGTAAAACTCGGTCAGGAAATTCGCTATCAATCGGCGGGTACAGTTGAGTTTATCTACGACGTAGATACCCAACAGTTCTACTTCTTAGAGGTGAATACTCGCTTACAAGTGGAACATGGCGTAACAGAAGCGATTACAGGTGTCGATTTAGTAGAATGGATGGTGCGTCAGGCGGCGGGCGAGTCGCTGGAGTTGACATCCTACCAGTACCAACCGCAAGGACATTCAATTCAGGTGCGGGTTTATGCCGAAGATCCAAATAAAAATTTTCAGCCGAGTTCGGGTGAGTTAACTCAAGTGCAATTTGCTCCTGATATTCGCTGCGATACCTGGATTGCTACTGGCACAAAAGTTTCGCCGTATTACGATCCCTTGTTGGCAAAGGTAATTGTGCATGGAGAAACAAGAGAAGATGCGATCGCTATTCTCCAAACTGCCCTCGCCCAATCTCGCATCGACGGCATTGAAACCAATTTGGAATATCTGCGCCAAATTATTGCCGATTCTACGTTTATTCAGGGCAATATTACCACGAAATTTACCAATACCTTTACCTATCGCCCGAATACAATTGATGTGCTAGTTGCAGGCACGATGACCACCATTCAAGATTATCCTGGACGGGTGGGCTACTGGAATGTTGGTGTACCCCCCTCTGGCCCAATGGATTCTTTAGCGTTTCGGTTGGGCAACCGAATTTTAGGCAATCCAGAATCGGCAGCTGGGTTAGAGTGTACTTTAACTGGCCCTTCTGTGCGCTTCAATTGCGACACGGTAATTTGCCTCACGGGAGCGCAGATGAAAGCTACCCTAGATAAACAGCCGATTTCCTATTGGACGGCAGTTCCGGTAAAAGCAAGAAGTACGCTACGGTTGGGCAACATTCAGGGCGATGGTTTCCGTACATATATTAGCGTGCAAGGCGGGTTTGATGTACCCGATTATTTAGGCAGTAAAGCAACTTTTACGCTGGGTGGGTTTGGCGGACATGGCGGCAGAGCCTTACAGGTGGGCGATGTCCTGAAATTGCATCCCTCTACGTCCCAACCGCAGCCCATTTCCCCGGAATTGATTCCCACCTACTCAAATCATTGGGAAATTGGCGTTTTGTATGGGCCTCACGGTGCGCCGGATTTCTTCACCGATGCAGACATCGAGACTTTTTTCAATACCCATTGGGAAGTACATTACAACTCGGCGCGAACCGGAATTCGGTTGATTGGGCCAAAACCAACCTGGGCGCGACAAGATGGCGGTGAAGCGGGGCTACATCCTTCTAATATTCACGACAATGCTTATGCCGTTGGGACAATTGATTTCACCGGAGATATGCCAATCATCCTGGGTTTGGATGGGCCGAGTTTAGGCGGTTTTGTCTGTCCAGCAACGATCGCAGAAGCAGAACTCTGGAAAATTGGGCAACTCAAACCAGGGAATACGATTCAATTCCGTCGCCTCACCTTTGAGCAAGCATTGCAACAAGAATTACAGTCGGATCGGCAAATCCAAACGTTAGAAGTCGGGGAATCGATTACGATCGCGGCTGACGGTTCCGAATATCAGGCAATTGTAGCAGAAATTCCCGCCGATGATGAGCAAATTGCCGTTATCTACCGTCAAGCTAGTGATAAATATTTGCTGATTGAATACGGAGATTTGGTACTGGATTTAAAGTTGCGTTTCCGGGTGCATGAGTTAATGGTTCATTTGCAAAAGAACCCCATTGATGGGATTTTGGAATTAACGCCGGGAATGCGATCGCTACAAATTCACTACGATAGCCGCATCATTTCGCAATCAAATTTAGTTACCGCATTACAAAACATCGAATCTCATCTACCGGATATTTCCGATCTAGAAGTGCCAACTCGTATTGTACATCTGCCGTTATCCTGGGATGATGAATCTACTCAACTAGCCATTCAAAAATATATGCAGTCGGTGCGAAAAGATGCACCGTGGTGTCCTAGCAATATTGAATTTATTCGGCGGATTAATGGACTGGGTAGCATTGCAGAAGTTAAAGAAATTCTTTTTAATGCCAGTTACTTAGTGATGGGCTTAGGCGATGTTTATCTCGGTGCGCCAGTGGCAGTCCCGCTCGATCCGCGTCATCGCCTCGTCACCACAAAATACAATCCGGCACGTACCTGGACTCCTGAGAATGCAGTCGGCATCGGTGGTGCATATCTCTGCGTTTATGGCATGGAGGGGCCGGGTGGCTATCAGTTTGTTGGACGCACCGTGCAGATGTGGAATCGCTACAAACAAACCGCAGATTTTAAAGATGGTAAACCCTGGCTGTTACGATTTTTCGATCAAATTCGGTTTTATCCAGTTTCTCACGGGGAGCTAATGCGCCACCGAGAGGATTTTATTGAAGGCAAGTTCAAACTAAAAGTTGAAGAAACCACGTTTAAATTTGGCGACTATCAACAGTTTTTGCAAGAAATTGCCCAAGAAACAACGAAATGCCAAACCCGCCAGCGAATTGCCTTTCGAGAAGAACGCGATCGCTGGACAGCTACAGCCGAAGATGAAAACACACTTGTCGCCGCCGATCCCCCACCAGCAGCAACAACAACTATTCCTGATGATTGCTACGCTCTAACCGCCCCAACAACGGCAAACGTCTGGCAGGTGTTAATCAAACCAGGCGATCGCATTACGGAAGACACGGGTGTAATTGTGTTGGAAGCAATGAAGCAGGAAATGACTCTGTTACCGGACGATCCAGGAACGGTAGTACAAGTCCTCTGCGAACCGGGGCAACTCGTCACCGCCGGACAGATATTAGCAATTATCCGAGGAGAAGCACCATGACGGACTTTGTCAGCCTGGATATTGAATCGCTGCTTACAGCTTATCGATCCGCTCAATTGCAACCCACGGATGTCATTGAGGAAATTTATCGCCGGATTGCTGCACGGGGAAACGATGCCGTCTGGATTCATCTATTACCACAAGCAGAAGCGATCGCTCAAGCTCAAGTTCTCGCTGGCAGAAATTTAGATGACTTGCCCCTCTACGGTATCCCCTTCGCCGTGAAAGATAACATCGATGTGGCGAAAATGCCCACGACTGCTGCCTGTCCAGCCTACAGCTACATTCCAGAAAAAACGGCAACGGTAGTCGATCGCTTACTGCAAGCCGGGGCAATTTTGATCGGCAAAACCAATCTCGATCAATTTGCCACGGGGTTAGTCGGAGTGCGATCGCCTTATGGAGCCTGTAGCAGTGTTTTCCACGACGATTATATTTCCGGTGGCTCTAGTTCTGGTTCGGCAGTGGCAGTCGCGGCGGGGTTAGTAAGCTTTTCTCTAGGCACTGATACAGCAGGTTCTGGACGAGTTCCAGCAGCATTTAACAACATTGTCGGACTCAAGCCTACCAGAGGTGTATTAAGTACTTCCGGCGTAGTGCCTGCCTGTCGTTCGCTCGATTGCGTTTCCATTTTCACATTGAATTGCCAAGATGCTGCGATCGTCTGGCAAGTTGCCGGTGGCTTTGATGCCAGCGATAGTTATTCTCGCCAAATTCCACCACAAACCGCAGCAATTCCATCATCATTTTCCTTTGGAGTCCCCAAGCCAGATCAATTGAAGTTCTTCGGTGATGCAGCCGCAGCAGATTTGTATGAGCAAGGATTACAGAGGTTAAAAGCGATCGGCGGAAATCTTGTAGAAATTGATTTTCAGCCCTTCCACCAAGCTGCTGATTTACTCTACTCTGGTGCCTGGGTAGCAGAACGACTCGCTGCTATTCAATCGTTCTTTGAAACTCAAGCTGATGCCATGCATCCCGTTGTCCGCCAAATAATTAGCAATGGTTTACGCTACACAGCAGTAGATACTTTCAAAGGTTTTTACGCTTTAGAAGCACTCAAGCAAGAAGCAGCACAGCAGTGGCAAAAAGTCAACATTCTAGCGTTACCTACCACCGGGACAATCTACACCAAAGCGGAAGTAGAAGCTGATGCGATCGCCCTCAACACTAACCTTGGCTACTACACCAACTTTGTCAACTTGATGGACTTGTGTGCGATCGCCCTTCCCTCTGGCTTTCGTGCCAATGGTTTGCCTACTGGCATCACTTTAATCGGGCAAAGTTTTCAAGACCTATCCCTGTGCCAATTGGGTATCCGCTATCACCATCAGATGGGCGTTACTTATGGCAAAACAACTTCTCTAAAGATTTCCCCATGACAATTACATCCACTAATCTGATTACTATTGCTGTTGTTGGCGCTCATCTCACTGGACAACCCTTAAACTATCAACTGCAAGAGCGCCATGCCACCCTACTAAAAACCTGCAAAACCGCCCCTACCTATCGTTTTTATGCCCTTGCCAATACCCAACCACCCAAACCTGGATTAATAAAAGTTCTTGATGGTTCTGGGGTAGGCATTGAAATAGAAGTTTGGCAACTGAGTGCAGAGGGCTTTGGTACTTTTGTCGCCGCCGTACCCCCACCCCTAGTGATTGGCACCTTAGACCTGGGAGACGGTTCCTCAGTCAAAGGATTTTTGTGTGAACCCTATGTGATTCCCGATGCACAAGATATTTCCCAGTATGGCGGGTGGCGCAATTATCTTGCTAGTTTGTCAGATTCCTGAAGCGATGACCAAGCCCCGTTGGGGCGGGGTTACAGGTTTGTTTTTTCCGGCGTTTTCTCCCCGTTGTTGGCGGTTGCTCTAAAGTCTTAGGTTCAAAAGATGCTAATTGTGAATTGGTATTAGGCTTTGAGTGGAATGGCACGCTTGTAAAGCTGAAAGCTCGTCTGGGCAGGGTGTTGGGGGTAGGGTGTTGGGTGTAGGGAAAAATCAAGAAAAGTGAACAGGGTGCAGGTTGTATTGGGTGTGGGGTGTAGGGAAATTAAGACAGACACTCCGGGTGGGGCTTTTACCTGCCTTGCGAAATAAGGATTTTTCGTGCGCGTGGGGCGAGGCTTTAAACCTGCACCCTACACCCTACACCCTACACCCTAACCCCTGCCCTGAACAGGTTTCAGCTTTACAAGCGTGCTATTCGGCTTTGAGTGTCAAATCGATTAATTCAACTTGGTACTATAGTTTTGAAAAATAAATTCTGATTAAAGGGGAATATGAATGGCGATCGCTATTCGACAAGCTCCTGACGACGAACTTGAGGCGCTGATTCCGATACTACTGTTGGCAGAACAATCGGAGCGTGCACTGCGATGGGGGCTTGCTAACCTCGTTGATGCTGTATATCGTATGGACGACAGCGAACACTTGGTTGGTGCAGCAACAATGAAATGGCGCAGCGATCCCTGCGAAATTATGGAACTGGCTATAGCCCGTGAGTTTCAAGGGCAGGGTTTAGGTAAGGAGTTCATTGCTTGGTTGGTTAAAGAGGCAAGGCAACGCGGCAAGAGGCAGATGCTCGTTGGCACATCTAATTCAAGTATTGCCAACATTGCTTTTTATCAAAAGTGTGGATTTCGGATGGATTGTGTGCGCCAGGACTACTTTTGGTATTTACCTCAGCCAAGCTACGAAAACAGCATTCAGATTCAGGACTTGCTCGTATTTCGTTTCGATTTAGTGCCATGCTCAACTACAAAAAAACAAACTCAAAGAGGAAAAGCAAATTAGGTAAGAAAGCTACGGTAGAATTAGTTTTTCGGGATAAAGAGGAAGAATGGCAGGAATGATGGTTCCCACTTAAGTACTGCCTGCTCACCGAAAAATTTACAGATTAATTGAGATAGTAGCCTAGATATAGGTATGGCTACTTTAAGTTTGAGTGACTAGTGCTATGTATATTGAATCATTATCGATAGCAACCTTGGAGCAAGCAATTCAGTTAAGAGACGAGGTTTTTCCAGGCGTGAGTAATAGTAGTGATGGACAATCGCTGGTGGCAAGTTTATATCTAGATGAATATGCTCAATGGTTTTCAAACAGCGGAATTACTCAACTCAATTACTGGGTTGCTATCGATGAGGAATCTTTCCAAGTAATTGGGTTGACTGGGTTATACTGCAAAAGCGAAGACGAACAAGAAGCTAACTGGTTAGGCTGGTTTTGTGTAGCATCACGATTTCGAGGAAAAGGAATTGGAAAAGAGCTATTAGACTTTACCATCGACTTAGCACAAGCAAAACTAAAAAGGTACTTACGTTTGTATACTTGGGAACATCCCTCTTCTTACGTAGCTCGGATGCTTTATCTCAAACGCGGTTTTTACCAAATTGGTGAATCTCTAAACAACAGTGGATTTAAAACTATCTATCTTGAACTCCAACTCGATAGCATTATTCATAGTGGATGAGGAAATTCATCTGGTTACGATACTGCTCGGTTAAGCAAATAAACGCTTGTCGCCGCTTCTGAGATATCAAATGGGTTCTATACAGTATCATCCAGAAAGCCGCACTCAGCGCAATCCCAATGCACCCGCGCTGACCAGTCGCGGTCAAACTCATATCCACATTGGGGACACTTGCCAGTAATGCAGCAACAGATGTAAATGCAGACCCCACAGTTAAGATGAAGACGGCTACGATTCTGGATATGTGTTTGAGCATGAAATTCTCTTAGGCGGTAAAGAAATTAACTCTTGCTGGACTCTTGTGTAGACACAACCATCCAACAACAATTCTTTTACCACCTTGAGTCAGAACTTATAAAGTGATTTAAAGCACAATGTAACAACTATTCATAGCCAGTAAAAAGATTGCTCTCAAGTTTTTTACCCTGCCCCCAATCAAGCGAACGCGAGTAGCGTCTCGTAGAGAGGAAAATAGAGCGATCGCTGTTTAGTCTAGTACATGAAAGATACCACTAAGCAATTTAACGCTCTTGATTTGGGATCAATCTCTGGCATTTTGCTTTAGATACTGGCGCACTCCAGCACTCATTGCTAGTAGGTTAGGTTGTATATTTTTTCCTAAAAAATCTTCAACTACATTAGCAATTGTACTTGTGAGGAAGAATGGTACTCCGTTGATTTGTTTTGGGTCAATTGCTAGTTCACCACGGCTTTCAATTATTGTCGTATTGCCGTCTGATAGAAAGCGATTCTTGCCAGAACACTTAACTGCTTTTGTGAAAGCGTGAGTTTCAATACGCCATTCAACTGTAAATAGAGCCTGATTCCACGTATTGTATTCTGTCCACGAGAGCATTTCTTCACTGAGGATAACTCTGGCTGCTGCTGGAATTTCGCTACCACCATGCCACTCATTAACAGTATAAATATTACTGCCTACTTCACTACGTGATTTAACTTCGATGTCGCGCACGTTTGGCATATAGGGAACTAGTTCAACCAGTTTGTCACGATAGGTAGCATAAACCAGGGAACGGGGAAAAGGAATTTGAGTATTAGCACAGATGAGCATTAATTAATACCATATCCAAACATAGACATAACAAAGAATTGCCGAGAATTTAGCGATGGCGTAACCGCCCACCAGAGGCGATCGCAATATAACTATTTTTCACAGTAGCATTTCAAATCCAGTAAAAAGCTACTTTTTTTGTTGCATCGGGTCAGGTCACAAAGTGGCAGAATAAATCGGCGAAGTCTGCCGTGACATCGAAAAGCTTTGCTGTGTATAGCGGACATGATATCAAAATAAGGTGAGATTTAATAACTTAAGTCTTGAAATATGAAAAGATAGTCAGATAAGAAAAGCGCTGAGTCAGCAGCGCAGTTAGGAAATTGGTAGGTTTATACAATAAAGCTAGTATGCTGGCACTAACTGTATAGACTGATCGAAAAGTTTAGTTAACAGCCATCTCTTGTATCGCTGTTAATTGAACTTTATCACCCTTGTATTTGCGATCGCCCAGACTGGAAACGGGACTATGCACGCTATCCATTCCGCCCAATCGAGCGCTTTGGCCTCAGTTCTGGAAACACTACTCAGAAAACTGCATAAAAACACTCAACTGGATCTATTAAGTCAGTGAAGGGTTTTAAACCCAAAATCTGGAATACTGTTGCTTGCCTTTGTAGCTAAGTATCTACAGAGGTACAGGCTCCCTAGTAGTTCAGCTGAAAGTATATATTAAAAGGAAAAAGGCTTGATATGCAAAAGCAAATTTTGAGTTTAGCGATCGCATTACCAACGATATTATTCACTGCATTACCTACTTTGGCAAATCCTGTACAACTTATTACACCTAAAGTTGGTAATTTACAACCAGTTCTGGTACAAGGGAAGTTTCAAACTCCTGTAATTGAGAATCAACTCAGGAACCCAGACGATGGCCAATCACCGGGCCCAACCGGTGGGAACTCGCCGATAAAAGGCCCAGGGCCCAGACCTCCTCGCAGAGATACATTGTTGCAACTGGGTACAAGTTTACAAAATACGATAAATTCTAGCTCCGTAAATCTGAACATAGCCAACCCCGTTCTTGGTCGCTAATATTCGGGTTAGTTTTGAGGTAATCCTTCAGTAATTTACAACTGCGAATCAGTAGATTGTTTAAATCTTGGGTTTGCAGTTCTGTGCTTTGAAGACGCCAAAGTTTAGCAGTACCATCAAAACTGGCAGAAGCCAAAAATTTCCCATCGGGGCTAAAACTGAGGCTCAATACTGCATCAGTATGTTTTGGAAGAGTTTTGAGTTCTCTGCCATCACGGTTCCAAAGTTTGATGCTTCCATCACCGCTCGCTGAGGCGAGTATTTTACCATCAGGACTAAAGCTGACACTGTAGATGGCATCAGTATGTCCTGTAAGAGTTTGTAGTAAAGTTCCATTGCTGACTTGCCAGAGTTTGATAGTTTTATCAGCACTAGCCGAGGCGAGTATTTTACCATCAGGACTAAAACTGATGGCGTTGACAGCATTAGTATGTCCTGAAAGATTATACAGTAACTTGCTATCTTTAACTCTCCAAAGCAAAACTTTGTTATCTCTACCAGCTGAGGCCAGTACTTGACCATCAGGGCTGAAACGAACGCTCAAAACTTCAGCCGTGTGTCCTTGGAGAGTTTTAATTAAAACTTTTTTCTGAATATTCCAAAGTTTAATGGTCATATCAGCGCTGGCGCTTGCCAGAATTTGACTATTGGGGCTAAAGCTGAGACTATTGACATTGCTGCGATGCCCTTGAAGGGTTTTAATCATATAACCATCACGAGTCCGCCAAAGTTTAATGTAATGGTCAAGACTTGCTGAGGCTAATGTCTCGCCGTCAGGGCTGAAGGCTAAACCGTAGACTTCATCGCTGTGTCCATAAACTGAAGTACTATGACCTTCCAGGATTTGACGCAAAGTTCCGTCCTGAGTCCGCCAAAGGTCGATCGTAGTGTCTTGACCTGCGGTAGCTAGAGTTTGTCCATCGGGGCTAAAACTCACACTATAGAGTTGACCTTGAGATCCTGTCAGAGTTTTGAATAGAGGATTATCTCGTTGCCAAAGTCTAACAGTTTTATCAGCGCTAGCCGAGACTAAAGTTTGGTCATCTGGGCTAAAACTGATGCTGTAGACTGCAATGCTATGTCCTAATAAAGTTTGGCGTAAAGAGCCGTCCTGAGAACTCCAAAGTTTGATTGTGCTATCAGCGCTGGTGGAAGCTAGAGTTTGACCATCATGACTGAAGTTGACGCTGAGAACTCCTGCATTGTGCGCTGGAATAATTTTTAGCAGTGTGCCATCTCTGCGCCAGAGTCTTACGGTTTTATCAACACTAGCTGAAGCTATTTGACCATCGGGGCTAAAAGCGACACTGGAAACTCCGGCGCTATGCCCAAGTAGGGTTTTTTGCAACAATCCATCGCTAACACTCCAAAGTTTAACAGTCTTATTTGCACTAGCGATCGCCAAAATTTCCCCATCAGGGCTAAAACTGACACTATTAACAAAATCCTTAGATCCGCTAAAAGTTCTCAGCAAATGACCATCGCTAACTTGCCAAATTTTAGCAGTGCGATCGGCGCTACCAGTGGCGATCGTCTTACCGTTGCCAGACCAAGATAAACTCAGAACTTCCGCAGTATGACCTTTTAGTGTTCTAATTAAACCACCGTCGCTAGTTCTCCACAGCTTCACGGTGCGATCGAAACTAGCAGTTGCGATCGTTTGACCATCTGGGCTGAAACTGACACTCCGCACTATATCAGTATGCCCTGTTAGTGTTCGTAGCTTTGTGCCATCCCGTCCCCAAATTATCGCCGTTTTGTCGTTGCTAGCCGATACAATTGTTTTGCCGTCAGGACTGAAACTCACGCTCGATACTTCAGCGCCATGCCCTTCCAAACGGTTGCGTTCTTGGGTTCCAGAAATTACTTGTTGTAAAACACTGAGAGTCTGAGTTTGCAAATCGGTTGGTGCTACAAGAGTGTTTTTTAGCTGTTTACCTGCTTTGACACTGGCAATCAGCGCTTCTAACTGTTGATGTGATAAAAGATTAGCTTGAGATGAGGCATTTAATGCTTCAATTTCTCGCAATTGAGCAGCCTGGGATTTCCAATAAGCTAAAGAGCCAAAACAGACAGCCGCTAATCCCAAAACGCTGAGTGCAACTACAGCCCTTTGGGCTTGCTTGAGTCTGGTTTTTTCTTGTAGTTGCTGTTGTTTTCTTTGTACTAAACAAGCTTCAATAAACCGTTGCACATCAGCAGAAAGTTCGTCGGTATATTTAATATAGATATCTTCTGCCTCGGCTAGCCGTACTCCTTGCAACAAAAAATCAGCTTGCTGACTACGTTGCAGCCACAATTGGGAAGCCTGTTCAATTTGCCTTTGTTTTCGCAAGCGATCGCGATTTTCTTCTAACCACCAGCGTAAAGTTGACCAATGACGGATGAGGATTTCATGGGCGACTTCTACTGTGATGGGAGAAGGGAACAAGGGAGACGGAGGGGTACTTATTCTATTGTCTCCTTTACTACCCTCGGCAACATTTGTATCTTCTTCTAAATTCATCACCACTAACTTGGCAGCAGTTAAGGCGTTGAGGGTTTTTTCTACCAATGCGGCGGGATATTTTTTGACTATCAACTCTGATTTATGTACCCGCCTGCGAGTATCTTCTGTACCCTCACCTAGTTGTGTCAAAGATAAAAAAATCCATTTAGCACACTCTCGCATTTGGGGATCTAAACTTTCGTAAACAGCTTGAGACGATCGCTCTAATGCTCCTTGAATTCCCCCTAGTTGCTCTTGATAAGTCTGTAAAGTCAACTCACCAGTAACGCGATGTTGCCATAATTGCTCTAAAACAAATTCCAGTAACGGTAAATCTCCTGGTGAGTGATTTAGCTCCCGTAACAATACTTCCACCAGTTCTGGTTCTACTTTTAATCCGACTTGTTGAGCCGGGTTGAGAATCACGCGCCGATAATCATCTAAACTTAGTTTCGGTGGAACTAACACGCTCAAATCCTGCAAAGCTTTAGCCAGTGCTGGTACTTCTAAACAGGAGGCAATAAAGTCTGCCCGTAAAGTAATAATTAATTTGAAGCGATCGCCAGCATATTGCACCGCTCCCAGCAATAATTCTAAAAATAGCTCTCTGTCTGGAGTCGGAGCTAGAGTAAAGATTTCCTCAAACTGATCTACCACTAGCACCACAACTCGATGGGGTTGGTTGCGTATCCAGTAAACAAATCCCTCTACCCCTTGGTGAAATATTCCCTCTAATAACAGGTGGGGGGATTGGGGACTGGGGACTGGGGATGGTGGGGCCCCCTCTGGGGATAAGGGGTAATGGGGACTGGGGATTGGGTAAGAATAATTCTTTTGCTCTTTTACTCCCCCTACCTCCCCTACCTCCTCTGCCTCCCCTGCCTCCCCTGCCTCCCCTGCCTCCCCTGCCCCCCCTGCCTCCCCTGCCTCCCCTCCTACTCCCCCAAGCCGCCGCGCTAAAGCTTCAAGAGGATTTGCCCCTGGACGAATGCTTCTAATCCACCATTGTTCGCTGCTGGGTATTTGTTTACCCAATCGCAGTTGGGGAATTACACCAGCTTGCACAATTGAAGATTTGCCGCTTCCAGAAGCACCGATGACGGCTAGAAAAGAGCGATCGCGTAGTTGGTGGATTAACTGCTGAGTTAAAGCTTCTCTACCGTAAAAATACTGACTATCTTCTTCCAAAAAAGCATTTAGTCCCATGTAAGGGCATACCCCCAAATCCAATCCTGTGGTTGTTTCTGGGGTGTTCGTGTAAGTTTTTGCTTGGAGAATTTCTATAATGCCTTGTGTGCCTGATAGCCAGATGTAAAGAGGAACACCGCTACCTGCCAAGGATAATTGTAGTTGAGCGATCGCTCCGGCGGCTGAGAGTCCATCTGTATGCGTTGCCGCCATCAAAGTATCGAGAAATTTTTGGGCAAAGCGTTCTGGTGCGTCAGCAGGTGAGGCATAAGCGATTAAACATTGTCCTTGGTAGGAGTCAATTTGCAAATCTTCTACCCAATCTTGCAAGGATATATTAGCTACAGGACAATCGAGGATGATAATTTGTTGAGCTGTACAAAGGCGTAGCTGTTGTTTCAACCAGGAACGCTTGATGCGGATATTTTCTCCCAGCAATAACCATTCGCCTGCGTCGGTTTCTTCAATTCGTCCCCGCAGATAAAGCAGAATCACTTCTGATGCTGGTTGTTGTAAATGACGAGCGATCGCTTCTTTGGTGCGATCGGCAGATACTTTTGTTGCTGGCAAATACTCTAGTGCAAAATCTCCAGCACTTCCGAGAAATTTGCTAATATCTAGTGTTGTTTTGCTGACTGATAATCCCTCTACTACTATTCCTATGCGGCGATGCACTCCAAGAGTTGTCTGGGTTAATCTTTTCCCGACAATTAGTTCCCCAACTCCCTCAACAATTCGTTTAGGAGTTTGCAAGGGATATTCTCGAAAAAGTTGAGTTTCTCCTTTAGTTTTTTTCTGCTGATTAATCAGCCGTAATTGTTGATTACTTTTATCTATATATTGGAGAGTTTTATGATATACGTATCGATACAAATTATCCACATAAATTAAGCCTTGGCTATCTGCTGCCTCACCTTGCAACCCTTTCATTAAATAATAAGTAAATACCCCATGTCCCAATTCGGGAAACTCCCAAGATTGCTGGTTAGTATCACAGGAAAGCAAAGCATAAAAACCTTTACTTTTAGCAGCACGCTGCTGTAATAGTTCAACCATTTTTGGTGTAGCATTCAGCAATGGTTCTTTTGTTATACCTCTGAGTGTCATCCCGCCACTATGACAAGCATCTAGCCAAACAAGCTGATTTTGCACTCCACTATTACCCAACAATAACAAAATTTCTTGTAAAGCTAAAGCTGTGTTTTGCAGATCGGATTTTTGAGTATCTGCCAAACACAAAAATGCTTGCTGCGCGTTTGGTTCTACAATTCCATGTCCAGAAAAATAAAATAAAATAGTATCAATAGATTGAGCCGCAGTGGTAATTTGCCGCAGACTGGCACGGATGTTTTCTAAAGATGGTGGTTGCGGTGCAAAATCATGATATATCTTTACCTCTGTTTGAGTAAATTGTGCAGAAGCATCTACCAATGCTTCTGCTAAACCCTGACAATCTACTGTTGAATAACTAAGGCTGGGTAGTCCGTCATCTTGATATTGATTGACTCCCACCAACATTAGCCATAGCTTAGGAGTTGCAGTTTGTTTGACTGAAGTTGAGCGACTAGCGATCCCAATTGGTGGCATTACAGTATTCCTAAATGCGTTGTAAATAAGGTAGATACTGTTGTAACTTAGGAAAATCAAATTATTGGTGATTATTCAGGAAGTTAAATAACCGCTTAACAACAGCAAAACATTTGCAAACTTGCTAAAACTTTCTCAAAAATCTTTTATCTCTAATAGTCTGTAACTTGTACTTTAGGATAAAATTAGCATAAACTTACAACTCAGATAAGATTCATATACTAGAATTAATAAAAACTGAATCGCAGCCCCAAGTCGATAAATTTTCTATACAAAGACTTGTCAGAGGTTGAGAGATGTATTACCAGTAGAGTAACCATTGACCATCGCAAAACAATCCATGACCTTGTAGAGTTATTCTTTCATCGTCAGGATAAATACAAGTAGTTGGTGCAATTTGATGAAGTGTGTGCCCACTGTGCAAGACAATTTCACCAACTTTGTAATCATGAAAAGTTTTGGTTCTAAATCGTTTAAGAATTTCTACATTGCTTGCGATCGCTTGACTATAATCATTGATATAGTTGAAATCCCAAACATTCAACCCACCCCCACTTTTCGGCAGTTTAATTGGTAAAGTAAAGGAGATTGTGTTTACAGTATCGAGTTTACCTTCATCCCATTTGAGGTTTCGGTACTGCAAATCGAAGTGTGTGGTAGTATTTGGTTTAGTGATAAGATTAGAATCTTGCCAAATATGAAAACCGGGCAGCGCTGCACCTGGTTTATACACTACAGGGTTTACAAGCGTCTGCTCTAAATATTCTTTGATTAACTTATAAAGCCAACCTAAATATTCTTCTAGAAGTAGATTATATTCACGAGCTATAGTATAATAATCTCTAGAAAAATTAGGTTCATTTAAGAAATCTAAGTAACTAGCCGTACCTAAAGTATAGAAAAACTTTGGAGAGTTTCCTCGTTTTATCCATAATTCTCTTAAACTATGAATTACAGAACAAATATCATTACACTGTTCAACTGTCACGATTTGTTCTGAGAAAATTTCATTACTAGAATCTGTATCCCAACTAATACTATTTCCTACAATATCTTCTGTAAGCAAAGCTAATAGCGAGTCGGTTATTTTCCCATCTGCCCGAATATCATATCCATCGTATCCCGGCATTGGATTAACTTCTAAACACCAGTACTCTAGAGAGTTAGTAACTTTAAAATCCCAACCTGCAAACTTTAACCCCAATGCAGCAGTCGCATTAATAATTTTTTGGTGTAAAGCTTCTGGTAACTCCCACTCGATATACTCAGCTTCTTCATGAAAATGGCGATAGTCTACTTGTGGACATTTTATTAATTCTGCGTGAACTCTATCACCCACTACATGCGCCCGCACATCAGCGCCCTTTATATATCTTTGCAAATGAACTGGGCCAGCGTCTGGGTGGAAATCGAGAAACTCTTCTGATTTTACCAGTCTACTATCGGCACGAACACCCGATGTTGTCTTAACAATTGTTAATCCAGCGTTAGCAAACTCAGCTAGAACTTCTGGATTGGAACTAGTAACGCTATCAGCAACTTGAAAACCTAAAGATTTTAGATGAAACTCATGAAGCGGTTTTGAGAAATTATTTGCGCCAGCACCAGGACGATTAATTACATTACCGGGAATATGTTCTAGCCAACAGCAAAGTGCAGCAAGAAGACTTTTCCATCGCATCGCATCTTGTACATCTGATTGTACGGTTGAAAGGTCAATCAAGCGACAATAATAAGAACCATGAGGATTTAATAGATACTTTTGACTAGAACAACTTATCCAGCTTTGATTATCATCGGGTAACGCTAGCCGCCAATCTCCATTTTGAATCACTTCGCGTAAATTAATTACTTGAACTTCAACACCACGAGATTCAGCATAGTTAACAAAATGACAAAAAGTGCGATCTGAATCAAGACCAATTGCATAAATCATGAAAAAATAGTCTCCAAAAGTGCGGGAGCAAAATCTGACCAAACAAACTGTATTTCTTCCAGCGATGGATAAGGGTTAATACGGGCAATATTGGCGTTTTCTAGATTGCTATGAATACTCCAAGTTACAGTGCCAAATACCAAATCTAAATTTCTTAGCAGCGAAATACTTTTTTCTTCTAGCTGCAAATGTTCTAAAGATGTATTGGTGCAACGCCATGCTTTATCTTCTAAAACAACAACAATTTCGTATTCAAGGTTAGCGGAAACCCAACTTCCGCGAAATGGCCCCACCCCTTCAGGGATTTCTGGATATGCAGCAGTATTATAAGTAGTTAAATCTTGGAGATACCATTGTTTATCGAGTAATGCTTGCGGTGATGGTGGAACTTGCGAAGAGAATACTTCTAGATTGCTAGTATAACCAGCTTTTAATTTAGTCAAGTTAGAAGAATATGATAAATTACCCCAAAGACTATTTGCAGTTGGACGATTAATTACTAGTGATTTAGATAATGTCATCGCTGCCCATAAAGTAGCAAGACACTCATCATACATAAAAGAATCATCAAAACTAGCGCGAATCGGCGTCTGTGGCGGAATACGTAAAATAACTGGAATTTCTGGTGTTATATATGATTTTCCAGAAGTAACACTGATAGAAAACATTCTTGCAGCATTACAAACATCTAAAACTTCACTCGTATAACCTTTTTGTTTAACCAATTCGTTAACTGCTTGGCAAAAAATGTCATCACTCGAACCAATAATTAATAAATCCATAATATTTAGTCGCTCGTTTTTCTCATGGGAGGCTTAGATTCCCGACTTCTTTAATAAGTCGGGAATCTGTTTTTTCACAATCTCTATTCTTTAGAAGATTGGCTTGTTAACTTTAATTAAAGATTGAGGACGCACATTTCGTAGTACAGGAGTTTTCAGTTGATCTGCTGGTAAAATAACTGGATTAACTCTATCTATAAGAACACCACCACAGTTACCACTTTCGCAAGTCTCTTTACTATCCTTACCTTTATCGCTAGAATCTTTGCCTTTATCGCTCGATTCTTTTGTTTTACCACCGTCAGTTTCTAAGATACTATTCAACGGTCGTTGGTTCAAATTATGAAGAGTATCACGACGGGCAGTATTGCTAATAAAAGGCTTATTAGATACGTTACCATGAGAATTTACTTGTGGGATAGATTCAGCTTTAGCTACAGTACTAATAATTGAACTAGCTATTGCTAAACCCATTACTAATGCTAAACGTGTAGAAGTTGAACTTGTAATTTTCATTCTGATTATCCTTTAAGTTGGTTTATTGCTTTTGTTGTTGTGGCTGGATTTTTCAAGGTTGTATGGCTACTTAAGTTTCATCTTTTTTTCTCCTATAACTCATTCGTGGCAGGTTAAAACAAGATTACTTGATTAAGTAAATTGTCATAGTATGACAACTATTGAAAAAATCAGATTAAAGTTTTTAGTTTTCACCTTTCACTTAGTCAATAGGTTTGCTTTGATATTTTTATGCAGTCTTGGCAAAATTTTCGAGAATTGTTTTTGAGAATAATTCAATTTTGAATACAAATACAAAAACCCCGCAGAGGCGAGGTTTAATGCTGGGATAAATTTTATATTTTGCAGCAGTTTTGAAGTACAAAGCTGTGGCTTTTGAGGCAAGCTCTAAAAACTATTTCTATCTTATTTTCAGTCTTGCTTTGTGTACCTCAGTTATTTGCAAACTTCTTTATTGTTCTTAGAGTAATAATAATTGATGCTGATTTTTAGTGATTATCTATCTCACTCTTGTTTGCTTTTGAAAGTATTCACGAGAATAGTAATTCTGCCTGCCGCTATTATCTAAAAACTGCGTATAGCCTTGCAACAGTAATTCTTGACGAGCAGATCCCAAGGTTAAGAAGGAATTTGCGAACCCTTTATTATAGTTGGCTGTTGCATATTTATGATTAGTATCTTGGACATTAATACCATAGGTAAGTAATGGTGCAGCTCCCCAATCACAATCACTAGGATGACATTTGCCAAACACCTGAATATTTAATTTATTGCTACCACCTGAGGTAATTACTAAACGAGTAATATTAGAAGTATTGGCATCTTTATTTACCCAAGTACCAATAAAGTCAGCAGGTACAGCTAAAGCAGGATTGATTAAAGCAGTAGTTAAGATGCTACTAGCAGCAATAATACTTAAAGAACGTTTCAACATTTTATTCACACTCCATTATTCGTAATTGTTTTTGTAACTTCTTGATAAGTAGACACGATTACCAGTTGGCTAAGTATAAAATACTTCATTGAAGTCGAAATATAATCCTCACACCTTGTAGTAAAGTTTGTGTAGGCGTCCTTTAACGCTTTCAGTCTTCCTATAGGTTGGGTGACAATTTTTTATGCATCCTCGGCAAAGCATCATCGAAATATTTTCAACTTTTGTGCAATTTGACGCCGATCGCTTCAGTGGTTGGGCGACGGAATCAAAGCTACGTCGCAGTATGCAAAGTTGTCTCAACCGCACGCCTCAAGAAACTTCGGAACATTTTTGGATTTTGTATTGGTATAAATTTTGGCTCATCTCTGAAACGAAGCTACTAGCTAAACAGCATCTGGCAGCTTACTTGCAAGAATCCTGTTATTGGGCATCCCAAAAAACAGTTAACAGTTTTGCGAGTACTCAGTACAAGCTATCAGACTGTTTTCAGATTGCGATCGCTCAAGTTGATAAAGTCCTCAAAGGGTTTAATCCAGATCGAGGCTTTATTTTAAAAAACTATGCTACTGCCCTCTTTAGCAGTGCTATTCGGGAAAATTTACGCCAAAATCGTGAAATTGATATTTGTACAGATTGGGGATTATTACGAAAAATTACTAAAAAATTTTTGGTGGAGTCTTTACAAAATGCAGGTTTATTGCCAGAAGATATTAATGCTTATATCCTAGTTTGGAACTGTTTCAAAACTCAATATATCCCAACACAAAAAGGTACTTCTCGTCAAATTTCCCAACCAGACAATGAGACTTGGGAGGCGATCGCTAAAGCTTATAATTCACAAAGTAGTCAGCAAGTCAATTCCCAAACCCTAGAAAAGTGGCTTTTAACTGCTGCTAAAGCCGCACGCCGCTATCGTTATTTTCCGGTTGACTCTCTCAATATTCCTAAAGGGGGCGATGATTCGTGGGAGTGGCTTGATAATATTCCCGGAACACAACAAGAATCTCTGATTAATGAAATTCTTGCTGCTGAAGAAGAACAAACAAGAAATTTCCAACAAACTGAGATTAACAAAGTTTTAGTGGCTGCGATCGCTCAACTCGAACCGCAAGTACAAGAAATTTTACAACTTTATTATGCTGAAGAATTAACTCAAGACAAAATTGCCAAACAATTACAAATACAGCAATATACTGTCTCACGACGACTAAAAAAAGCTCAAGAAACTTTGTTACGCTTTTTAGCTAATTGGAGTAAAGATAGTTTGCATATTTCCGTTACTTCAGACCTACTCAAGAATATAAACATACTAATGGAGGAATGGTTGAAAAATTACTATGGTGTATGACAAGGGAATGGGGGAGAAATCAATTAAAAATTAAAAATTAAAAATTAAAAATTAAAATGCTTCTGCCTCCTGCCCAATGCCTCCTGCCCAATTCTCAACCTCAATCCCCAATCCCTATGACTACTGTATTTACTTTCATCAACCCAACAGATATGGTTTTGGAAATCCCTACAACTACCCAAAACCAAGCGGATTTAAATAATCAAGCTTTTTCTAATGCTAGTTCTCGCTATCAAGCTTATATTAATCAACTTTGCCTGGATGCTATCTTGTTATGGTTGCAAGAAGACTGGACACCACAGACAAAAGTTTGGCCAACTACCACTGCTTTACCCAGTTTTTGGGAACTGGTTAATGGAATTGCACTCACCGTTGAGGCAACAAGATTAGTCTTGATACCAAGCGAGGCAATTGATTTGAGTGAATTGCGAGTACCTCAAGAATGGGTGGATATTCCTAGTTGGGTAGGTGATTATTATTTAGCTGTGCAAGTCGAGCCAGATGAAGGCTACGTCAGGATTTGGGGTTATTGCAACCATGAAAAACTGAAAACTCAAGGTAGTTATGATGCCAGCGATCGCACTTATTCCCTAGATGCTACTGATATAATCAACGACATCAGCGTTTTAGCTCTGGCGCGTCAATTATGTCCAGAAGAACCCACTCGTAGCCCTATTGAAGAGATTCCCAGCTTATCGCCACAACAGGCAGAAAATTTAATTGCCCGTCTGGGAAACCCGGAAATACTTACACCCCGGCAAGAAATCCCTTTTCAACTGTGGGGTGGATTAATTCAACATGGCGGTTGGCGACAAAATTTATATCAACGACGCTTAGGATTACCAGAACAATGGTCAGTTATCCAATGGTTGCAAAGCGGTGTTTCTCAAGTTGCTGAGGCTGTTGGTTGGGGAAGCTTTGATTTACAACTTAGTGCTGCTGGGGCGCGGGGTGTGGAAGATGCACAACCAAATACTATTCTCTCTCGTCGGTTGGCGATCGCAGGTCAAATTTACGAACTTTTGATTATACCACAATATGAGCCAGATGCAACTATTTGGCGTTTTGAATTACGTAATGCCGCGATCGGTGCAGCTATTCCTGGTGGTTTTAAACTCCGATTACTTACCGAAGATTTACAGCCTTTTCCCAATAATGAAGATGTAGCTGCAACGGCTGTAGAACAACTCTACGTAGAAGTTGCCTTAGAAGCAGGAGAAAGCATAGTCTGGGAAATAGAACCTTTTCCCGACAATTATAATTGGGAAATACTCAAGTTTTAAAAAGAATTTAGGCGTTGTATATTTGCGGGATGATTTTGTTGGTTTTGTGAGATAGGCAATAAAGAGGTTAGTCATGGGAACTCCTGATTCAGACGCACTGGTATTTTTTGGGGCAACAGGTGACTTAGCCTACAAGAAAATCTTCCCTAGCCTTCAGGCAATGGTACGACGGGGCAATCTCAATGTCCCAGTGATTGGGGTTGCCGGACGATCTTGGACGACGGATCAACTTAGGGAAAGGGCACGTGATAGCTTAGAACATAATGGTGGTATAGATCGAGACGCATTTGAGAAACTTTCTGGTCTACTCCAGTACGTTGCTGGTGACTACAACAAACCAGAAACTTACGAAAAATTACGTCAAGCCCTTGGTGATGCTACTCATCCCCTCTACTATTTGGCAATTCCACCAAGCTTGTTTGCACAAGTAGTGTCAGGATTGGGCGAATCAGGCTGTGCTAAAAATGCGCGGGTGGTAATTGAAAAACCATTTGGACGGGATTTGAAATCAGCACGCGAGTTAAATCAAATTCTGGCATCAGTTTTTCCCGAATCATCCATCTATCGCATTGACCATTACCTGGGCAAAGAACCACTGCTGAATTTACTCTATTTTCGGTTTGCCAACTCTTTTCTCGAACCCATCTGGAATCGCAACTATGTTGAAAGCATCCAGATTGTGATGGCAGAGGACTTTGGCATTCAAGGAAGGGGGCGCTTCTATGAGGAAACTGGCGCAATTCGGGATGTGGTGGAAAACCATATGCTGCAAATATTGGCTTCAGTGTGTATGGATGCTCCCGCCAGTACGGCTGCCGATTCGATCCGGGATGAAAAAGAGCGTATTCTCAAAGCTATAGGGGAAGTCCAACCCGATGAGATTATTCGCGGTCAATTTTGTAATTACCGTAACGAAGAAGGTGTTTCTCCTGACTCCCAAGTAGAAACTTTTGTTGCCGTGCGGTTATTTATTAATACGTGGCGGTGGTCAGGAGTTCCCATCTACATTCGGGCTGGGAAGAAATTGCCTGTCAAAACTACTGAGGTAATGGTCAAGTTCAAGTGTCCACCTTTAGATGTGTTCCAGGAGGGAAGACAAAAAAACGGTAATTATGTTCGTTTTTTACTAGATCCAGAGGTAATTGTGGGATTGGGCGCTCGCACTAAAATCCCTGGAGAAGATATGATCGGCTCTACGAATGAACTCCTAGCCTTTTACGGAGGTGGCGACGAGATGGAACCCTATGAACGTCTATTGGGTGATGCCATACAGGGCGATCCTACCTTGTTTGTACGAGAAGATACCGTAGAAGAGGAATGGCGGATTGTCCAGCCAATTCTCGATAACGTCACACCCATTTATCAGTATGAGCCAAATACATGGGGCCCACCTGAGTCAGATCGACTGCTCTTGCCAACGGATCAGTGGTACAACCCATTAGCTAGAGATGATTAATTAAAAAAAGTCAATATAGCTTAGTTTGCCGCCATCGGCATACTAATCTGAGGAGATGAGTTTTTCGATTAGTTCTATAACAAAAGTATTGCCCATCTCTTCTTTTGAGCGATCGCCAGTCGCAAGCAGGGGCTAAAAATGCTTTTAAAAACCTCAAAGTAAGAAACTTTAGAACTTAGATTTTTACTTGGGTTGCCACAATGGAGTGATATCAAGGTTTCCAGCAGATATGGCATTTTTAACCCTGGTAAACCCACTCCCGGTTTTTCCTCGACCCCAATCGACTGACATAATCCAACTTTAAATCAATTTTTTCCAGCAATTTTTGTGCGATGGCGCTGTTTCGCCCGCCTGATTGCGATCGCACTAAGGGTATAACTTGACCAAAACAAATGATTATCTCTACTATAGCAATCTGATTTGATTTCTGAATTAATCGTAGGGACTAGGGACTGGGGATGGTGGGGCCCCCTCTGGGGATAAGGGGTAATGGGGACTGGGGACTGGGAAGAAGGAATAAAGCTGTACTGAGTTTTTTTCACGCAATCAAATATGAGTCCTATAGTACAGGTCGGCGTTAAAAAAAAACAGACTATTTTAAATCACTGAGAAGCCTATACAAGAAGCTTTTTGACTTTTGAATGAGTGATTTGGGCCTTGCGGTACTAGCTACATTAATATTTCTCAATTTGACAAATAAAATCCAGTATGAGTGAGGTAAATTTTTCAGGATACCAAAGTCCCCATTCGTGACAACCTTCTTCTACAGTCATTAACTTAGTGTTGGGTATAATGGCCGCCATTTCTTGAGCGTTACTTAATGGCGTAGTTAGGTCTTTGTCTGACCATAATAATAAACAAGGAGCTAGGACTTTTGGTAGTAAATAGCTGATGTCTTCGTACAAAGAAATTAGTAATCCTTGAATAACATTTCCGGTATTAAATAACAAGTTATAGCAGAAAACCAAAGGAATATCAATTAATTTCAACCTCCGTCTTGGTAAAAACAGTTGAAAGGTCATTTCGATCGCTCTTCGCAGGATTATCTTCGGTATTGATAGCGTAGGAATTCCTGTACTATCTACCAGAATTACACTGGTAACTTTTTCTGGAACAATTGCAGATAAGGTAATAGCAATACCTCCGCCAAATGATTGCCCAACTACATGAAAATGTTCTAACTCTAAAACTTCCAAGAACGAAAGGAGAAATTTGCTATAGCTAACGTAATCAGGAATTAGCCCAGAGTAACTCGATCTCGCAAAACTAGGCAAGTCAGGAGCAATTATGGTATGATGCTGTGCTAGTAGTGTCAGCACTTCTTGATAAGGCTGGGTAGAGATTCCCCATCCGTGCAGAAATAGAATCGGGATTGAACTCGACTCCAACTTACTTTGCTGATAAAAAATAGTGCAATCCTGTAATTCGACCTGATGATTAGTTAATTGGGATTTCAAAACAACAACCTCACTCACTATAACCTGATAAATTACTTCTACTGTTATATAACAGTAACAAGTCCACAGGTTTGACGAAACTTTCTCAAGGATTATATATAGTGGTTCTCAGTTAAGTGAAATTCGGCTTCATGTAACTATTGCTATATCGTACTATTAACTGACGGAGCATTAGTATTTGACCCAAGTTTAACCACCAAGGACGATTAGGTAATTAGGGGAAAAAGTAGCAGAAAACAAAGGATTACATATCTTAAGCTGGTCAAGTAAGTAATCGCACAGAATTATTTACACATGAGTTTCTAATCTGGATAAGAGTTTCATGGCTTAACTTTGTGTAATTAATTTTGTTTAGCTATAGCAATCTGATTTGATTTCTGAATTAATCGTAGGGACTAGGGACTGGGGATGGTGGGGCCCCCTCTGGGGATAAGGGGTAATGGGGACTGGGGACTGGGAAGTAGGAATAAAGCTGTACTGAGTTTTTTTCAAAAATCAAATATGAGTCCTATACTTATGTAGTAATCTACTAGAACGCAGTTAAATTGCGCGCCTATTTGTGAAATGCTGTAATAAGCGCGATATGTAGGGAGAGGATCTCCATGACATCAAAGGGTAGGAAAAAGACCTCACGGCGTGGTTTTCTTCAAGGGGTGGCTATTAGTACAGCTGCTGTTGGTGGAGCAGAGTTACTCAAAAAAGAAGTAGCTGATGCAGCAAGTGTTGAGCAAGAACAGGCAATCCCTCTTCAAAGTACTGAATTTGATTTTACTCAGAAATCGGCTGCTCTACAGCCAGACAAGATTGTAAATAGTGCTTGTCAATTCTGCAATTCCCTGTGCCGTTTGAAAGTTCATCTCAAAAACGGGCGGATTGTAGATGTCTTAGGTGAACCAAATGACCCAGTACAGGCAGGTGGCTTTTGTATTAAGGGGCCAATGATGACCCAGCTAGTCTACAATCGCTTTCGCTTGAAAAGCCCAATGAAGCGGGTTGGTGGAGACAAAGGTGACAGCAATTCTCAATTTGAGCCAATTTCTTGGAATGAAGCTCTCTCAATTATCGCTAGCAAGTTTTTGGCACTTAGGGATGCAGGCGAAGCTAGAGCGATCGCAAATAAAACCTCTGGGAGATTACCACGGGGAACGGGTTCTTTGGTTGAGCGCTACTTTAGTCTGCTGGGTAGTCCTAATAATACTGATGTTGGGCCTGTATGCAACGATGCAGGTGGCAATGCTTTGGCATGGACATTTGGGTTAGGCAATTTTACAAACGGCTACGGAATAGATGATGCGACGAAAAAAGAAGACTTGGGAAGTGCAAAATTGTTTCTGTTTTTAGGTACGAATCAAGCAGAAACACATCCTGTAACCTTTGCCTATCTTCTTAGAAGCCGTGCTAAGACTAAAGCCAAGTTAGTAGTGATTGACCCCCGCTTGACTCCTACAGGAGCGCAAGCTGATGAGTGGATTGCACCGAAACCACATACAGACTTGGCTTTGGTTTTGGCAATGCTCTATCACATAGTGACTAACAACTTATACGATGCTGCCTTTGTAAAACGGTGGGTACTGGGTTTTGATGAACTCAAAAAGCACCTAATAAGCTTCAGCTACACACCAGAGTGGGCTTCAATTGTCACGGATGTTCCAGCATCAAAAATTAGACTTCTAGCTGAAGCTTATGCCAAAACTAAGCCTGCTGCTATTTTCTGCAATGCTGGGATTTCTCATCAATTAGGAGCTTTTGACACTTACCGTTGTTTAACATTTCTGGCTGCAATTACAGGCAATATTGGAATTAATGGTGGTGGTTGCAATTTCATGCATAACACTTGGCCAGGGAGCTTGAATTTACCAGCGATTATTGGTAAAACACCTAATAAAGATATCGCCTTGCCAGTTGGGCCAGATTATTTTGCCCAATCGATTATTTCAGGTAAACCTTATCAGCTTAAAGCGATCGTTACTCAAGGCAATCCCCTGCTGGCTTGTTCTGACACAGTTAAAGTACAACAGGCTTATCGGCAATTAGAATTTTATGTTTACACTGGATTGTTCATGGAAGAGTCAGCGTACTATGCTGATATTATCTTGCCGGTAACTAGTGGTTTTGAAATGGAAACCGTTTATATGCGGCGGGACGATCGAGCAATCCGTTGGCAAGAACAAGTGGTTGCTCCAGTAGGGGAGTCGAAACCAGATTGGCATATTTGGATTGATTTAGCACACGCCACAGCTAAATTAGACAAACGCAATCCGCCTGAATACTGGAGGGATAACTTTCCTTCTTCTTGGAAAGACTATGGTAATCTATGGGCAACTTTTCTAAGGAATACCCCAGGAATGGGGGGCATGACTCAACAAAGACTATCCCAAAGAAAAGAACCTTTGCGTTGGCCTTGCCCAACAGTGAATCATCCTGGTGTCAGTACACTTTACTTGGATCATCCCTCTTGGTATGAAGCCGCAGAAGCCCTTAATCCTAATAATATTGGTAAGCGATTTCTGACTCCTAGTGGCAAAGTAGAAATTTACACTCCACAATTGCAAACTCGGTTAGCTGAGGCTGGACACTCTGCTCTGCCTAGCTTTTATACCCATCCAGAGGTAACAGGTAAACATCCTACTATTGAGTATGCATCTGAGTTGGTCAAAAATCCCGTAAATCCGCAGGCTTTGACTCAAAAGGTCAAATTGGGGAAAATATCTTCTGGTGAGGTACACAAGCAGTACCCGCTCATGGGAATGACTGGCAGACCAAGTGTAGTTCATTTCCACTCTGTTACCCACTGGACTTATACAGGCAAGCAAATGAATGGTGTTCGCCTGGTACAAATTCACCCAAAAACCGCACAAACTGCTGGGATTGAAAATGGTGATGAGATTATTGTTGAAAGCCCCAGAGGAGCAATCAAAGGTACAGCACTACTTTGGCAAGGAATTCGAGAAGACACTATTTTTGTCCCTAATTGGTTCGGCTCCCAACAGAAGATGGCTGAGGATTTGACAACTCCATACTATGAAGCTGCTAATGTCTTAATAGACCAAAACTACTATGACAATCTTTCAGGACAGCAAGCTTTTAAATGCTTTGCCTGTCGGCTAAAAAAGGTTACTTAGAAATATCTAAGGGGCATTGCTGAATCCAAGTATGAATCATGCGATCGCCATTATGCAACGCCAACGATCGGATTTAATGCACGAGCAAAAAGTTTTGTAACAATTGTGGCTGCTTTGTGTAAAAGTCAGGATTAATACATGAGATATAGTGCGATTAATAACTTGGTAGCTTCTGATTTGAGGTCTTTTATGGCTAATGACCCAAGAAAACAACTAGATGTACAACTTAAAGAATTAGCACTTGCAGCCCAAAAATACACACACCTAACCAAGGAAAAGCGGATAGCTTTAACAAGCCTGATTAATGCTATTTGGCAATCAGGTAAGCTTGTTCATCCTTATAAAGGTCAATTTGAACTAGCTTATGAAGATATCTATGATGAGGCAGTACAAAATTTATTTTTCTATATTTGTCAAGACAACAATATTAATAAGTATGACCCAGAACGAGGCGAAGTGGTGACTTGGGTAAATATGCTATTAACTAGACGCTTTTTTCCAGAGGCTATCCCAAAAGTTCTCGGCAAAACAAATGAAATAAATCTTGAAAGCTCTCACTGGGAAAATATACCCTCATCTCAACCTGTATCTTTGTTTGAACAAGTAAGAGAATGTATAGAAACTGACCCAGAATTAATTTTTTGCAAAGAACATATCAAAGGTCATCCAGAGGCAAATTTTCAAGCTATAGCTACAAGAAGATGTTCAGGTATTACTTGGAAAGATATTTCAGCAGAATGGGGCATTGAAATCACATCTCTCCATACTTTTTACCAACGTTGTCTGAAAAAGTTTGCTAATAAGTTTCAAGAATATTTATATATTTAATCTTTAATATAATCTAACTAGCTAGGCAAAAATATGAGCAAAACCAGAGAATTTTTAACATTTTCAGCCCCAATACCTGTAGATGGAAGACATCGGGCAGAAGAGTTACGACGACAACAAGCCACGCAAGCAAAAGCTGAACAAGTTTATCTCAATACTTTGTCTGTGTCTTTCGCCAATTCTTATCTACGTTGCATGGGGTTTGAGACAGACTTGAATAAAAGTGATAGTTGGAATGTTATACAACAGACATTGATGGATGTCGCTGATTTGTGCCTACCAAACTTGGGCTTGTTAGAATGTCGCCCAGTATTAGAAGATGCACAATTTGTTTATGTGCCACCTGAAGTACAGTCAAATCGAATTGGCTATGTAGCTGTGCAAATCAGCAAATCATTTAGAGAAGCAACACTGCTAGGATTTGTCAAGCAGGTACAAACTGATTTGTTCCCGATTAACCAATTGCAACCTTTAGACGATTTCTTGGATTATTTAGAAGAACTTTCTCAATTACAGCTTGCTGAAATAGTTGATGATTCGCTTACCTGGAATCAGGATTTAGTTAACTTGAAGCAATGGTTGGAGAATATTTTTGAAACTGGTTGGCAAGAAATTGAACCTCTTTTAGGCACTCAAGGTGTCAAGCCAGCTTTGAGTCTGAGAAGTGAAGCAGGCGCTTTTATTAGTAGAGGCAAACTGATTGATTTAGGAAAAGTTTTACGGGAGCAAGCAGTGGTTTTAGTTGTTAGTCTGCCTCCAAACAATGAGCAAGAAATGGACATTATCGTAGAAGTGCATCCGACAAATGGACAACATTATCTACCACCAAATCTCCATTTAATTGTGCTGGATTCTGAAAGAGCATCTGTGATGGAAGCCCAAACTAGAAGCAGCAATAAGAATATTCAATTGGAGTTTAGTTGTGAGGTGGGAGAACGTTTCAGCGTTAAACTTGTTTTGGGAGATATCAGCATCACAGAAAATTTTGCCATTTATTAAGAACAACAACAGGGGTGCTGCCAATGAGAAAGTTAGTTGTGCTAAAGCTAGATGGTGATTTGGACTTAGGTGTACAGGTGACGCTGGAAATTGGAGAAGAGGGCAAACGCCCGACTACAGAAATTACTGGCAAGCTGCCCTCCAATCTAAATATGGCAACAGCTATTGAACAGTGGCAGTCCACATATCGCAGCTTGTGGAAATTTACCCGCATCAAAGCCAAAAAAATTATTTACGATGGTTCTATCTCCCAGCGGCGTAAGGAGTGCGACACAAAAGCTAGTGAGGTGCGGGAGTATTTAAACAATTGGTTGCTATCAGAGTCTTTTCGTCCCGTGCGCGAAAAATGGCTTAAACACCTGATGCCAGAAGAGGAAGTGCGGGTGTTGATTCGCACTCATTGTTTGCAACTCAAGAAACTTCCTTGGCATTTGTGGGATTTGATAGATCGAGATTATCTCAAAGCTGAAGTTGTTCTCAGTGTTCCAGAATCAGAAACAGTAATAGGTGCATTGCAGACATCGCTTTGGAGAAATAAAATTAGAATTTTGGCAATTTTAGGCGATAGTGATGGTATTGATGTGGAGCAAGACCGCCAGTTACTAGAAAAATTACCTAATGCTGCTACAACTTTTTTAGTAGAACCTCAATATTCAGACATCGATGAAAAATTGTGGAAACAACCTTGGAATATCTTATTTTTCGCAGGTCATAGTAAGAGCGAGGGTGAAAGTAGTTGTATTTATATTAATCAGACAGATAAATTAACAATTGATAAACTCAGACATGCACTGAGAAATGCTGTTGCCAACGGTTTACAATTAGCGATTTTTAACTCCTGTGATGGATTAGGATTAGCGCGAGAACTGCAAGATTTGCAGATTCCGCAAATTATTGTCATGCGGGAACCAGTGCCAGATCGGGTAGCTCAAAAATTTTTAAAGCATTTTCTGGAGGTTTTTTCATCAGGACAATCTATATATGCTGCGGTTCGCATTGCCAGACAAAGGCTCAAAGGAATAGAAAAGGAATATCCAGGTGCAAGTTGGTTGCCAGTAATTAGCGAACATCCTGGCGTAGTGCCAATAACTTGGTTAAAGTCTCGATGGTTTTTTAATACTCGCCGTCTCGAAAGTTTGTTAATTTTGAGTTTGCTGATAACTGCTGGTGTTTTAGGAATAAGACACCAAGGAGGATTGCAAACATGGGAGTTGCTCTCATACGACCAATTAATGCGATCGCGTCCCCAAGAAAAGCAAGATTCGCGCCTTTTGATAGTCACTGTCACCGAAGACGATCTTTACCTACCAGAGCAAAAGCAAAGAAGTGGATCGCTGTCAAATCTGGCACTGACGAAACTTTTGGACAAACTAGCAAAGTTGCAACCCCGAAGTATTGGCTTGGATATTTATCGTAGCGATCCGGTACAACCTAACCAAGCTTCTTTAAGCACTCGTTGGCAAACTGATGACAATTTCTTTGCAATTTGCAAAGTTAGCGATCGCACACAAAACTATCCAGGAGTTCCATCCCCAAAAGAGGTTCCACCAGAACGCCAAGGTTTTAGTGATATTATCCCAGATTCAGACAATATTTTGCGTCGTCATTTATTGGCAATGCAACCAGCAGACCCAACCTCCCTTTGTACTGCACCCTACGCCCTTAACGCCCAACTAGCATTCCACTACTTAGAAAAAGAAGGAATTTCTGCTCAATACACCCCCCAAGGAAATTTGCAGCTAGGTAACGTTGTTTTTCAGAGGTTGGGATCGTCAAATGTCTCCAAAGCAGAATCGCACACGGGAGGCTATCAACAAGCGGATACACAGGGCTATCAAATATTGCTCAATTACCGCTCTTACCAAGGTTCTCCAATAGATATTGCTCCTCAAGTCACGCTGACAGATGTTCTTAAGGGTAAGGTCAATCCCGAACAAGTCAAAGACCGAATTGTTCTCATTGGTACCACTGCCCAAAGCTTCCGCGATTATATTCCTACTCCTTACATAACTGGACAGGGTTCTTCTGAAGAAATACCAGGGGTGATTTTGCAAGCACAAATGGTGAGTCAGTTAGTGAGTGCTGTTATGGATAAGCGACCTTCGATCTCAGTTTTGCCTGTTTGGGGTGAAGTGTTGTGGATTTGGGGTTGGTCTGTGGTTGGAGGTGCGATCGCTTTTACCGTTGTGCAGATATTTCCTTGGCGCGATCGGTCGGGAGTATATTTAGTACTGGCACAAGGAGGTGTATTTGGGGTCTTATACGTGCTTTGCTTAATTCTCTTTTATCAAGGGATTTGGGTTCCCCTAGTTCCGTCAGCTTTGGTTTTAGTCGTTACTGGCGGCACAGTGGCAATTTACCTACTTTCACAACAGCGACAACTGACTTCTACAACTTGAGGCATAAATAAAAATGAAATTATCTATGCAAAAGATTCAAACTTTCCTCGCCGTTAGTTTAACATTCCTTAGTTGTATAGATGTGCAAGCACAGCCTGCAAATTCCAACGGACAATTAAATCAATCATTAATTTTTGCGGCGCCGCCTCCACCAAAAGGCATCGGGGAACCAGGTAAGCGAACGGAAGCAGGTAGCCGTGGCTGTGGTCAGGATATCAATCAGCCACTGACTTCTTCTCAAAAGCGGCTCACAGCTTTAGTACCTGTTTATTCAAACTCAGAATTGGTGTTTGGAGAAGCGATCGCAGAGCATCCTAGTTTCTTATTTTATGTTCCTTATGCATCGGATTTTGCATCTGGAGAGTTTGTGCTAGAAGATGAAGCACAAAATCAAACTACTTACAAAACTTCTTTAACGGGGACACCAGGAGTAGTTAGTTTTCGTTTGCCCTCAAAAGCAGCACCTTTAGAGACAGGTAAGCGGTATCGTTGGTATTTCAACATTTACTGTAATAAGAATAACCAAATTATTGCTAATGTTGAAGGCTATGTAAAACGAGAGCAACTAAAACCTGCTTTAAAAACTCAATTAGAAAAAGCAACACCACGCCAGCAAATAAACCTTTATGCGGCTAATGGTATTTGGTATGAAGCGCTGAGTGCTGCTAGTGAATTGCGTCGCTCTAATTCGCAAGATACTTCTTGGACGGCGCTGTTGCAAGCTGTTGGTTTGAATGATTTTGCAACTGAACCAAGGGTGGAGTGCTGCAATTTAGAGAGTGAGTAATACCAATTCAAAATTCATGCATTCGATACAATCGCATTGTTAGTCGATACAATCGCATTGTTAGTCGATGCGATCGCATGGTTAGTCGATACAATCGCATTGTCAGTCGATACAATGGCATTGCAGAGCGATGAAAAAAAATCAGATTGCAATCTGACGAATCTGAAATTACGAATTAGGAATTGCTCTGCAAGATGCAGGCTTCAACCAAGGACTATGGGGCGTAGTGGTGGGAAGATTTGCTGTCAAGACGACTTCCCCTTTTTGGTTTAGCGCCAAATTAGTAGCTTCTATGATCGGTTCTGGTGCGGGGGTAGCTATTTTGCTGGGAACAAAGGAGCGATCGCGGTTATCACTGTTTGGATTGAGACTCACCAAATCTACCTGCACTGCATCAGTGTTAAGAGCTTCACCTGGATTAGGTGGCAAGCCGCCGCGTCCAGTGATTGTAAAACTGCTTTTAGCTAAATTTCCACCAGCTTGACAAGTCTGTGCTACTTCGGTATCAACTGGTACAGTTGGTAAATTGACTAAGCCACTGTTAGGGTCAATATCCGGCGTGTTAAGTTCTACAGTACCATTTACACCAAACTCAGAACTAGCAGTGATATCCGAAAGAGAAGTTGGGTTAGAGCGGGGTTGAATGCCATAGATACCAAAGGCTTGAATATCTACTCTTCCACCACTGCCTGTGTAAGCATTGGCAGTGATGTCACTATTTTCGTTTGGAACGGCAACGAGAAAGCCCAATGGGGCATTGATATTAATGTTGCCACCATTACCACCAGCTTGTTCTATGCCTGCGGTGGTAGAGATTTGAGCGCCACGACGCAGAAGCAGTAAATCAGTTTGTAAGTTGATGTTGCCGCCGTTACCTGATGCAGATTGGGCATTGAGTCTGCCACCGTTATCTAAGGTAACTTTAGGTGAAGTGACGATAATATCTCCAGCAGTACCCGTCAGACTTTGGGAGTTAACGAACAAGCCACTGTTAAAGTTTGAACTCTTGCCAGAAATAGTGAAAAAATCAGCAGCATTAACTTTAATTATGCCTGCATTTCCTTGTCCAAGGGTTTCGGCAGAAAGTTGAGCGCCATCTCTTAACGAAAAGGAACCAGAATCAATAGTAATGTTACCCCCATTGCCAACTGTCCCTGTTTTCACCAAGCTACGAATCCCACTGGTAAAACCGTTTTTCACCCCGGCAATATCAACAGCACTAGTAACTTTAACATTGACATTCCCTGCATCGCCCTGTCCTGCTGGCTGGGTATCAGATGTTTCACGAGTAATGGTTGTCAGTTGAGCGCCATCTTTTAGCGAGAGGGTTGCAGCTGAGATATCGATATTACCTCCTTTACCTACACCCCCAGATTCCACCGTGCTGAAGATGACAGCATTACCTGCAAGAGAAACAGCATCTCGTGTCCGCACTGTCACATTCCCTGCATTTCCAAGTCCCGAAGTTGAGGCTGCAAGTTGAGCGCCATCACTTAGAGAGAAGCAACCAGAATCGATAGTAATGTTACCCCCATTACCGACTGTCCCCTTTTGCACCAAGCTGCCAATTCCACTGATAAAAACGTTTTTCACCCCAGCAATATCAACAGCACTAGTAACTTTAACATTGACATTCCCCGCATCGCCCTGTCCTGCTGGCTGGGTATCAGATGCTTCACGAGTTAGGGTTTGCAGTTGAGCGCCATCTTTTAGCGAGAGGGTTGCAGCTGAGATATCGATATTACCTCCTTTACCTACACCCCCAGATTCCACCGTGCTGAAGATGACAGCATTACCTGCAAGAGAAACAGCATCTCGTGTCCGCACTGTCACATTCCCTGCATTTCCAAGTCCCGAAGTTAAGGCAGAAAGTTGAGCGCGATCGCTTAGAGAAAAGGAACCAGAATCGATAGTAATGTTACCCCCATTACCAACTGTTCCCGTTTGCACTTCACTAAAAATCCCACTAACAAAATCATTTTTCTTTCCAGCAATATCAACAGCGCCAGTAACATTAACATTGATATTTCCCGCATTCCCTCGTCCTGTTGGTGCTGTTGCAGATGCACCACGAGTAATGGTTAGCAATTGAGCGCCATCAATGAGTGATAGTGTTGCAGCTGAGATATCGATATTACCTCCTTTACCTACACCCCCAGATTCCACCGTGCTGAAGATGGAAGCATTATTTGCAAGAGAAACAGCATCTCGTGTCCGCACTGTCACATTCCCTGCATTTCCTTTTCCAAAAGTTGAGGCTGCAAGTTGAGCGTCATCACTTAGAGAGAAAGAACCAGAATCGATAGTAATGTTACCTCCATTACCAACTGTCCCCGTTCTCACCGAGCTACCAATCGCACTAACAAAACCGTTTTTCTTTCCAGCAATATTAACTGACCCAGTAACATTAACATTGACATCCCCTGCATCCCCCCGTCCTGCTGGCACTGTTGCAGATGCACCACGAGTAATGGTTAGCAATTGAGCGCCATCAATGAGTGATAGTGTTGCAGCTGAGATATCGATATTACCTCCTTTACCTACACCCCCAGATTCCACCGTGCTGAAGATGACAGCATTACCTGCAAGAGAAACAGCATCTCGTGTCCGCACTGTCACATTCCCTGCATTTCCAAGTCCCGAAGTTGAGGCTGCAAGTTGAGCGTCATCACTTAGAGAGAAGGAACCAGAATCGATAGTAATGTTACCTCCATTACCAACTGTCCCCGTTTGCACCAAGCTACCAATCGCACTAACAGAATCATTTTTCTCCCCAGCAATATCAACAGCACTAGTAACTTTAATATTGACATTCCCTGCATCGCCCTGTCCTGCTGGCGCTGTTGCAGATGCACCACTAGTAATAGTTTGTAGTTGAGCGCCATCTTTTAGCGAGAGGGTTGCAGCTGAGATATCGATATTACCTCCTTTACCTACACCCCCAGATTCCACCGTGCTGAAGATGACAGCATTACCTGCAAGAGAAACAGCATCTCGTGTCCGCACTGTCACATTCCCTGCATTTCCAAGTCCCGAAGTTGAGGCTGCAAGTTGAGCGTCATCAATTAGTGATAATGTTGCAGCATTGATGTCGATATTGCCACCTTTACCTATACCCCCAGATCTCACTGTGCTGAGGATAGAAGCATCTGTAAGGGAAACAGTATCTAGTGCACGTACTGTCACATTCCCCGCATTCCCAAGTCCAAGGGTTTCGGCTACAAGTGCAGCGCCATCTTGTAGCAACAAGGAACCAGACTCGATAGTAATGTTACCCCCATTACCTTTTGAACCCGAACGCACACGATTGCCGACTCCGCTCCCAGCAACTTTGATTTGCCCGGTAGCATTGAGGGTAATATCTCCAACAACAGTTTCAGGTGTTCCCAAACCTTGCCCAATACCAGCACTTAGGAAAGTTAGTCCTAAAATCTCTAGATTCCTGGCATTCACTACAATATTACCGCCACCAGCACCATCTACATATATACGTGCTTGATTTGTAAGGGATACATCTGTTCGCGCAACATTATCAGGAAATTTTAAGCTGAGATTATCACTATTTACACCCAGTGCTACAGTACCAAGTTCTGCCAACCCTCCTAACTCAACTTGCCCACCATAAGCATTTAATTCTCCTCCATCCATGCTGACATTACCACCGACCAGCAATAAACTTTTTCCAGCTGGTACTCGTAAACCAAATACATCAAAGCCTGCTGGATCTTTTCCTGCGGGTGCAACTGAGTTATTTTGAATTGCTGCATTTTGATTAATCTGATTAACCACCAATGCTGAAGGATTAATAGTCAACAACGGTGAAGGGATATTTTGATCGCTCGCGCTAAAAAATCCTCGATTTCCAAATTGCAGTGCATTGGCTGTACTCGCCACAAAGGAACCACCAACATTTAATTGAGCATTCTGACCAAAAATAATTCCGTTAGGATTTATCAAAAACAAATTAGCTGTGCCGTTAGCACCAATTAATCCCTCAATCCTAGAGACCGATCCACCCGTTACCCGACTGATAATATTTTGAATATCCACTGCATTATTAAACAAAGCAGCGCCGTTAGGAGGTACAGAAAACTCCCGAAAGCTGTGGAACAAGTTGCCACCTACTTGGGTTCCTCCTTCAATGATGCTGTTGTTCCCTTCTAATTTGACACTAGAGTTATTAGACAAAGTGCCATCCGGGATAATGTCGGCAAAAGCGGAATTTGGACTCCCAATGCTTGAACCACATATTGCAATTCCGATAAACCAACTCCAACGAATACTTATCTTGGACATTGCACCTCTTTAGGCAAACATTAATTGCTAAACTTTTGGTTATGTCACACCACTAATGTGGGTTTACGGTGGTTGCAGTCACCTCTGATAATTCTCAGTTGCGATCGCCTTAATGTTACGCAAAACTGACTAATTTGTTTACATAAATTTATACAATATAATTCATCAGTCGAAACAATCGCATTGTTAGCCAAAACAATCGAATTGCAGCTCGATGAAAAAAAAACCAGATTGCAATACAATCTGACTTATATAAAACTACAGCCAATTACCTAGCAGAACATAGGGGGCCCAAAACCTGGGACGTTTGTATTTGGGATTTTGCAACAGAGTTAGCTGGGCGCGACGGAGTACTTCAGCTTTAGTCAGATTTTTGTTGGCTAACTCTTGGTAAAATTGATTCATCAACACAGCAGTAGACTCATCATCTAAGTTCCACAAAGAAGCGATCGTACTGCGTGCGCCTGCCTGAAAAGCGACACCAGCAATTCCCAGTGCAGCTTGTTCGTCCCCAGCTGCTGTTTGACAGGCACTAAGAATGAGCAATTCAATCGCTTCGGGTCTATTTTGCTCTATTGTTCGCACTAACTCATTTAACTTTTTCACATAAATACGCTCATTCCAAGCAACAATAAATGTCTCCTCAGCCTTGGAGCTAAACTGACCATGAGTTGCAAGATGAACAATCGGGAAAGATAAAGAATTAATCCGATTTTGCAAAGTTTTGCTGGTAAATTCTTGATTTAGAAGGATGGTGCTAGGGACTTGAGAGCGGATTTCTTCTAATTCAAGTTTGACGTTGGGTAGTGCAGAAAATCCCGAACTTGCTTCACTCAATCCTGCGGCTATTGCCTTTAATTCCTTCTCCATTGGTTTGAGTTCAATCAGTTGCAAACTGGGGGTGAGTGCAATATTATATTTCTCAACTAAATACTGTTTGCCATCGTAGAGAGCTGCCATCGGAATATTCCGCAACCAGCCATCCAGCACAAACACCAAAGTAGGAGTGTTACTTTCAGCTAAAGCAGCTTCAGCAGGTTGAACGATCCATTTGTAAACCTTCTGGGATAAAGACTGAACCTGTCGCAGGGTGTGGGGTTTGGGTAAATTTTCCTGTAGTTGAGCTAAAGTAGTTTCGACTTCCTTTTTAACTACAGGAGTAGTGTAGTGCAACCAACGCTGTTGAGGCAACTCGATGATGATCTCTAGTCGATCTGGCAAAATAAATGGATAAATAATTGCTGCCGTTGGATCTTTTTTTGGATTACGAATTTGAGCATTTAAACAGTTGTTGCGAAAGAAGTTTTCTAGTTCTGCTATTTGGAGTAATTCGATTGTATTGCTGGCTTTTTGAAGATTTTCAAAGCTCAGTTTCGAGTTACCTTGAGATTGCAAAAGTAAATCAACCAACTGTCGATAAACTGGTTCAACTTCCTCTCGAAAGGAAAATTTCACCGCAGAATTGACACCAACTAAATCACTGCGGAGGGCTTGGAGATTATTAACTGCTTCTGTGTAAGCTGATACTGCTCCTTTGATATCTCCCTTAGTTTTCAGCAAACGTCCCAGTTGCCATTGCCATTGATAGCCAATATCTTTAGCATCGATATCTTGAGCGATGAGCAAGGCTTGTTGGGTGAGGTTTTGGGCATCAGACCATTGTTGAGTTTGTTCGTAAACTTGCCCTAAGACACCAATAGCATAGGATTGGGTGCGTCTATCTTGCAAACTTTTTGCTTGCTCAATAGCAGTTGCCAGTAATTGAGCAATATCCAACCATGAGGGAGTGTCTGCGGCAATTTTTTTTCGGAATTGCATTAAACTTTGGGCAAAGTTAATGCGGGCAGAAATTGCTGTACGACTCAAAGGTAAATCGTTAAGCTGAGTTTTAATTTCAGAAGACAATGTTTGAAAAGCTGACAATTGCTCAGTTTTCAGTAGTAGTCTTAGTTGATTGGCTTGAGCTTGGATGCGTGTAGTGGGTGAGGTTGCAGTTTTGATAGTTTGTTGATAGAATTCTATAGCTTTTTGCGTGTCTTGCTGTACGCGGGCTGTATTACCCAGACTGAGGAGAATATCAGCGATCGCTTCTCGATCTGGCAACGATGAAGCTAATTCTAAACTTTGCTGCAATATCTGCCGAGATGTTTCTAAATCACCAGTGACTTGGACGACATTGCCGAGACTATGCAAAGCTGCAACTTTAACAGGTGAGTTAGGTTGACTTTGGAGAATCTGGGTACTTTGCCTTAATGTCTTCTCGGCTTGACGATAAAACCCTAAAGCTTGCAAAGCTTGCGCTTGGTTAATCCGATTTTGAATAACCGCCCTTTCATCGCCTATTTTTGTATAAATCTCAGCTGAGAGTCGCCAAGTATCCAGGGCATTTTCAGCTTTGCTTTGAGCCAATTGCAGACGACCTTTGATATCTAAGACTTGAGCTAGAATTTGCGAGGAGTCTTTGGTGTCTTTAGCAGTTTGTAATAAGTTAAGACTTTGAGCGATCGCACTTTCTGCTTCTGACCACTGTCCCAATTGCTGATAAGCTAATGATAAATTGCCCAGTATCATCGCTTGTGTAAGTTCATCCCCACGGACTTTTAACGCAGAGATAGCCTGTAGCCATGTTGCAGTTGCATCATTAAATTGCTCGGCTTCATAGAATTTTCTCCCCTGTTTCACCAAGTTTTGGGCATCAGCCAAGCTTTGAACATTGGAGTTTTCCGCAGTTACATGTGCGAAAGTGGGGGGCAATAAAAGAGCGCCTAAGAACATAGCTAAAAGCAGCAGTACACTTAAAAAGCGTTTGATTATCCGTAATCTAGATTTTTTCCTTGCCATGTTTTTGCCCTCCTCGCACCGTGTCTTTACTAAAAATAGACAGTGGAAGTTGCTCAACCTCCCTGATGTTGATTTAACGCACGGCAATCGGCTGTCTTCTGCCAGGAAGAATGAGGCGTGATGGGTGCAGAATTAGTGAGAATTATATCGCCATTAGCAGCGATCGCCCAACCAGTAGCTTCTACTATGCGATGTGGTGTTGGGTTAGTGAGATTTGTGGAGACTGCTGGAGTAGAGGGTTTACCTACTTCTGAGTTGAGAGTCACCAAATCTACCTGCACTGCGTCAGCGCTGAGGGCTTCACCCGGATTAGGTGGTAAACCGCCGCGTCCAGTGATTGTAAAACGGCTCTTAGCTAAAGTTCCACCTGCGGAACAAGTCTGTGCTACTTGAGTATCAACTGGTACGGTCGGTAAATTAACTAAGCTACTGTTGGGATCGATACCGGGTGTATTGAGTTCGACAGTGCCGTTTACACCAAACTCAGAACTAGCGGTGATATCACTAAAGAGAGTTGGGTTAGAGCGGGGTTGAATCCCATAGATACCAAAGGCTTGAATATCTACTCTACCACCTGTACCTGTGTAAGCATTAGCAGTGATGTCGCTATTTTCGCTTGGGACGGCGACAATGAAGCCCGACGGGGCATTGATGGTAATGTTGCCACCATTACCACCAGCTTGTGCTGTACCTGCGGTAGTGGAAATTTGAGCGCCGCGGCGCAGAAGCAGTAAATCAGTTTGTAAGTTGATGTCGCCACCGTTACCCGATGCAGATTGGGCGTTAAGTGTAGCACTGTTATCTAAGGTAACTCTAGGTGAGGTGACGATAATATCTCCAGCAGTACCCGTTGGACTTTGGGAGTTAACGAACAAGCCACTATTAAAGCTTGAACTCTTGCCAGAAATGGTGAAAAAATCAGCAGCATTAACTTTAATTGTGCCTGCATTCCCAAGTCCCGAAGTTGAGGCAGTTAGTTGAGCGCCGTCTCGTAATGAGAAGTCACCAGAATCGATAGTAATGTTACCTCCATTGCCAACTGTCCCCGTTTCCACACTGCTGCGAATCGCACTAAAAAAACCATTTTTCTCCCCAGCAATATCAACAGTACCTGTAACATTAACATTGACATTCCCCGCATTCCCCCGTCCTGCTGGCTGGGTATTAGATGCTCCACGAGTAGCGGTTGCCAGTTGAGCGCCATCAATTAGTGATAGTCTTGCAGCATTAATGTCGATATTACCTCCCTGACCTACACCCCCTGCTGCTACTGTACTAAGGATAGAAGCATTACTAGCCACTGAAACAGCATCAAGTGCCCGCACTGTCACATTCCCTCCATTCCCAAGTCCCGAAGTTGAAGCAGTTAGTTGAGCGCCGTCTCGTAATGAGAAAGAAGCAGCATTGATGTCGATATTACCTCCCTGACCTACACCCCCTGCTGACACCGTACTGAGGATAGAAGCATCTGCGAGGGAAGCAGCATTGAGTGCCCGCACTGTCACATTCCCCCCATTCCCAAGTCCCGAAGTTGAGGCAGTTAGTTGAGCGCCGTCTCGTAATGAGAAGTCACCAGAATCGATAGTAATGTTACCTCCATTGCCAACTGTCCCCGTTTCCACACTGCTGCGAATCGCACTAAAAAAACCATTTTTCTCCCCAGCAATATCAACAGTACCTGTAACATTAACATTGACATTCCCAGCATTCCCCCGTCCTGCTGGCTGTGTATTAGTAGATGCTTCACGAGTAGCAGTTTGCAGTTGAGCGCCATCTTTTAGCGAGAGGGTTGCAGCGGAGATATCGATATTACCTCCCTGACCTACACCCCCTGCTGACACCGTACTGAGGATAGAAGCATCTACAAGGTCAATAGCATCAAGTGCCCGCACTGTCACATTTCCCGCATTCCCAAGTCCCGAAGTTGAGGCAGTTAGTTGAGCGCCGTCTCGTAATGAAAAGTCACCAGAATCGATAGTAATGTTACCTCCATTGCCAACTGTCCCAGTTTCCATACTGCTGAAAATTGCACTTTTAAAACCATTTTTCTCCCCAGCAATATCAACAGCGTCAGTAACATTAACATTGACATTCCCCGCATCCCCCCGTCCTGCTGGCTGGATATTAAATGCTCTACGAGTAACGGTTGCCAGTTGAGCGCCATCAATTAGTGATAGTCTTGCAGCATTAATGTCGATATTACCTCCCTGACCTACACCCCCTGCTGCTACTGTACTAAGGATAGAAGCATTACTAGCCACTGAAACAGCATCAAGTGCCCGTACTGTCACATTTCCCCCATTCCCAAGTCCCGAAGTTGAGGCAGTTAGTTGAGCGCCGTCTCGTAATGAGAAGTCACCAGAATCGATAGTAATGTTACCTCCATTGCCAACTGTCCCCGTTTCCACACTGCTGCGAATCGCACTAAAAAAACCATTTTTCTCCCCAGCAATATCAACAGTACCTGTAACATTAACATTGACATTCCCCGCATTCCCCCGTCCTGCTGGCTGGGTATTAGATGCTCCACGAGTAGCGGTTGCCAGTTGAGCGCCATCAATTAGTGATAGTCTTGCAGCATTAATGTCGATATTACCTCCCTGACCTACACCCCCTGCTGCTACTGTACTAAGGATAGAAGCATTACTAGCCACTGAAACAGCATCAAGTGCCCGTACTGTCACATTTCCCCCATTCCCAAGTCCCGAAGTTGAGGCAGTTAGTTGAGCGCCGTCTCGTAATGAGAAGTCACCAGAATCGATAGTAATGTTACCTCCATTGCCAACTGTCCCCGTTTCCACACTGCTGCGAATCGCACTAAAAAAACCATTTTTCTCCCCAGCAATATCAACAGTACCTGTAACATTAACATTGACATTCCCAGCATTCCCCCGTCCTGCTGGCTGTGTATTAGTAGATGCTTCACGAGTAGCAGTTTGCAGTTGAGCGCCATCTTTTAGCGAGAGGGTTGCAGCGGAGATATCGATATTACCTCCCTGACCTACACCCCCTGCTGACACCGTACTGAGGATAGAAGCATCTACAAGGTCAATAGCATCAAGTGCCCGCACTGTCACATTTCCCGCATTCCCAAGTCCCGAAGTTGAGGCAGTTAGTTGAGCGCCGTCTCGTAATGAAAAGTCACCAGAATCGATAGTAATGTTACCTCCATTGCCAACTGTCCCAGTTTCCATACTGCTGAAAATTGCACTTTTAAAACCATTTTTCTCCCCAGCAATATCAACAGCGTCAGTAACATTAACATTGACATTCCCCGCGTCCCCCTGTCCTGCTGGCTGGGTATTAGATGCTCTACGAGTAACGGTTGCCAGTTGAGCGCCATCAATTAGTGATAGTTTTGCAGCATTAATGTCGATATTGCCACCCTTACCTACACCTCCTGCTTCTACTGTACTGAAGATGCCAGCATCTGCAAGGTCAACAGCATCAAGTGTCCGCACTGTCACATTCCCTGCATTTCCAAGTCCCGAAGTTGAGGCAATAAGTTGAGCGCCATCAATTAGTGACACTTTTGCAGCATTAATGTCGATATTACCTCCCTTACCTACACCTCCTGCTTCCACTGTGCTGAAGATGTAAGTATTACTAGCGGCTGTAAAAGCATTAAGTGTCCGCACTGTCACATTCCCTGCATTCCCAAGTCCCGAAGTTGAGGCAGTAAGTACAGCGCGATCGCTTAACAAGAAGGAACCAGAATCGATAGTAATGTTACCTCCATTGCCAACTGTCCCCGTTTCCACACTGCTGCGAATCGCACTAAAAAAACCATTTTTCTCCCCAGCAATATCAACAGTACCTGTAACATTAACATTGACATTCCCCGCATCCCCTCGTCCTGCTGGTTGGGTATTAAATGCAGCACGAGTAATGGTTACTAGTTGACTGCCATCAATTAGTGATAGTGTTGCAGCATTGATGTCGATATTACCTCCCTTACCTACGCCCCCTGCTTCCACTGTGCTGAGGATGCCAGCATCTGCAAGGTCAACAGCATCGAGTGCCCCCACTGTCACATTCCCTGCATTCCCTTGTCCAAAGGTTGAGACTTCGAGTTGAGCGCCATCGCGTAATGAGAAAGAACTAGAATCAATAGTAATGTTACCCCCATTACCAACTGTCCCCAAACGCACAAGATTCTGAACACTACTCCCGCCAGCAACTTTGATTTCTCCGGTAGCATTAAGCGTGATATCTCCTGCAACTGTTTCAGATGTCCCTAAACCTTGCCCAATACCACCGCTTAAAATACTTCCTCCTAAAATCTCTAGATTCTTGGAATTCACTGCAATATTACCGCCACCAGCACCTTCTACATATATCGCAGCTTGGTTAGTAAGGGATACCGAAGCTCGCGCAACATCCGCAGGAAATATCAAGCTGAGATTACTGCCGTCTACACCCAGCGTTACACTACCAGGTTCGCCCAATCCTCCTAACTCAACTCGTCCACCAAAAGCATTTAATCGTCCCCTATCCATGCTGACATTACCACCCATCAGCAGTAAACTTTTTCCATCTGGCACTCGTAAACCTAATGCATCAAAGCCTGCTGGATCTTTTCCTGCGGGTGCAACTGAATTATTTTGAATTGCTGCGTTTTGATTAATCTGATTAAATAGCAATGCTGAAGGATTAATAGTCAACAATGGTGAAGGGATATTTTTCTCAGTTGCGCTAAAAAATCCGACATTTCCAAATTGCAGTGCATTCGCTGTACTCGCAACAAAAGAACCACCAATATTTAATTGAGCATTCTGACCAAATACAATTCCATTGGGATTAATTAGAAACAGGTTAGCTGTACCATTAGCCCGAATCAACCCATCAATATTAGAAGCCGATCCACCCGTTACCCGACTGATAATATTTTGAATATCCGCAGCATTATTAAATATTGCAGTGCCGCCAGTGAGGACAGAAAATTCCCCAAAACTGTGGAATAAGTTGCTTCCAGCTTGGGTTCCCCCTTCAATGGTACTGATGTTATTTTGTGTTGTAACTCTCGAATTATTGGGTAGAGTGCTATCGGGGGTAATTTGGGCAAAAGCGCAATTAAAAGGGAAAGCGAATGTCTGCAATACACCTTCGCCGATCGCACTACCCATCACCAACCAACTTCCCAGTGCGAATTTCCAGCACCAATGCTGCCTACATCGCGTCATTTTAAACATTGCAACCCTTGAATAACTAGCAAGTACACTACACCCTCTTATAAGGATAGATAGAAAACCCACAGTAGGATTGCGAGAAATAATTACGAATAGTTACAATGCAATGCCTGCGGTGGTCACTGAGCTTGCCGAAGTGCGGGCTACGCCAACGCACTAAATGTCTGCAATCAACCTTGCCTTCCTCAAAAAGAATTGCATCACAGTCTCTTCTCTAGAAATAATATCGACTGTACCCTCCATTCCTAATTGGATAGCACATTGATGTTTTTCCCTACCTAGAGAAAGGCTTTCTGGCTCAATTGTTACCCCATAGAATGTACCAACGGCTGCCATCTTTTGGCTGGCAGATGTTGCGGCACTGGCATTAGCAGCATTCCCAACAGGTGCAATCGCATCCGGGGAAATCGTCTTAACCTTGCCTTTGAGAGTACCATAATCTGGATAAGGACAGGCAGAAACCCGCATTTGTACCGTTTGACCTTGTTTTAACTTATTTTTATCTTGAAGTGCGATCGCAGCCTTAACCTCCAAGGGAGCATCACTGGGGACAATTTGGGCAATTTCCTCTCCAGCAGGCACTGTTTGACCGGAGTTTCGCAGGTTTAATTTAGAAATAATCCCGTCTGCTGTGGCAGTAATCACAGCCTGGTTAAGGTCGATATTTACTTGTTGGAGTTCCCGGGTGTCGCGTTCTAGCTGTTTTTGAATTTCAATTCGTTGCTGGATTAAAGCAAGGCGTTCTTTATTTAAAGTAGCAATGTTAGCTTGACCGGTAGCTTTTTCTTGAGCAATGCGTTGAGAAGCGATCGCTACTTGTGCATTACTAGGATTAAGAGCAGTTTGGACATTTTGCAATTTAGCTTTAGCTGCTTGGAGAGCTTGTTCTTGCTGGCGAACAGCTAGTTGTGCTTCCTCATATTGATCTTGAGACAAGGCTCCGGCTTTGGCTACAGTCTCATAGCGATTTCGCTTTGACTGGGCTGCTTTCAAACTAGCATCCGCAGCTTTGACATTGGCATCCGCTTCTTCTACATCAGTCGCAGTAGTAATAAGTTTATCTTGATAGTCCCGGCTACGACCGCTTAATTCAGCTTCAGCGCCAGCGATAACACGGTTGACACGCTCAGTTTCAGCTAAAACTTGGTTATTAATCGCATTAATCTGGGCATTAATTTGAAAAAGTTGTAAACGACTTTGCCCAATGCTACTTTGCAGTTGGCTCTTTTTAGTTTCTAGCTTCGAGTTGTCAATAGTAGCAATCACATCGCCTTTTTTGACAACTTGATTCTCTGCAACAAAGACACGCATTACCTGACCTTCCGTAGCAGCTTGAACGAGCCGTAACTCACCAGCAGGACGAACAACAGCCTGTCCTTTAACAGTCACTTTATATTTGGTAATAGAGGCAAGTGGAACGCCTAATCCCACAGCACAGACAAGAACTAGTCCGCCCCAAGTAGTCCAACGACCAAGTGGCGGGAGAAACTCGTTGTCTTGAATTGGGGGCAAGTAGTCTGAGTTGGAATAGCTAACCATGATGATTGAACTTACGTATTGACAAATTAGACAGACAATGTAATTAAATTCAAAATTCAAAATTCAAAATTAAGAAAGCCAGACAGGATAATACCAATTCAAAATTCAAAATTTAAAATTAAGAAAGCCAGACATCACAAAAGCTGAAAGCTTCTGCGGATTAGCGTAGGGTAATTTTGCGTACTTCTATTTCGGCGTAAGCGTAAGGGTCAGTCTCGTATTTATTAGCAGATAAGTTTTTGTTCGCACACACAGTGTTGGTGTTGCCATAAATATCAGTTTTTGAACAAGCTTGAATATATATGCCTGCCTTGAAGTAACAAGAACCGATAATACCCGTCAGCTTTACTGTACCAGTACTACTGGTTACACCTGAACGTAGGTTTTTATAGGTGACGTTAACATTGCCACCGGATGTAACAGCAATGTCGATGGTCATCGGATCGCCGATTTTATAGGTACTGTCGAGAAGCTTGGTAGTAGTGTCGTTGTTGAAGCGGGCTTCAAGCTTGCCGATGTCCGTCGAGCCGTTGGCAAAGGAAGGGCCGAAGTACTTCACCATCATCAGGTCATTTTTTGAGTCATGGATCTGCGCGATGGTGGCTTCCGGCTTTTTCGTGGTGGTGTGTAACAGGGTCTGTTCCAGGTACATGCCACGATCGATATTCTTACAGTTCCAAGCAGCGGATTCCGTTCCATCACCCTGCATTTCACGCAGTTCAGAACGGGCGTAAGCAGTATTTGTGCTTGTACGTGCGCCGCCAGCGATCGCTTTCAAAAGCACACCATTCTTCGCAGCATTCAGACGAAAATATTCTGAATTACTGTATGTCTTGAGTTGCGGCTGCTTAATTTCCGTTGCCTTGTTTGAGTTGGGCGGGGAATTCAAGCTGATTGGCAGGGTGATCTTCCACTTGCTTAGATCAAGCACATCGGCCGGGTTTTGAGCGTTACCACTGCTTTCACCAGTTGAGGAATTTGAAGTACCACTGCTTTCACCAGTTGAGAGATTGGAAGTACCACTGCTCGTACAGCCATTGGTCGAACCCAGGGAATTAATCTTCAATTCGTCGATACGCAATCTAGAATCGTTATCACCCACGATCTCGATCGCGTTGGCGGCTTGGTCATCGACGTTTTGCTTGTTTTCATTGCCCTTGCCAGAGGTTTTACTGACCACAGTAGTCCAAGTTGCACCATTGTCCTTGGAAAGCTTTACGCTGTAGGTATACTTGTTCGTGCCGTACCAGTTAAGCACCAGATCGTCTACGCGCTGGCAGCTATTGAATCTCGCAGTTATGGAAGCACCATCGGCGTCAGCCTCCCAGTGGGTATTCTTATTTTTGTCAATAGCGTTGTCCGCAACAAACGAACCACTAGTAGATGTGGCAGTAGCATCGCTGAACGATACAACAGCAGACAACGCGACAGAAGCACTACCGATGATTGCAGCCAAGACAGCGATCGTAAAATACAGCTTTGAAAATTTTGTATTCATTCTTTAACCTCTGTTGAATGTTGAACAATGAGTTGTTATTTAGACGCATGGATGATATTTTTTGTCAATGCGTAAGTCATAGATGATTTTATTTGCTGATTGCGCTGAATTTGCCGTTAGAGTGATTGGAGGATTTAGCTACTAAACCATTTGTAAATAGATCAACACCGTCTAAGAAGTCTAAGTGTTCACCAGGTTGATGGCGCAGAGCCTCTGGAGTGCCTTGGATTTTCAAACGCCCTTCTTCCATCTGTACAATCCAATCAGCGCGCCCAATCACTTTGGGGCGATGGCTAATCATAATTGTGGTTTTGCCCAGCCGATGGGATAGCAGTTTATCTAACAGTTTGGCTTCACTCACTGGGTCGAGAGCGCCAGTGGATTCATCTAAAATTAATATGGGTGGGTCAGTAACTATAGCTCTAGCGATCGCTAATCTCTGTCGTTGTCCACCAGAAAGATTCGCGCCAAATTCGCCTAAAACAGTTTGATACTTATCAGGCAGTTTACTAATAAACTCATCTGCACCAGCAATCTCGCAAGCTTGGACAATTTGTTCAAAGGCGATTTGAGGATAGCTGAAGCGGAAGTTTTCGAGAATTGAGCGACTCCAGAAGTGAGGTTCTTGAGGTACTAGCACCACCTGTTGCCGCAGACATTCCATTGAGAGGTCTTGCTGATTATAGATGCCATAGCGAATATTGCCAGATTGGAGGAAATATAAACCCGCAAGTAGTTTGGCGAGGGTGCTTTTACCACACCCAGATTTACCAATCAGCCCAATAACTTGACCGCCAGGGATAATCAGCGAAAAATCTTGCAGCAAGTCAACTCTACCTGCATGGTGGAAATTAAGGTTAGTGCAAGTAATACCTATATCGCCCTTCAGTTCTGCCCAAGGCTTTTTCTCGTCTTTGTCGTCTTCTGGGGTAGCATCAATCACCTCCGTCAAGCGTTGGATGACAATCTGAGCAGTGATCAACTCATCAACTAAGCCGATAACTGAACTCAAAAAGCCGAGAAAGTTGCCGCTCATGCCAGTAAATGCTAGCAACTGACCGATGCTTAAGGTGTGATTAATTACTAAATAGGAGCCTAACCAGAGTAAGGCAACATTAGTGCAAGTAGAAAAAATATTAGTAATTGTGCCACTGTAAAGCCCCAGCTTCATCGTACTCCAGCCCAAGTTAGCAAGCCGACCATAATTTGCCTGATACTCTTGCCAAGCTTGGGGAGTGGCTTGAGTAGTTTTTAGCACCTGGACACCATGAAAAGTTTCGACGAGAAAGCCTTGGTTTTCTGTACCCAAGACGATCTCATTCCGGGTTTTCTGGCGCAAAGCTGGGAGAAAAAGCAGGTTAACAAGGGTGACAATAATAAAGGCAGTAAGGGAAGCCAAAGTCAATGCCCAACTGTAAAAGAGCATGAATCCCAAGGAAACCAAGGCGATAAAAAATTGGCTGGGTAAACCGAGGACAATTTGAGAAACTAGCTCGTTGATGTGATCCACATCGGCAATGCGGCTGACTACTTCCCCACTGCGTCGTCCTTCAAAATACGAGAGGGGCAAACGCAACAGTTGTCGCCCGTATTCTAGAATCAATCCTAATTGCAGTCGTTGACCAAAATGACCGATTAGGTGAGATTGTACCAAACCGATCGCACTGCTAAATAGACTCATAGCGATCGCACCAATTGCCACCACAGTTAGCAGTTGGGTATCTCCCCGCACTAGCACGTCATCGGTGAGCAATTGCATCATTAAGGGAGAGACAAGCGAAAGTAGTCCGATGACAATATTAATTGCGATCGCTTGAATGAGAATAGCGCGATAGGGCAAAACCCGCATCAGATAACGCCCAAAGCCGCCAATTTTATCATCTGATTGCTGATAAAAGCGGCTGTCGTCTGGCGTTAGCAGCAGCATGATGCCATTGCCCCACCCTTTGAGCAACTCCTCGCGGGTGAGATAGCGGATGCCTACACCTGGGTCAGCAATTACATATTTTTTTCCCTTTTGCCCGTACAAAACTACCCAGTGGTAGCCTTTCCAGTGAATGATTGCTGGCAGAGGGGCTTTATTCAATTGATCGACCAGTTGTTGTGAGGCTTTAACTTGGCGAGCATTGAATCCTAAAGTTTCTGCACCCCGGCTCAAACCCAACAAGCTAGTTCCCCGCGATCCAGTACCAACTACTTCCCGCATTCGACTAATGGCAAAGGTGCGTCCGTAGTGTTTGGCGATCGTGGCTAGACTTGCAGCACCACAGTCTTCTTCACTGTGTTGTAGTACAGTTTGGTATTTCATAACTTAGAACTTACACATAGGAGAAAGTGAGTCGGGGCTTTCACCCCGACCAGAGCTAGTTTTCAAAATGTTAGAGGTATTGACTAAACGCAAAAATGAATAAGTAGGTCAACCTAATTAAATTGGAAAACTAAGAAAAATCGGGGTAGACCAATTAAAGTTTCAGCCCCACCGTGCTGCACAATTTCGGTTCTCTACGGGATTATTTTACACGCTGAACCGATGAGATCGAATCGTTAGGCAAGCCTATGTCAAAGTAAAGATTCGGATACTTTCCTACTCCTACTCGCCTAGACGTCCCCGTGAAATTTGCGCCTGTCCATAACAGCCATGTACCACGCTTAACTATAGCTGAGGTAGTTAGGTCATTTGCGGTATCACCTACATTCCGGACGCTTTTGTTTGTAGCTACTATCCGCCCCCTAAATTTGTCGCCATTGTAAAGTTCTAAGTCCGCACCACCTTCGATGACGGCTCCTTCTTCAGGAGTTAATTCTGTAAATAGTTGTTGATCGGAACTACAAATTGCTTTGTCGGTATTGAACATTGTTTTTCTCCTATTAAGGTCTGAATTGTTCTACAAAAATTGTTAAAATTCCTTGTTATTTGTGCCCAGACCAAAGAACAAGAACTGTTACCGGAAGATTAGAGTTATAGTCTTTGAATACCAGTCAATGAGTCGTTTCAAAGACCAAACGCTTCGGGGGTAGGATATCTCCCTGGCCCCAGTACTTTAGAGGATGTTTGAAAAGTCATCTAATGTATGTTTGACTACTCTGGCTATTGAGAAGTTGAACGAGATAATGAAAGTTCTGGGACTTGCGATCGCTTCTCTGAGTTGCATTTTAGGCTCAATCTGACACTTTTCAAACAACCTCTTAGACCGCCCTTTATAACCACTATCTTCAAATATCGTCCAGCTTTGATTTTGTCTACTTGACTCTAAGTTAATTTTATAAACCCAGCTGAAGTTTTCAAGACGCGCCGGGTGAATTCAGCTGACACCCATCCTGCTCGTCCTAAGAGTTTGCGGAACCCGTTCGTGACCTTAGCTGACGCGTTAAAGACCGCGCCAGGCTGGAAAGAGCCGATCTTGTCGGACTTGGTGGTGGGACGCTCACGAATATTCAACCTGGTGGTGACTCCTTCCGTAGTGTACTGAAGGCCTCCCTCGACGGTAGCTGCTGCTTCGGGAGTCAACTCGGTCAACAATGGTTCCTGTTGAATAGTGTCCATCTCAATTTGTTTTAAGTTTTCTTTGGTGCTTAACATTGTGTTTTCCTTCATTCGAGATTGATGTGGAATTAGCGATATCTTGTCTAACTCCATTGAAATATTCTGATATTAACTTGATAAAAGCAATAGGTTTAAAGTGATTTTTTACACATAACTCAAGTACTTATGTTTTCATTATTTAAATTTTTAAAATTTCAAGTTAAAGGTATTTTTTTCTTGTAATTTAAAGTGTTTTGACGCTCTAAGATACTCCAAGTCACCCACCTTGATACTGAAGCTATATCTTTGATTTCATCGTCGCTTTTTGATCGCTGCTTTTGACCAGTCACAGCATCAACGCCTGGAAAGTCTAACTTCTGAGCATTTACTTGATAATTATGAATTTTTGTAACAAGTTGCAGAATTCATAGACTTTTGATTCCGATAAGTAAGCAGAGGTTCGCAAAGAAGCTAAACGAACTTCCAATGAGTGCAAGTTCTACCAGGGGGAATCGTTATGGAAAATTCAGGTCTTTGCTTAACACCCTTTCAGCACAGATACCTACTGAAAAGCTTAGAAACCGACTTACGTGCAGAATACCGCCGTCGCATTGAAATTATGCTGCTTTTCGATGCAGGTGAATCTCAGGCTCAAATCTGTGAAGCTTTGGGATGTTCTCAAGAGACTGCACGCTACTGGATTACGATCGCACAAACAGGACAAGCTCACAAATGGAGCGATCGCTTGATGGGACGGGCTAAAATTGTGAATGAGCAATACGTCGCTCGCCTGAAAAAATTGGTAAATCATAATCCGCACCTTGTTGGCTATTCATCTGCGCGTGAATTTTTTGCCAAGTCCTGTTCTTGCGCCACTGTCGATAGTAATGATACACACTCTTCCAGTTGGGAAAGTTATTTGGAAGCAGAGATAGTATTTGCTTGTAGCCAATTTTGATAGAGAGATTCTAATACTTGCTCTCGACTTTCACTGAATTCAACAGGGAACCACTTCTCAATTCTGAGAATGTGATAACCCAGTTTTGTATTTATTGGCCCAATCACCTCGCCTTCTTTTGCTTGAGAAATAGCTTGTACAATCTCTGGTATTAATTCTGAAAGAAAGCGAATACCAACAAAGCCACCATTTTGTTTAGACTGTTTACCTTTGGAATACTCTAGTGCTAAAGCACAAAAGGACTCATTTGATTCTTTAATTGCATAAATGACTTTCTTAGCCTCTGTTAAATCGCTGACTAAAATCTGAGATAAGGCTACACGTTGATAATCGTTACGATTACTCAGATAATGACCATCAACAGCATCTCCAAACAGATATTCTTTTAACTTTTTCGTAAGTAATTCTAATCTAGTACCTTTAGACCAATCATCTACAGTAATTCGTTGTTGTTGCAGCCAAGCCAAGGTTTCAGAAACTCCTAGTAATTTATGTTCGAGCCGAAATGCATCTCCGGCTGTTTGCAATTCTTCATCAGTAACAGTTAAGCCAAACTGTTGACAGATATTTAAAATAAATGCATTCCGTTCAGCTAAAACTGCATATTCAGCTATTTTGTGAGAATAGCGCAGGTAAGCAATTATATCTTCATCTGTTGCTAGAGCAATTTCTGGCACGGACACTAATTCTATGTTTTCTAAAGTTTTTGTCATTGTTTTGTTCTCTTGTAAAAGTTGATTTGGATAAAATTATTGCTGTTTAGCTGCGATAAATCAGTTTTTCAGAGGGAATTTCGGAAGTTGTTAGTTGATTGCGATGTAATTCGCCGTAAAGATTCATGTATTCAACTTCAGCACTTGTTAGCTTACCTTGCTCAACGCCAGCGATCGCCGCATCAATTTCTTCGCGTTTAGTCAAACCTGTTAAACAAACATCAACACAGTTCTGCGTTAACGAATATCGGTATAAATCAGGAACAGTAGGCCGCCAGCATTTTTCAGGTAAACTAACCGGAGCATCCCAAAGTGCGCCTGAGTGAGAACCTGTAGATTTGAAGGTGACAATACCTGGTCGAGAAGGGTCTTGCGCTTTCAATTGATTAAATATCTGACTCTGAGCAGACCGATGTGCGACATTGTGTCTGACCATCACTACATCTAATAGGTCGTTATGCAAGCATTGTTGCGCCAAATCAATATCATGAAACGAAGCACCAATATAGCGGACGGCTCCCATTTTCTTGAGTCTTTCGGAAGCGCCAAACATTCTTTCAATGGTGCGCTGATAGACGCTATTGCTGCCTCTTAAATCAGGAGAAAGCTGCAAGCAATTCTGTAAAACTGACCGATCGTTAGAACCAATCCAGCCCCAAAACAACACATCAATATAATCAATATTTAGCTCTACAAACTGATCTAATAGAGCAGCTAGCGCCATTTCTGGACTTTTGATATAAGTCACGGTTGCCAGCACCACTTTCTCTCGCACTGAAGAGCCACGTCCACAAAGCTGGCGCAATGCTCCAGACATCGGACTGTAGAGATAGTGGTGTAAGTCGCTAGAGTAGAAAAAGTAGTTAATTCCTCTGTCAAAAGCGTAAAGCGTATCTTCGCTGGAGATCCTACCGCCACCACCTAGACCGAGACAACTGACTGTTAAATCAGTCCGCCCTAGTTTGCGGTAAAACGGTAAATCGGACTCTGGAAAATTATTTGTTACATGATTAACTTCGCTGACTGAGGCTACTTTAGGCAATGCAAGATCGGTTAGTTTCATTGGTCTAAAGGGGTATAGATGTCAAGAGAGTTGGCATTTAGGTAAGAATGCTGCCAATCAATCCCTAGAAGAGAGAAGTGCTGATGGATAGCTGCCATCCGACTTTGGGGCGATTCATCACCTGTAGCCCGTGCTTCTAGCAAGCCATTGGCAACAATTTGGCAACGGTTCATCCCAAAACTCTCTACAGCAGCAAATTTGCAATCTGGTTCTTCTGCTAGTGCAAGTCCAGGGGCAAGTAACTTTGTAAACAAGGGTACTTCGGTGCGGAAATGCGTAGGCGAAGCCCGCCGTAGGCATCGCTTTTCTGCATAAACATTTTTTAGCACTTGCCGGATCGCTTCATAGTTACTTTTCTCAAAGTAGAGAACCCCACTGTCATAGCGTCCGTAATCAGAAGGGTTGTATAGAACTTTAAAGGTGAAGGGAATTTTGATTTGATTCAGTTGCCGTGTCAGGCTTTCCATAACAGCGATCGCACCTTCGGGTGTCAAGTTAAAGTAAACTCTAACTGTCTGAGGATAAGTGTCTGGCCCGGCATCGCTAACAGCCATGTAAAATCCGTTTTGAACTAAATTACGAGGCATACGGATAGCGACTATATTGCCTACAGATGCGGATTGCTCAGTAAGTTGTAAATGGCGATCGCGCTCAATATGCAAAGTCAATCCGCCTTTGGTAACAGCGAGACTCCCATCACTTTCTTGGCGCAGTACAGACCAACCTGGGTCGAAATAGCCTTCGCCAGTGTTGCTTTTATGTAGGCGATCGTAAAACTCTAGGTCTACTCCTAGAAAAGTATTATTCTCTAAATTCTGATGTAGTGCTAGGTTATCTGAACTTGCATCTGCTGCCAGGGCAGCTTGCATCGAGCCGTTGTAATAGATACCGTAGAGAAAACTTTGCAGTTGTAGACTCAAATACTTATTTTGAAGCTCCAATGGTATTCGTTGAAAACGAGTTACTACCTCAGCAGGAATTTCAAAAGGTTTGTAAGCTGGGTGGGTAATACAAAAATTTGACTGGATCTGAACATTGTTGGCAATATCTTCAAGAGAATCCAGTACTTGATCTGGCGCAGAAGTTAGCAGTTGACTTTGAAGAGAATCTAGTAATTGCATAATGGTTTAGGTGCAACTAAAAATACTTAAACGGGAGAACGGTTTAGGTGAGTTCAGATTCTGCCACTCCAAAAACAGTTGGGATTGATTGTTCAGGGCGACACAATAAAGTTTTAGCAACCTGAAGCATACAGATACCTGCATTGCCAAAGGATTTTTGGTATTGAAGCATTGCCTGAATTTGTTGAATTAAGGCAAGACCAGAAAATTGCACGACTCGTTTCAAAAAATCAGGGCGATGCTCTAGAATTTCTGGAAAATTAGCCAAATAAGTTTTAGTCAAGGCTGCAATTGAAGGTTGAAGCTGTTCGAGCGGTGTCATAGCTAATCGCAGAGATTCTTCGACATCAATAGATTTACTCACAACTAAGCTATTGAGCCAGAGTTGTAAATAACTAGCGATGAGCATTCCTAAGTCAAATGCAGGATCTCCCCAAGCGCCTCGCTCCCAGTCAATGAGTCGAATGACACTGTTAGTTGATTGTTCCAGAACTTCTTCCCAATTGCTATGTAAGAGGATATTGTTCAGCTTGAGGTCATTATGCGTTAGGCAGCAAGGCACTAATTCAGTGGCAAGTTGTGCGATCGCTTTTCCGAGGCTGTCGTAGCGCTGATAGAGAGCAAAGAATTTCAGTGCGTCTGCGGGAACCTGACCAAAAACTTCAGGACTAATCCGTTCTAGCCCAAGATTAAAGTTAAAAGCTTGTTTACTAGATACATCCTCAGATTGCTGAGAAAAAAATTCTTGATATTTTTGAGAGTTAAATGTATCACGATGGATTGTAGCTAAAGTTGCGCCGATTGAAGTTGCGATCGCAGTCGGGAAAACATTCTCCTTTGTGTAAAAATCAACTAGATCGCAATAATCGTTGAGGTAGTTAAAAACAATAACAGAATGCTCCGCATCAAAATGTAAAACTTCTGAAAGCATTAAGCAGATGTGACTGAGTTTAGGAGTTTGTTGAAATAATTGATGAATTCGCCATTCACTCAAAAATTCACCCGCAGTTTTTCCTTCTCCATTGTGACGCTCCTGTTTGACGAGGAGTTGGCGACCATCTTGCAAGCTCAGTAATAAGTTAAAGTTTTTGGCAACTTTAAGTTCGACTTGACTTTCTTGCTCTTCTTGAGTAAATATATTCTGTGCTAATAAATAGTTAAAAACGTTTTTTGAGCTTAATAAAAATGTCATATGCATCCATCCAAATCAAGGTTAGCAAAAGAAACATTCAAACAAACATAATTAAAAAAGGATTACCATCTAATATGAAATATGTTTTTTGATTATTCAAATGTAAGTTTGAAATAGAAATGATGAAAAGTGGGCAGTGCCCACCCTTTCATTTTAGTTTTCTCAGTCTATAACCAGGCTATTATTCCCTTATTCTTATCATGAATTTCCCTAGCAGCCTTAGATGCCTCATAGCCGGCAGAAAATGCCAGACTGATACTCACTACAGCCGCCACAGGAGTGAATCCACCATAAGTTAAATTCAACTCATCATCGTTGATTTCATTAAGATAGCTTTCTTCATCTGAAATCAGAGCAAATCCTGATAGATTCAGATCGTTAACTAAAATGTTTGTCATGATAGATTTCTCCAAGTAATACGTTGCTTCATTAACTCAGTTGCTAGTTGACTTTAGTTAATCATTTGCCGGCAGTGATCCAGCCAGAAACAGCACCACCTACGGCAGCGATCCCTGCACCTACAGAAACCGCACATTTAGCTGAGGAAATTCGAGCTGCAGCAGTAGCAGCAGACCACACAAGCGCTGGTGTTAAACCACCGTAGATACTGTCAAATTCATTGTCACCTAGATCATTCATGTAGCCTTCAGAATCAGAAAATAGATCGGAACCAGTGGGACGCAAATCGTAAATATTGATAGTAGCCATTGTTTTTCCTCTTAAATAAAATTGCTTGAAATGGAATTAGCAGTAAACTGCTTTGTTACAGGTTAGTAAGCTTCTCCTGCACCAAAATATAAGGTTGCAAGAACGATGGTTCCCACAACAATCAAACCCACTAAACCACCCTTAATAGCGCCAATATCGCTATCAACTAAATCATCCATATAGCCTTCAGAATCAGAAAATAGATCGGAGCCAGTAGGACGCAAATCAGAAATGTTGATAGTAGCCATTGAATTTTTCCTCTTAGATGAAGTTGTTTTTAATTGGATTAGCTGTGTATAGCCTAATCACATTTCAATCATCAGAGATTCAATTGATGATTGCAAGACTTAAAAACTTATTGCTTATGCATAATTAAATGAGTTATGTTTTAATTATTCAAATATTTAATATTCAAAAATAAAACTACTTTTCTCTGAAAAACTAGAGTGCAGTAGCGCGTTACTACTCCGGATCATCTAATTTGAAACTGAAGCTATGTTTTTTGTTGTAGATGGTGCTGTTTTTAGTTTGTCACACCACCAAAGCCTGAAAAGCCACACTTGTGACCGTTCATCTGATTCTTGTAAAGCTTTGTAACGAGCTGTGGAATTCCCGGAGTTTTGATTCAGAGAAGTAACAGAAGGTTCTCAAGGATGATCCAGATTAATTTCTATTTGGGCATTGCAAGTTACACCAGGAGGAATTGCTGTGGACAAACAAGGTTTATACTTAACAGCGTTTCAGCGTAAGCTTTTGGTCAAGAGTCTAGAAGCAGATTTACGTCCAGAATACCGCCGTCGTATTGAAATCATATTATTGGCAGATGCAGGCCAATCTCAGACTCAAATCTGTGAAGCGTTAGGATGCTCTCAGGAGACGGCGCGGCACTGGATTACGATCGCCCAAACAGGTCAAGCTCATCATTGGAGCGATCGCCCAATGGGTCGTCCCAAAGCTGTGAATGAGCAATATCTGGCTCGTTTGCAAGAACTAGCAAGCCATAGTCCGCGTGAGTATGGCTATTCATTTGAGCGGTGGACAGGCCAATGGTTAAGCAAGCATCTGGCAAAAGAACTGGGAATTAAGGTTAGCAGTTGCCACATTAACCGTTTGCTCAAAGAGATGGGACTTTCAACTCGACAGACACGCAAAACTGCCGAGAAAGAAACTAATAACACAAAAAATCCTCGGATTACTATAAACAACCTGCTACCAAATGCAGAGCCTGATTTTCGGTGGTCATTGAATTTCGCTACAACAAGTAACTAATTCTGCCATTAAACTCCCAACAAATCATGGTTCAGAACAAAACAGAATTTTCCACTCAACAGCTTGCCCAAACTCTGGGTCAGACTCTTTCAGAACAGGAATTTTCAGACTGCATCAAACAAATTGAAATTCTCCAGCCTAGTGCAGGCAAACTGTTCTGGCAAACAGCAGATGCAAACGTAGGTATTTATCTAATTTTGGCAGGTAAAGTCAGATTGCTCGATCGCACGGATAATTTAATCGCTTCTGTAGGTGCGGGAACATCATTTGCTCAACTAACGCTATTTCCAGAGGAGGAATTTCAACCTTACACTGCTAGGGCTTCGGTAAATCTCAAAGTTTGCTATATTTCAGGAAATTGTTTGCGATCGCTCATCCGCAAGTATCCCTCTATTGGGCAGCATCTTCACCGTCAAGCTGTACTTTGGGATTTACTGCTGTTATGTCGCCAAAATGCGGCGCTGAATAATGCTGCTTACGAAGGTGTAGTGCAAATACAACCATTGCTAGAGCAGCACAATCTCCAAATTAACAAACTTCCATCTTCTTTACTCAAAGACCAACAACTTTGGATACTGCGTCGCGGCGAACTACTGCACACATCAGGACTCAAACTCACTGCTGGCAATATTTACGCCTTATCTCAGTTACCTAAAGAACGTGGTTGGCAAGTAACTCAACCAACGCAACTATACAGCCTCAGCCGTTCGCATTGGGAAACAGCACAGCAATATGTGCCACAACTGGCTGAACTTGATGCTAACCCATCAGCCAATAACCACCCAGTAACAGCGTCTGAGCCTGTTATATTTCCTCAATTTACTGTTGAGCCAAAAAACCAGTTCCAGAAAAAAATTAATAAAGCCTATTTCCCTAGCCCAACCGTAAAAATCGGTCATTTATGGCAACGCATTACTCGACGCTATCCTTTTTTTGAACAACAAAGTGCATCTGATTGCGGTGCGGCTTGCTTAGTGATGGTTGGTCTTTACTGGGGTAAGCGTTTTAGCGTCAATCGGCTGCGAGACATTGCCAACGTCGATCGGGATGGATCATCGCTGCGAGGTTTAGCAGCAGCAGCAGAAAGCATCGGGTTTTCGACTCGACCTGTAAAAGCCAGCCTTGATAAACTTGCCCAGCAAAGTTTGCCTGCGATTGTGCATTGGGAAGGCAAACATTATATTGTCGTCTACGAAGTCAGAGGCGATCGCGTTATCGTTGGAGATCCTGCTATTGGTCAGCGTACCCTCACTTATGCAGAATTTAAAGCAGGTTGGACTGGCTATACTTTATTACTCCAACCCACAGCCTTACTCAAAGAGACAAAAGAAGCTAGTACTGCTTTCTGGCAGTTTTTTGAATTAACTAAACCTCACTGGCTGGTGTTGTTGGAAGTATTTATTGCTTCCATCCTCATTCAAATTTTTGGCCTGATTACACCCCTATTTACGCAATTATTGTTAGACCGAGTAGTTGTGCAGCGCAGTGACCTAACATTAACGGCTGTAGGCATCGGCTTGGTAATCTTTAGCCTTTTTAGAGTTGCCATAACTGGACTGCGGCAATACCTTCTAGACCACACAGCTAACCGAGTCGATCTAGCCTTGATTGTGGGTTTTATTAGTCATACCTTCCGTTTACCTCTGAACTATTTCGAGTCCCGTTACGTTGGTGATATTATTTCCCGCGTGCAGGAAAATCGCAAAATTCAACGTTTTTTAACTGGTGAAGCCCTATCTATCTTTCTCGATTTACTAACAGTATTTGTCTATGTAGGATTGATGTTTTGGTATAGCTGGAAGATGGGATTAATGACCTTAGTAATTGTGCCACCATTCGTATTATTGGCGCTGATTGCTACACCTTTTTTACAGCGTGTTTCCCGCGAGATTTTTGGCGCACATAATGAAGAAACTGGGTATTTGATTCAGTCTCTCACTGGTATCCGCACGATTAAGTCTATGGCTGTTGAGCAAACAGTTCGCTGGCATTGGGAAGAACTTTTTGGTAAATCAGTGAAAAAAACTTTTTCTGGGCAGGTAATTGGCAACACACTGCAAATATTTAGCTCTGGTATTGAAGCTGTAGTCACCACAGTTTTACTGTGGTTTGGGGCATGGCAAGTGATTCAGAATGAACTCACAATTGGGCAACTGATTGCTTTTAATATGTTGCTGGGTAATGTTATTAATCCCTTCCAAAGGCTGATTTTGCTATGGAATGAATTGCAAGAGGTGCTAATTGCCGTTGAACGCATCAATGATGTGATTGACGCTGAACCAGAAGAAGATTTACAACACCAGTCTCATCAATCTTTACCGCCAATTCGCGGTTATATTTGCTTTGACAAAGTTACTTTTCGTTATCATCCAGAAAGTGATAGAAACACCTTAGAAAACATCAGTTTTGAGGTGCAACCAGGGCAAACGATCGCACTTGTAGGGCGCAGTGGTTCAGGAAAAACGACCATTTCCAAGTTGGTATTGGGGCTGTATCCTCCCACAGAAGGGAAGATTTTGATTGACGGCTATGATATTACTAGTTTGTCATTGCGATCGCTCCGTTCTCAAATTGGTGTCGTTGACCAAGATACTTTTCTCTTTGGTGGTACGATTCGGGAAAATATTAGTTTAGGTTATCCCGAAGCAACTTTAGAAGAGGTCATAGAAGCAGCGCAACAAGCGGGAGCGCATGAATTTATTAAAGAATTACCGATGGGCTATGAAACACAAATCGGTGAGGGAGGAGGAACCCTGTCTGGTGGACAAAGACAACGGCTAGCGATCGCTCGCGCCCTTGTCGGAAATCCCCAACTGCTGATTTTAGATGAAGCCACCAGCAGTCTTGACGCTGAATCTGAACGTATCATCCAGACTAACCTCAACAAAATTCTTCAAGATAGAACAACGCTGGTGATTGCTCATCGCCTTTCAACAGTACGCAATGCTGACAAAATTTTGGTGTTAGATAGAGGTCTTTTGGTTGAATGTGGAACTCACGATCAATTAATGGCTAAACGCGGTCACTACTTTTACCTGAATCAACAGCAACTTACCATAGCAGTTTGAACAAAAAGCCTCTTCATTTTTCGTTCTTTAGCTTTGCTAGAAACCAGAAAAATCCAATATTTGAAATCCAAAATTGTATTACCAATTATGCCAAATGAATTTACTACCCAAGAGCAGTTCAGTCAGAACGGTCACTACCCTAATAATCAACTAGACTTGAAAGAATCCAAAAAAACACTATCATCACAAGAGCGAAAATCCTATGCACCTTTGGGTGAAGACTGGTCTTCTTTAACAAAAGAACTGATTGATACCTTACCACGGATTTGGACACGCGGCTTGTTGTATTGGCTAGTAGTATTTGCTGCGATCGTCTTACCTTGGGCAATGCTATCCAAAGTAGACGAAACAGGTAGCGCCAGAGGACGACTTGAACCCCAAGGGAGAACTGTAAGATTAGATGCACCCGTTACCGGAAAAGTTACAGCCATTAAGGTAAAAGAAGGTCAAACTGTACTTTCCGGGCAAACTTTACTGGAATTAGAATCAGAATTAACTCGTACTGAACTGCAACAAACTCAGGCAAAACTTGAGGGTCAACAAAATCGAGTTAATCAGCTTCAGCTATTAAAAAATCAACTGGAAATGTCTTTACGTACTCAGCAATTGCAAAATCAAGCTCAAGAATCTGAGCAACTTGCTCAACTTGACCAAATACATCAAAAATTTAATTCTAGTAAACAAGTATATGCCCTAGAAGTTGGTCGCCTTAAGCTAGCTAAAAATGAGGTACAACGTTATCAATATCTTTTGCAAAAGGGCGCTATTTCCAAAAGTAAATTAGAAGAAATAGAAGGTGCAATGTTTGAGCGTCAAAGACTGCTAGAACAAGCTCAATCAGATATTCAACAGGCTAACACCGAGATTGCTAAACAGCAAAGTACTAATCAACGTATTAGACGCACAGGTGAACTTACAGTTTTGGATAGTCACAAACAACTCAAAGAACTCCAAGCTCAAGTTGTAGATTTACAATCAGAAATTTCTCAAACTAAAAAGCAAATTCATTCTTTACAATTCCAATTACAACAGCAAACACTCCGCGCTCCGATTGCTGGCACAATTTTTCAGTTGTCTATCAATAACGCCGGGACAGTAGTACAACCGGGGCAGATGGTTACTCAGATTGCACCTAATGGAGTACCTCTGATATTCAGAGCGCAGATGCCTAGTCAAGAAAGTGGCTTTCTGCGTGTAGGAATGCCAGTTAAACTTAAATTTGATGCTTATCCTTTCCAAGATTATGGAGTGATAGAAGGCAAACTCCACTGGATTTCACCAGACTCCAAAGTTGTGGAAACTGCTCAAGGTAACATAGAAAATTTTGAATTAGAAATTGCAGTGCCGCAGACTTATATTCAAAGTGGAAACAAACGTATTGCTTTAACGCCTGGTCAAACAGCAACTGCTGAGGTAATTGTTCGGCAGCGCCGTATTGTTGATTTTGTGTTAGACCCGTTTAAAAAGTTGCAAAAAGGTGGTTTGAAACTCTAAAAATCAAGAACTATCAAAAAGTTTATCTTTTCTATTTCATTTCGAGCGCTAAGAAGTTTTACTATGTTAGAAGTGGCAACTGTTTCTCTCGAAGAAATTATCAACCAAGTCAAGATTTCATGTCAAATTCCTTCTGTGATTGAAGGTATTCTTACTCGCAAGATTATTTCACATACGGCACAAGAAGTTAATATTAAAGTGGAGCCAGAAGAACTACAGCAAGCAGCAGATAACTTGCGTTTGATGAACAATTTGACTGGTGCTGATGCTACTTGGTCATGGCTACAGAGACACAGTTTATCTCTAGACGAGTTTGAAGAATTAGTTTATTACACAGTAATTTCCTCAAAATTAGCTCAATATCTGTTTGTAGATAAAGTTGAATCTTTTTTTGTAGAACATCAGATTGATTATGCCCAGATAGTTATGTATGAAGTCGTTTTAGATGATTTTGATTTGGCTATGGAACTGTTTTACGCATTGGGTGAAGGTGAGATAAGTTTTCATGAAATTGCTCATCAATATATTCAAGATACAGAACTACGCAGAAAAGGAGGATATCGAGGGATATTAAGCCGTGCAGATTTGAAACCAGAAATTTCTGCTGCTGTCTTTGCGGCAACTCCACCGCAAGTTGTCAAACCAATATTGACATCCATTGGGGCACATCTAATTTTGGTTGAGGAAATTATTGAGCCACAATTGGACGAGATGTTGCGCTTAAAAATTCTCTCAAACTTGTTTTCTGAATGGCTAAAGCGTAAAATTTTGGATCTAAATTTTACCCTATAATTGGTAAGCTTGCAGTATTTTATCCTAAAAAGCTTATAATAGCTGTATTACAAAAGTTCTGGATTAGCACAGTAGAATATGACATTGAAAAACACTTTTGGTGAATATAGTTTTGTCACCAAACTAGACGTTACTAATCTCGAAGCTAGTGCCGAGTGGTACAAGTCCAAGCTTGGGTTAGTTCCTGAAGAAAAATATGACACACCTAGCTGGAGACAGTTTAGTTTTCCTGATATTCCACGCTTTGCAATCGGATTGAACTTGAGTAACTCAGTTGAACCAGGTAATACTGTCAGTACCTTTGTTGTCAATGATATAGTTACTGCTCGTCAAAGCCTGACTGAAAAAGGAGTCTCAGTTGGGCCAATTACAGATGTTGGTCATGGAGTGCAATTATCCACTTTCAAGGATATTGACGGAAATTTGTTAGGGCTTAGGCAAAATCCGCAGTCTTAACCTAGATTTACACCTAAATCGGGGAATTAGGCAGGGATATGATTTCATTTGCAATTTAACCTAACTGTCTTAGTGGGGATCAGCCTAAAAAAGCTTGTAAAACGAATCTTGACCCAAGATTTCCCACCAACTCCCCACTTATGACTCCAATAGTCCACATCAGCAGAACTTTTGGCAGTAAGAGAAAAAATCGATTGGCTACGCTTTGCTTTAAGAGCGATCGCTTCGCTACTTTCTCCATCCCCAGATTTCCTTTTTCTCCTACTTGCCAATTCATCAGTTGTCAAGGTGAGCAGTCCGTTGCGGAGGTTCCCTTTGTTGTAGGAACTGCGAACCCGGAGGGCTGAGAATCTTGCGGATAATCCTTCAACCCCTTGCGGGGTATAGTTTTTAGCCAACGAATCCCACTTCTACATAGCCTTCCGTTCCATTAACCCGAATTCTCTGTCCGTCTTCGATCAGCTTGGTAGCATTTTCTACTCCAACAACTGCACTTATACCATATTCACGTGCGATAACTGCTCCATGTGTCATCAGTCCACCAACTTCGGTGACTAGGCCTTTTATGGATACAAACAATGGTGTCCAGCTAGGGTCAGTAAAGGAGGTGACTAATATATCTCCATCTTCTAGCTCGGCATCTTCCATGTTTAAGATGACACGCGCTCGTCCCTCTATAACTCCGGAGGAAACAGGTAGACCTACAATAGCTTCGGCAGGGAGATTTTCTCGTTTGTATCGACCTGCAATGATTTCACCATCAGACGTGATAACACGGGGGGGAGTTAGTTTTTCATATAATTTGTACTCATCTTTTCGTTTGCCGATAATCTGGTAATCAAGTTTATTTGTGCGTACAACTGAGCGAAGTTCTTCAAAAGTGAGATAGTATATATCTTCTTTTTCATGAATAACGCCCGCTTGTATGAGTTGTTCGGCTTCTTTGAGTAAAGCTTTCTTATAAACGAAGTAGCGATTAATCATGCCGTATTTTGGATATTCACGATAACCGATGAAATTCCGAATTAGACCGATCGTTCGTTTTGTCTCTTCGGCCTTTTGTTCGCCATCCGGTAATTGCTTCAATCGATCTAATAACTCTTGTTCTTTTTTCAAAGCTGACTGTCGTCCTTGCTCAAATTTCCGCTTGCTAGCATTAGGCTCAAAGTTTTTGATGTTACTGAGAATCATGGGGATAAGTGTAGTTGGTTTTTCACTCCAACGAGTTTTAGTAATATCGATTTCTCCGGCACATCGCATTCCGTATTTGTTGAGATAAGCATAGATAGCGTCTTGGGTTTCCTTTCCCCCATTAAACTTAACCAGTTCATCCAAAAAGCTATCATCTTTTATATGTTGTAAATAATCAATTACTTCAGGATAAGGACGAATTACATCTGCGACATCCAATAGTTCCAGACCCATAGATGAAGTAATATTGTTGGGTACAGATTGAGAAAGCGTGTCTGCTACGTTTTTTTCATCTAACCACTCCTGCATTTTTTCATTGATCCATGATGAAGCATTCATAGCAGTCATAATCACACCAAAACTTTGTGGATCGGATAAACTCTTCTTTAATTTCTGGGTGTCTTCTTGAATAAAATCAATTAGATCCAATCCTGATTTCGTTTGGATGTGATGTTTTAAATCGTCTATCGATACTTGATTACTCTTAATTAAATCAGAAACGATTGTCGGATCGTATTCGTTTAGTGTTTGAAAATCCGCAGACGATGGAGATTTATTGCTTTTACCGGGACTTAGTTCTTTTTGATCGTCTGGTAACGATTCAATGAAATCTCCTCGCTCTATGATAGTCATCAGTGCGTCTTTTATGAGCGGTTCGGATTTTCCCAACACATCTACTACAATTTTTCTTCTAACAGGTGAAGCCAGATCGGGTGTGATATCAACAAACAACCTTCCACCAGCTTTATACATGGGTCGAGCAGCTATTAATTGAAATAAAGACAATCCCAATGGTTTAATGGGGTCGGTCATCATTTGTTGATGACCAACAGATACATAAACGTGATTTTTGCGATCGCTCGCTTCCGGGATCGGATATAAAGTCGTGATGGGGCGACTTTGGACAATATAAAATGTATCATCAACCAAACACCATTCGATGTCCTGGGGGCGGCCGAAATGTTCTTCAATCTTCCTACCGATGCGCTCAAGCTGCAAAATCTGCTCATCCGTCAGCGCTTGCCTATTCTGTCTGTGTTGTTCAATTTCCTGTAATTTCGTACCGCCATCTTTTAAGGCATAAATAGCCAGTTTCTTGGTGGATATCTTCTTATCAATAACCTGACCGTTACAAACTTTATAGATATCAGCATTCACAAGACCTCTGACCAAAGCTTCACCAAGTCCGAAGCTGGCATCAATGGATAACACCTTCCGATTAGAAGTGACGGGATCGGCAGTAAACAAAATTCCTGCCACCTGCGGTAATACCATCTTCTGAACAACCACAGACAGGTGGACTTTACGGTGGTCGAAGCCGTTTTGGAGGCGGTAAATTACTGCTCTCTCGGTAAATAGCGATGCCCAGCACTTGCTGATATGCTGATAGATTGCCTCCTTTGAGACAATGTTCAAATACGTATCCTGCTGGCCTGCAAAAGAGGCTGTCGGTAAATCCTCAGCAGTTGCGCTGGATCGTACTGCATAGGCATTTTTTTCATCAAACCTGGAGAGGAGGCGGGCGATCTCTTCATTAATATCTTGAGGAATGGTTATACCTTCAATGAAAGAGCGAATCTCACCGCTAAGTTCACCAATTTTATGCCGGTCTTCCATCAATAGATGCGATAACTGTTCGAGTAATTCATTAATCGATGGCATTTCCCCAATGATTCTTTTAAAAGCTTCAGTAGAAATACAAAAGCCATCTGGTACGTGGATTCCCTCAATCCTGGATAGTTCCCCCAGGTTAGCACCTTTGCCCCCAACAACCTTGAGTTTTGTTTTATCAATATCTTGAAAACAAAGCACAAATGAACTCATCAGTTTCCTTCCTTTGGCAATTCATACTTTGGTAATTTTAACTGCATCACAACCGATCGACTCTCGACGGTCGGTGTGCATGGGCGTCGGCAAAAGTCACAATCCTATTCTTACTTCAGAGATACGCATCTCAGTTATAGTTTTCATACCCTAAAGGGGTAATTTGGTTAAGACAATGGCAAAGTTTACTGTTGGCGACTATTTATTGCTTCGTCTGGAGCAAATTGGCATCAAGCATATCTTTGGCGTTGCTGGAGACTACAATATGGAATTTCTCGACTATATTGTTAACCACAATGGCATCGAGTTAATTTCTACTTGCAACGAACTTAACGCATCCTATGCTGCCGATGGTTATGGTCGGCTTAATGGTGTTGCGGCATTAGTAACTACGTTTGGTGTTGGTGAACTCAGTGCTATTAATGGTGTCGCTGGCGCTTATGCTGAACACGTTCCGGTTGTAGCGATTACCGGTGCTCCTGCAACTAAAATTCAAGCTCTTGGTTCACTTGTCCATCATACGCTTGGTACTGGTGATTTTTCAATATTTGCCCGAATGTATGAACAGGTAACGGTGGCTCAAGCATATTTAACAAAGGAAAATGCAACAACGGAAATTGACAGAGTTTTAGGTATCTGTTTGCTGAAGAAATTACCTGTTTATATTTCCATACCGATGGATGTTGCTCTAGCTGAGGTGTCTGCACCGTCTGATTTCTTTATACCCCCTGTATTTCAGAGCGATGGCGCTACAATAGCAGAAATAATTGATGTCTGTGTAAACATACTGCAAAAAGCTTCCCAACCGGTGATTATTGCTGATATTGGTGTAGCTCGCTATCATTTGCATGAACAATTGCGAGAATTGCTAACAGCTACTGGATACCCTTATGCGACGATGAACATGGGAAAAGGATTGCTAGAAGAAACCCACCCCCAATTCATCGGCATATATAATGGTGCTGCCAGTGAGGAATCTGTCAGAAAACGTATTGAGCAGGCAGATTGTGTTTTAACTATCGGTGCTTTGATGACTGATTTCAACACAGGTAAGTTTTCTGCCAAACTCGATCCCAGCCAAACTATTGAAGTGCATGGGGAGTATGTAAAAGTTAAACATGCTTTATACAACAATGTCGCTATGGCAGATGTACTTTCTGCTTTAAGCCAACGGTTGCAGCACCGCGATCGTCAAACGCTGAATTTCAAATCAGCAAGAGAAAATTTAGATGCTGGTTTTATAGAGCCTATCGTTGGCGGCTCTTCGGCACCGATTACGCAGCAGCATTTTTGGCATAGATTTGCTCATTTTCTCCAAGAAGATGACATTATCGTTGCTGAGACTGGAACTTGTTTGTTTGGCGCTTCTATCGTTCCTTTGCCAAAAGGAGCTACTTTTGTTGGGCAAGTACTTTGGGGATCGATTGGTTACTCTGTTGGTTCATTACTTGGTTGTGCGATCGCCGCACCACAACGTCGCTCTATCCTACTGGTTGGTGACGGGTCTTTCCAAATGACTGCACAAGAACTTTCAACCATCTTACGCTATAATCTAAAACCGATTATTTTTTTGATTAACAATGATGGATATGCTATAGAGCGTGATATTCACGGTGAACGTATGCCATATAACGACATTCAACCTTGGAATTATCATCAGCTCCCTAAGGTTTTTGCTGGCAATGCCTGGGCAATTAAAGTTAGTATCGAATCGCAGTTAGACAAAGCATTAGAAACAGCTCAACAAAACCGTGACCAACTTGCTTTTATTGAGGTTGTAATGGATAAAATGGACAGCCCAGAGGTTCTGTTAAAGATGTTGCAGTAATAAAGCAACATACTGCCTCATCAATTACTCAGTACCTTAACGATCGATCGGCGTTGCGGTGTGATGTTGGAGTTTGAAGACGCTTGCCAAGACTTGTTTGCTCAACTGGTGACAGATGCGCCCCAGTGGACTGAATGGATGGCATGAAAAAGTTAGGTACAGAAAGCGATCACTAAAAGGTCAGTTCCTCCCAAGCAAAAAGAACTAACTCTTATCCAGCATCAAGGGATTATTAACTATGGGGGCGGGGCTGTCTTTGAGCCTTACCAAAATTCTAGTCGCACACCAACGTCAGATAGCATATCGAGAACTCGTATTGGTACATTGTTTGAGTTAGTAAAAAATAGACTTCTTGACTTCTTGGCATTGTGGGGAAAAGTTTTTTCTTGTTCAACGAGAAAGCTTTGGTAAAGAGTTGGGTAATTCATGCTTCAGAATGCTGACTATTCTTGCTGCTTGTTTATCCCAACATAAGGATACCTCTAAACCCGCTTGTCAATAGCGTTTGAGATGCGCTTACCCTGCTATGTTAGTCTACTAAAAGTTGGCAAGCATTTGTTCGATTTCTGTATCCATTAACTCATTAACTTCAGCTAAAATTTGTTCTAGAGCATCACTTTCTACTTGTTCAAGTTTGTGAGTCTGTACCAATTCGCTTATTTGAGCGATTGTCGAGCATTCAAATAAACTACGCAACGGTAACTCTATCAAGAAGGCTTCGTTGATCTGATTTACAAGTTGCATAGCTAAGAGCGAATTGCCTCCCAATTCAAAGAAATTATCGTGGATACCGACTTGTTTTAAGTTTAGAACTTCAGCCCAAATAGAAGCTAGTAACTCCTCGATAGGGTTGCGGGGTGAAACCATATTCACTTCAATATTGTTGATTAACACACCCAAGCGATTTAGAGTAAGACGATCGATTTTACCATTAGGGGTAAGCGGTATGGTTTCTATTTGGAAGAAAGTAGAGGGTAACATGTACTCAGGCAATTTTTGCTTGAGGAAGCGATGCAGTTCCCTACTATCTACATTTTGCTCTTGATGAAAAACAATATATGCTTGCAATCGCTGATTATCTAGTTGGTCGTCGCTGGCTATAACTACACACTCTCTGACTTGTGGATGTTGACTCAGCGCTGCTTCGATTTCTCCCAACTCAATACGGAAACCGCGAATTTTCAGTTGGTTATCAATTCGACCGATAAATTCAATAGTACCATCGCTTCTGTGGCGGGCTAAATCTCCTGTTTTGTACAAGCGGGCTGTCGGTTCATTACTAAAGGGGTTGAAAATAAACTTTTCGACTGTTAATTCTGGACGGTTAAGATAACCTCGTGCCAAACCATTACCACCAATATGCAATTCACCTGCAACACCGATAGGCACTGGTTGCAAATGATGGTCGAGAATATAAATTTGAGTATTAGCTATGGGATGACCAATAAACAGTGAAGAAGCTGTTTGATGTTCTAAACTCACTTGGGAATCATAGACTGTAGCTGTAATTGTAGCTTCAGTAGGGCCGTAAGCGTTTCGCCAACTAACGTTGCTACCTACTTGCTGTTGCCAAGTAATAAACCGCTCTAATGGGACTCTTTCGCTACCAAGAACCAATAAACGTACATTTTCTGCCCAGCTGATATGGGGCATTTGGGAAACCCACTCTTGCCAGTATACTACTGGCAGGTTTAGGACAGTCAATTCTTGTTTTTTGACAAATTGCACAAAATCTGCAACTGCAAACATTTTCTTTGGTCGTAGTACCAAAGTTGCTCCACTCAACCAAGTAGGAAATATTTCCTCGGCAGCTACATCAAAGCTAAAGCTTGCAAATTGTAGGACGCGATCGCTCACTTTTAGCTCATAATTTTTAGCTATAGCGTAGTTATGGTTTACTAAGGCTTGGTGCGGAATTAGTACCCCTTTCGATTTGCCAGTAGAACCGGAAGTATAAATCACATAGGCTAAATTTGTCGGCTCAACAACACTAACAGGATTCGTGATTGATTGACGAGAAATCGCTTGCCAATCCGTATCCAATAGTACTAGTTTTGCAGAGTGTGGAGGCAGTTGACTCTCTAATTCAGCACTTGTCAGTAGCACTGAGGCTTGAGAATCACCTAGCATATGAGCCAAGCGTTCTTGAGGATAAGCCGGGTCTAGGGGTACGTAAGCACCACCAGCTTTGAGAACACCCAGCATCGCTACTAACATTTCTACAGAATGTTCAACGCAAATGCCTACAAGCACTTCTGGTTTTACACCTAAACTTTGTAGGAAATGCGCTAATTGGTTAGCACGCTGATTTAGCTCTCGGTAGGTCAGTTTTTCTTCAGTAAATTCTACTGCTACAGCATTCGGAGTCAATTGTGCTTGTTGTGCAAATATTTGATGAATACATTTATCTTGGGGATAGTCGGTTTGAGTGTTATTCCACTCAACCAGTATTTTATGGCGTTCGGTTGCTGTTAATAAGGATAATTGCGAGAGCGATGTTTGGGGGCTGGCAATAATCGCCATCAATAACGTTTGGTAATGTCCAAGTATGCGGTCGATAGTGGCAGCATCAAACAAGTCTGCATTATAATCACATTCCAACAGTAACTCGTTTTCAATCTCAGTCACATTCAAGCCTAGATCGTAGTCAGCAAAACTTATAGATTGAGGTAACAAGCTACTTGACAAATTATACATTTGGGGAATGTCTACGGGGCGCTCCAGGTTAAAGGTGGCGTTCACCAAAGGAGATATGCTGCTACTAGCCTTTACTCCCAGTTTGTCAATTAATTTAGCGAAAGGATAATCTTGATGCTCATAGGCATCCAACAACAAACTTTTGCAAGTTTTGAGATGTTCGACGAATGTCACATCGCCGACAATTTGACCGCGTATCGGTAGCAGATGGCTGCAATAACCAACTAGTCGCTCACTACCTTCAAGAGAGCGTCCAGCAGCAGCAATACCAATGGTAATGTCGTCTTGGTTGGTTAAGCGATAGAGTAAGACAGTATATGCAGACAGCAGCATCATAAATAGGGTACAACCGTTTTGCTTGCTGAATTGTTTGATGGCACCACTTAAGCTACTGTCAAGCTGTAACTGTTGTCTGCCACCTTGATAAGTTTTGATTAGTGGGCGAGGACGGTCAGTGGGCAGGTCTAAAACTGGAACTGGGCTGGCAAACTTCTGTAACCAATAAGATTCATGAGCTTTCATCTCGTCTGTTTCACAGTATTGACGATGCCAGTCGAGATATGAACTATATTGCATCGGTGGTTCTAGCCGGCAAACATCACCCTGACAAGTTGCTGAATACAATGCAATCATTTCTTGCAAGATAACGCTGATTGACCAGCCATCAGTAATAATGTGATGGGCGCTAACAACTAATATATGCAATTGGTCTTTTAATTTCAAAATCCGAACGCGGAATAAAGGCCCGTTGGTGAGGTCAAAAGATTCGCGGTTTTCATTTTGCAACCACTGGGCTAGTTGAAAGTTGCCATCTTCTACATTTGAAAAGTCAATTACAGGAACGTCTATTTGCAGTGATGGTAATATTTCTTGAAAATCGCCTTGACTGCTGATAGTTGTACGTAGAGCCTCATTACGTTGTATCACTTGCTGCACTGCTTGACGCATGGCTGCTAGATGAAGTGTACCCCGTAATTGAATATTGAGGGAAATGTTGTAAGCTAAAGACCCATTGTCACCAATTTGAGCTAAAAACCAAAGCTGCTTTTGGGCATCACTCAGGGGAATTTTGAATGCTGGTTTTAGTTCTAATTCACTTTTAATTTGGGCTTCCAAAGCTACAGAACTTCTCAATTTGTCTGATGTGTTATATGTCTGCTTTTGGACTATCGATAATTTTAGCTTTTTGGGAAAAAAACCTGCTGTGCGTAATTCTTGTACACTATCTTGGACTGATTGAATTACATAATTTATATCTTCATCTGTGTGTGCAGTAGATAGAAAACAGGTGCGTCCTTCCCAAATATAAACGCCTTTTGCAATTAAAGAGTAATACAGCAAATCCATTTCTAAAGGCTGATATAGATAGCTAGAATTGCCCGATAAAGTAAAGCGAAAAAGCGAGCTAAAATGCACTATTTGTACAGGGATATTTTCTTGTTCAAAGTAAGTATTGAGTGTTGCGGCTAACTGTGATGTACGTTGATTCAATCGCTCTTGGAGGGTAGCTCCTTCGGCTTTGAGGTGTAGGAGTGTGGCTCGTGTTGCTGCCATCGTCAAAGGATGTTTGGAGAAAGTACCAGCAAAAAATGTCGTTTCCACTTCTGGATAAGATTCATCTCCATAGTTCCACATACCACCATCAATTTTGTCCATATAAGCTGCTTTTCCAGCTATTACCCCGATTGGCATTCCCCCACCAATTAACTTGCCATAGATGACAATATCTGCATCAACACCAGACCATGCTTGCGCTCCACGGGGATGAACGCGGAAACCTGTGATTACTTCATCGAAAATCAAGGTGATATCTAGTTGTTGTGTTACCTCTCGCAACTGTTGCAGAAATTCTTTGGGTTGTAAATCGGGTTTGCGGCTTTGTACAGGCTCAACTAAAACTGCTGCTAATTCATGAGCATTGGCTTTGATAATATCAAGCGATTCAGAAGCCCCATAAGTCAGAAGCAAAACATCATCAACCATATTTTGCAGCACCCCTGGAACCATTGGGTGTGCTGGTAATTTTCCGTCTTCAGATGTTTGTGGTATGGCTAAGGTGCCATCAAAATGACCGTGATAAGCGCCTTTAAAAATAGCAATTTTGGCACGACCTGTAGCTGCACGGGCTATACGCATCGCTGTCATCGTCGCTTCTGTACCTGAATTACAGAAAGTGACTCGTTCCATTCCTGTCATTTCGCAGATTAAAGTTGCTACCTCACCAGCAAGTTGAGATTGGGGGCCGATTTGCGTCCCTTGCTTGAGTTGATTTTCTAGAGCTTCTGTAATAAAGGGAACATCATGACCAAAAAGATGTACGCCAAAACCCATAGAAATATCTATGTATTTATTGCCATCAATATCCCAAATTTTTGAACCTTGAGAACGATCGCCAACAATAGGATAGAGGATTTCTTTAGTTTCGGGACGAAATCCGACAGAAGCCCTTCTGTCGGCGAGGACAGGGCGATAAGTTTGCGATCGCTGTTTGGATTTTGCTGTACGTTTGGTATAACGGGCGATCAGAGAATCTAAATATTGTTGTTGTTGTGGGGTGAGGATTTTGGCTGACGATTGTTCAACTCGCCAGAAAGAAGAGGGAAAATCTTTTTTTGCGGTTGAGTTGTGTAATTCTACTGGGTTATGGGCAAATTTCGTTTCTTTATGTGGGCTAGGGGAAGAATTTAAATTTGTTGATAAGCTTGAATTACGCAAGATTTCCAACTGTTGGGACATCAATTCAAACTGCTGCCGAAGAACGATTTCTACTAATGTTTCGGATGTCGTTTCTGAGGCTTGAGAGGGTGATATTTCGGGTTGTTCTTGAATTTTAGATTTGATAGGTTCTTGTTGTATACTCTCATCAATATAATTTGCTAACGCATTCAGGTTTGTTAGTTCTTCAAATAACTGACGAATCGTAATTTTAATTCCAAAAGTATTTTCAATTTGACGAATGGCATCAATTAGCACTATTGAATCAGCACCCATGTCTAAAAAATGAGCATGAACATCAATATCTTCTGGATCGGATTTGAGTAAATTTGCAATAATTGTACGTAGTTCTGTTAATAATTTTTGGCATTTATGGGGTTGACTGGGAACTTGAAAATAAGAATTATCAGTGTTAAGAGTATATGTGTTCATGAGTTTTTATCAATTGCTTGGTTGGAATTTAATCTGATTAGTTTTTTCAGGGGCTATATATAAAAGAAAGAAGAGAAGAAATAAATGTGTACCTAGCTTCGCAAAAATAAAATGAGTCCTATATATCGCCTATGTTTTCATAGGGGTAAGTCAATTAATTTATGCAATCACTGACTTACCGTTCTATTTTTCGCTAAATTTGGGCTTATCTTGACCGTATTCCATTCTGGAATGGCAAGAATTTGTCTGTAGACAAATTATGACTACGCAAAACTTCTAATTGCTCAGACATAATCTGTAGTTGTTGTTTGAGCATTTTTTCTACCAATGCTTGAGATGGTATTCTTCTAGCATCACCATTAAAAGCAACAGGTTTAGAACCATTGCTATTGAGATTTCCTGCTGTACTGTCAACCGAATTTTGCGATTGAACCCAGTAACGTTTTCTTTGAAACGCATAAGTAGGAACTGGAAGTACCTGATGCGAATAATCGCTTTCAAATCCCGTCCAGTCAATATCTACTCCTCGCAGATACAATACTGATACACTTTCCAATAATGTTTGCCAATTATCTCGCTTTGCAGTCAAAGAAGGCAACCAAACCGAATCTTCGTTTTGCTGACAACGTTTACCCAGACTAGAAAGAACTGGTTTAGCACCAATTTCTATGAATAATTCGTAACCTTCTGCCAATAAAGTATTCAACCCTGCCATAAATCTTACAGCTTGGCGCGTATGGCATCGCCAGTATTTGGCATCAGGTACTTGTCCTGCTGGTAGAAAATTCCCGGTGACATTGGAAACTAAAGGAATCAGTGGTGCTTGAAATTTGACTTGGCTTGTTACTTGTTCAAAAGCATCAAGCATTTCATCCATTAAAGGAGAATGGAAAGCATGAGATACATTCAAGCGTCGAGTCTCAATTCCTTGGGCTGTGAATTGGGCGATCGCTGCCTCAACTTTGGCGATCGCACCAGAGATGGTGATATTATTAGGAGCATTAACCGCAGATATGGTAAGTTCTGTGTAAGATTCAATCACAGCTTGCACTTGCGCTTCATTGGCAAACACCGCAGCCATCGCACCGATTGACTTGATTTCTTCCATCAAGCGCGATCGTTCGGTAACTAGCTTCAGTCCTACTTCCAAACTAAAGACTCCAGCAATGCAAGCAGCCACATATTCACCGAAACTGTGACCAATTACTGCTGTTGGTTCCACACCCCAAGACTTCCATAATTGCGCCAAAGCGTACTCTACAGCAAATATAGCTGGTTGGGTATAGGCAGTTTCATCGATGCAGCTACTTTCAGTTTTAGGATATAAAACCGACAGCAGAGGTTTATCTAAATGTAACCGCAAAATTTGATCGCATTGGTCGATACAAGCGCGGAAGGTCGGTTGAGTTTCGTAAAGTTGGCGACCCATATTTAGATATTGGGAACCCTGACCTGTGAATAAAAAAGCGATTTTGGGATGCTTTTTGCCGCTAATTTTACCGTTTTCTAACTGAGATGTTTTTTTACCAGCCGTGTAAGCACCAAGTCCCGTTTGTAATTGGATATTAGATTGAGCGATCGCAACTAGGCGATGCTCGAAATGAGAACGTCCGGTATTAGCCGTAAAACAAATATCTGCTAATGACGCATCAGGGTTATTACCAAGATAATTTTCATAATCTCGTGCTAAATCGCGCAAAGCATTTTCACTTTTAGCAGAGAGTGTGAAAAGATGCATCTGCCGTTCATCGCCGCCTGTTTGTTTTTGAAGAGGTGCTTCTTCTAAAATTACATGGGCATTAGTACCACCGAAACCAAAAGAAGATACACCAGCCAAGCGCCGTTTATCGTCTCGATGCCAAGGTACACATACAGTGGGGATGGATAACGTTCCAGCCAAAGAAATGTGGGGGTTAACTTGTTTGAGGTGCAGATGGGGTGGAATTTCCTCGCGATCTAGCGATAGTACAGTTTTAATTAAACCAGCGATTCCCGCTGCTGCTTCTAAATGTCCAATGTTGGTTTTGACCGAACCAATCACACAGGGATTTTCCGGCGATCGCCCTGGCGTCAGTACAGCTTTTAGGGAATTGATTTCGATAGGATCGCCTAAAAAGGTTCCAGTACCGTGGGCTTCAATGTAACCGATTTCATCAGGTGACACACCTGCATTTTGCATCGCTTGCCGAATCACTGCTTGTTGGGCTGGGCCGTTAGGTGCTGTCAGTCCGTTGCTGCGTCCGTCTTGATTAATTGCCGAACCTTTAATCACTGCCAGGATATTATCACCATCCCGGCGCGCATCGCTAAGACGCTTGAGAACTACTACACCACAACCTTCTCCCCGGACATAACCATCAGCATCGGCATCAAAAGTTTTACAACGACCATCACTAGCCATCATCCCGGCTTGGGAAAATGTAATCGTCAATTGTGGGGTGAGAATTAAGTTTACACCAGCAGCTAAGGCCAGTTCGCATTCTCCCTGACGCAGACTTTGACAAGCTTGGTGAACTGCAACTAAAGATGAAGAACAAGCTGTATCTACTGCCAAACTCGGCCCGCGCAAATCTAACAAATAGGAAATACGGTTAGCGGCGATGCTAAAAGCGTTACCTGTACCCGTGTAAGCATCTAATCCAGTAATTTGTTTGGATTGCAACTGAGAGTAATCAAAATTACTAATCCCGACAAAGACACCTGTATTGGTTCCTGCTAATTTATCTGGTGGATAAGCTGCATTTTCCAGCGCTTCCCAGCTAACTTCTAGTAATAATCTCTGTTGCGGGTCGAGAGATTCTGCTTCGCGTGGGGAAATGCCAAAAAATTGCGCGTCAAATTGGTCTACTTGCTCTAAAAAGCCACCCCAACGAGTATTCATTTTGCCTGGTGTTGCACGGTTTGGATCGTAGAAAGTATCGATATTCCATCGCTGTTTAGGTACTTCACTAATAGCATCAACACCATTACGGAGTAATTGCCAAAAAGCTTCTGGGTTATTAGCACCAGGGTAACGGCAACCAATACCAACGATCGCGATGGCTCCGCCCGCCGTTGGCGTTCGCGTTAGCGTCTCTGAAAGAGAAGCCTCTCGTAGAGAAGGCATCGCATTATTTTCTGTTTGCTGCTGCGCTATTATCTTCGGTTGTGGCACTCCATCACCTAAATATTGTGCCAAAACAGCGATAGAAGGGTAATCATATAACAGCGTCGGTGAAAGTTCCCGTCCTAACCATTCTTGTAATTCTCCAGAAATTCTCACGGCTGCCAAGGAACCCAGCCCGTATTGTGCAAGCGGTTCGTCAATATTAATTTCCTGGGGAGATTGCAATTGTTCAGTAACTTTTGCAACTAACCAAGCTGCGATCGCTTCGGTGTTTACTGTTTGTTCTACTTGTGGTGCAATTGCTTCTTGCGTTTTGTTGGGAGCATCAGCACTCCACTGGGCAACTACATCAAGAGTACCAGCTTCTAACTCAGTTCGGCAGGTACTGCGTCGCACTTTGCCAGAAGAAGTTTTGGGCAAACTGTTTGTTTTAATTAAGACAATGGCATGAATTGGCAAGTCATGGTGTTCGGCTACAGCTTTACGAATTGCTGCTATGACTTCATCAGCGTTGAGTTTGCGGAGATGAGAGCGTTCGACTTCTTGGACTATGACCAACCTTTCTGAGTTATTGATTTCGACTGCAAAAGCTGCACCACTAGCAGGACGTAGTGCCGGATGACAATTTTCCACGGTGAATTCAATATCTTGCGGATAATGGTTGCGACCCATGATAATAATTAAATCTTTGAGACGGCCAGTGATAAACAACTCACCATCCTGTAAACAGCCTAAATCTCCAGTCCGCAAAAAAGGGCCAGTTGTATTGTCTGCAAGATACGCATGAAAAGTATTTTTTGTTTGTTCGGGATTATTCCAGTAACCTTGAGCAACGCTAGGCCCTGATACCCAAACTTCTCCCACCTGTCCATCTGCACAAGGCATAAATGATTCGGGATTTACAACCAATACTTTTTGGTCTGGGCTACTTTTACCGCAACCAACAATCGCTTTGCCGCCAGCTTCAGCAGTAGTATCTATGACTTGGTTTTGTGACAAAGCTGTGGTTTGAATATGACGAACAATTGGAACTTCAGATGTTAAACCGCCAGATACAATTAAAGTCGTTTCCGCCATCCCATAACAAGGATAGAAAGCTTCTTGACGGAAACCGCAAGGAGCAAAAGTTTCGGCAAAACGTTCCAGTGTTTCGGCCCGTATCGGTTCAGCACCTGTAAACGCAACTTTCCAACTACTCAAATCAAGACTTGCTAGTTGTTCGGGGGTAATTTGGCGACAGGCGAGGTCATAAGCAAAATCTGGGCCGCCACTGGTAGTTGCTTTGTAATTAGAAATCGCCTGCAACCAACGGAAAGGCTTTTGCAGAAAAGCAACCGGCGCCATCAGCGTTACTGGAAAACCACCATATATCGGTTGCAAAACCCCACCAATTAATCCCATATCGTGATATGGTGGCAGCCAAATTACACCTTGGCTTTGGGGTGTGTGTTGATAAAAGTTATAGATTAGTTGGGAATTATGCAATAAATTACCGTGGGTAATCATTACTCCTTTCGGTGTGCCAGTAGAACCCGAAGTGTATTGCAGAAAAGCCAAAGTATCACTATTGACATTTGGATGCTGCCAATTTTCAACTATACCGATGTTAATACTATCAGTTGCGATCCAGGGTATCACCGCCAATGTAATATTTTCAGCTAATTGAGGCGAGATGGTTGTCAATATAGATTCTGTAGTCAATGCTACTACCGCTTCAGCATCAGATACGATCGCCTGTAGCCTAGACATTTTTTGATTGCGTCGGGGTGGATAAGCTGGAACTGCGACAAAACCAGCATATAAACAACCAAAAAAGGCGGCGATAAATTCTAGTCCAGGTGGATACAGTAACAAAGCCCGCGAACCTGGTACTCCCTGTTGCAGAAGTTGAGTAGCGATCGCGTGTGCTTTTCGATCTAATTCTTGATAAGTTAAGTTAACGCTTTCTGTTTCTCCATCAACAAGAAAAGTATAAGCTGTTTGCTCAGGTTGATTATGCGCTCTATAGGTTAAAAGGTCTATTAAAGTAGAAAAGTTAACATTATTTTTATTGGCAAAATTGTTGAGGCTAGTAATCATTTGCTTTTTCCTTATAAGAAATCTAGTAATGGACGGAGTTTGTAATTAATAGTGAAGTTAAGAGACTTTGAACTGTGCCTGTTGAGACATTTGTATGTTTTCTAACAAAGCATCTACATCTGCCTGTAGTTGCTGCAAATCTTGTTGAGGGTTTACTGTCCAAGTATGGATTGCATCCAAACTTGCATTCAGAAAAATTTTCTGACAAGTTTGACGGTCAATCTTTCCATCAGAGTCTTTTGGGAGACTAGTTGCCTTTAGAAGTACTACAGCATATATTTGCAATCCATGTTCTTCCAACACAGCAAAACGGATAGCTTGAATTACTTCATCCACGTTAAGAATACGTGAATAGGTTCTTTTGACTTCTTGAATAACTACTAGTCGTTCTTGATAATTAACTTCGACGGTAAATGCCACTCCTGCATTTTGTCTTAAGGAAGGATGGCTTTGATTTACGGCTTTTTCAATAGTTTGAGTGGAATAATTAGCACCTCGAATACTAATTATGTTCCTGACAGAATGTTTATTTAGGTTGAGGTTACTTTCATCAACAATTTGTATTTCTTCTTGCTGCTGATTAACCAATACTAAAAAGTTCATTTTTCTACTCTAATATATAACTAAGATGAGTAAATTCATTCAAAAAATTAAGAGAGTTGCTTACAATGTATATTACCGATCTAATCTATAAAATTATGCAAGTAAAAAGCAGTTTTTAGAAAAGATAACCGTAAATAGCAAATATTAATAAATATATAAAGCCCTAAATAATTTGTCGAACGCCTCCGCCATCGCTTTTCATATAGCGTCTTTGAAGGAAAAGAGTAAAAAATAAAATATTAAGTAATTTATAAAGGATTTATAAGCGATATAGTTAACTTATAAATATTGATGTGGCGAAAAACCCTAGATTTAAAGCGCTTTGGGAGCTGCGATCGCCTACAAAAGTTATTCTGGCATCCAGTTGATGACAGCTACTTATTCAGTAGTTTGTAAAATATGCAATTTTGATTCAATTATCTTATACATCTGCTTTTGAAACTGTTCCGCCATTAATTTTTCAGGAATTTCTGCTGTTAATATTTCAATAATTTGTTTGGTAGAACAATCTGGAAAACTTACTAGTACTTGATTAATAATTAGCTGTGCAATTGGTCCAACAAAGTTAGTATATTCTTTCTTGATAAGTTCAAAAAGCTGTAAATTACTAGTTACCGAATAATTCTCCAGAAATTTATGTATGTTAAGTTGAATATAAATTTTGTTATTACGTTCATTATTTTCTGCTACTTCTTTAGTAATTATTTTCGTTAAAAAATTATTAATTTTTGTAAGTATCGTCGAATTTTTAATCAAGGCATGAGTAGAAGACTCAGAATTAACACTCGATTTTTGGTTTATATACTCTGATAAATCTAAGTTGAGATAAATAGGTTTTTGCAGACTAATATTTTCATTTATATTATTAGATTGTCTCAGATTTCGTTCTAAACTTTGTAAAATTAATAATTCTTCTAATGCCTTATTAGTTTCTTTTTTTTGTCTACGAATCTTAATAGCCTTTATCGGAGATGTGATTTTGAAGTCAAAACGAGGTAAAACAGATGAACTACTGTCTAGATTATTCAAGACAAGGAGAATTTCTTTAGCTGACTGAAAGCGTGCATTTGGTTCTTCTACTAACATTTTTTCGATAATTTTGGCAAAATCATCGCTTATATTGACTTGAGAACGCCATTGCCAATTTAGTGATTCATCTAAGAGAGCATGTGGCATTTTTCCAGTTAAAAGAATCACTGTACAAACACCAAGTGCATAGATATCACTAGAAGGATAGGAATATCCTAAACGTAACTGCTCAGGTGGAGAATAACCAAACTTTCCAACTACTGAAATACGAATTGAGTTATAAAAGTTTAGAGAATCAGCAGACATAATCTGCGTGTAATTTTCTTTAACTGTGCCAAAATCAATCAACACAGGTTTAGATTGATTATGAGGTAGCATGATATTCTCTAGTGAAATATCTCTATGAATTATTTTACGTTCGTGGAGATAGTCTAAAACTGGCAATACATCTGTCAGCCATGTTCTCACTTCTATTTCAGAAAAAGGCTGACCTGTCTGCACCAAGCGTTCTGAGAAAATTTCAGAATAAGTTTTGCCGTTAATATATTCCTGAACAATAAAGATTCGTTGGTTATCTGTAAACCAAGCTAAAAATTTGGGGACTTGAGGATGCTGAATCTGGTATAAAACTTTTGCTTCACGCTCGAATAAATCCTGGGATTTCCGTAGATTTTCTGCTTTTGACGCTGTTGGTACAAACTCTTTCAAAACACAAGGTTCATCAAATCGCTGATTGTCTAATGCTAGGTAAGTTCGTCCAAATCCTCCCTTACCAAGAAATTTCTGAATCTGATAACGGTTATTTATTAAAGTTCCTGACTCAATTTTTGTAATCATTTCTAATACCCGATTAATTTGGAGCAAACATTATTTTTTTATTTAATAGTGTTGCATCCTCAAGAATTATGCAGAAAACAGATATTTAGCGAATAAATAAAACTTTCCTCCTTCATGGGAAAACAAACGCTAAAGAACATATGTATCAAAAATATACTGCTAGTATGGCCATGCCAAGCAGTTAAATTGTCATAGATAATTTAGCTTTACTTTAGTTAGATGTAAATATAAACCTTACGGTTAATGTCTCTAGAAATCAAGTTTTATTTGACCTTATGAATTTTTGTCTACAACTTATTAGGCAGCGCGTACATCATTTTTTAACTGACCATCTTCCATGTGAATGATGCGGTCAGCCATATCAAGGATCCGATTATCATGAGTAATTAAAAGAATGGAACAACCTTGATATCTGGCGCATTCTTTTAAAATTTCAACAACTGTATGAGTACTGTTTTTATCTAGCGATGCTGTTGGTTCGTCAGCAAGAATTAATTTAGGTTGAGTAACTAGCGCTCGTGCAAACGCCACACGTTGTTTTTGTCCTTCTGAAAGTTGCTCAGGATAATAATGAATGCGGTGATTCAAACCTACTATTTCCAACATTGCTTCTGCTCGGTTACACATTTCTTTACGAGACATATTTCGAGCCAATTCCATAGTCATTTGTACATTTTGACTAGCAGTTAGAAAAGGTACTAAATTATGTTTTTGGAAAATATATCCAGTTTGACGGCGTAGTTGTAATAGCTTGTGATTGCTAGCTCGATATATTTCCCTTCCCAAAACTTTCACGCTACCTTCTTGCACACTCCGTAAACCAGCCATTAGACTTAATAAAGTTGTTTTACCTGAGCCAGAAGGGCCAGTCAAAATTACAATTTCACCAGATTGAATTGACAAGCTAACATCAAATAAAACCTGTTTTCGTAACGAGCCTTTGCCAAAATAGTGGTTGAGATGCTGAACAGATATGATAGAACCTTGTGACATAATGATTACCTCAAAATTAGAGGATAGATAAATTTGTGGTGTAAATATTCCGAAAATTCTAAGGTTATTAATGATGGTATGACTTTACCCAAAAAGTTCGGCAGGGTCAGCAGAACGAAGTTTATTCATCGCTAACATTCCTGCAAGAGAACACATAACAATTGTGAGCAACATGACTGTTACACCCCTAGTAATAGTCATAATCATTGGTAAACGGGTAGCCTCTTGAACAAAGTTATAGAGATACATGCAAACAGCAAATCCAGGGATATATCCAATCAAGGACATTAAAATTGCTTGTTGTAAAACCACCTTTACCAAGTAAGAATTTGCGTATCCAATAGCTTTAAATGTTGCATAGATAAATAAGCTATCAGAAATTTGTGTGTATAGAATTTGATAAACAATAATGCCACCAAATACACAGCCAATCACAGTACCCATATTAAAAATAAATCCTATAGGTGTAGATTGTGCTAAAACGTCTTTCTCTAGTTTGATATAATTTTCTAGAGTCATTAATTTCACGTCTTGAGGTAAGTCTTTTGAGATTTTTTTGATTATACTTTCAGGGTCAACACCAGGTTTAACTTGAATGACTCCCATCTGAACTTTTTCTAATGGGTGGTTTAAAATCTCAGAGTAGTTTAAATCACTGGTGATGATTACACCATCAGCTGTCATCACCCCACCTCCTAGAGAAAATAATCCTCTCACTTTTATTTGGCGATTAGATACTTCTGTTATTACTTCTCCATGCTTTTCTAATTCTGCAACGATTGGGCCAAATTCAGGTCGAGAAAGTCTATCAAATAGTATAGTGTCAGCAGCTTTTATCAGTTCTTTCTGTTGATTTACTTCTGGCAAATTAAAAACAGGTTGATCAGGTGTAAAACCAGCAATAGCGATTGGTCTATTGACAAAAGTTTCAGGATTTTTGAAATTTGTAACGGAAAAATAGAAAGGATTAACTGATGCGATGCCATCAACCGCTGAGATGTTATACAAATAGCGTCGTGGAAAGACTTTCATATCAAAAAAGCGCTCGGTATCGCGATGTAACAGTACTAAATCTGCTTGTATTTTTTTATGGAATACAACAGCATCTTCAAAAAGACCGTCTCGAAAACCCAATTGAATAAACATCAACATCACAGCAAAAGTAACGCCAGTAATTGTTACTACTAGTCGGGATTTGCGATGAATTAATTGTAACCAAGCAACTGGTGTTGTAGCGCTCATATTTTAGTATTTATCTATTAATTTAACTTAACTATTGATATCAGTTTCTAATTTGACATTGACTTGCAGATTAATAAACTTAGCGGCTTCGTCAGTATCATTGGGATTTAAGCGAACTTTTACTTCTGCAACTCTTGAATCTATATTGATGGCTGGGTCATTGTTGACAACATTTCTCTTACCTATTTGGACACCTATTGTTTCAACGGTTCCAGAAAATTTTCTAGGTAATGCAATACTCGATATCAAAGCTTTTTGACCTACTTTAATTTTGTTAATGTCAGTCTCGTAAATTTCTGCAACTACATACATAGTTTGAGTTTGAGCTAGATCGACTATTCCCTTTTCACTAATAGTTTCTCCCGGAAAAGTATTAACTTTTAAAATTTTTCCACCCATTGGGGTTTTCACGTAAGCTAAATCTAAGTTAGCTTTGGCTTCCATAACAGCTGCTTTTGCTTTTTCCAACTCGCTTTGAGCAACCTGCACATCTACAGGACGAACTTCTTTTAACTCTTCCAAGCTAGCTTTAGCTTGTCTAATCTGATTGGGAAACGACGATAAAGTTTGGTTGAGAGAACTTTTACCTTCTTTGAATTGTGCTTGCAAAGTTTCTACTGCTAAAACTTTAGTATCTTTAGTGACCGCAGATATAGCTCCTTGGTCGTATAAAGATTGAAAGCGTGCATATTCCGTCTGGGCATTTCTCAACTGCGCTTGCAATCCAGCAATCTTAGCTTTTTGAATGTTAATATCTCCTTGAAACTGCGCTTCTAAATCTGCAATGCGTGCTTGTTGAGCGGCAATTTCTCCTTGTTTTGTAGTCCCCGCTTTAGCTTGCATCAGTTGCGCTTGAGCAACTCGAACACCTATTTGTGCTTTATTTAGGCTTGTTTGCAGTTGACTGACGTTATCAAGAACAGCAATTAATTGTCCGCGACGAACATTATCGCCTTCTTTTACCACAACCCGATCTAACCTAGCAGTTTGCAAAGCTGATGGACCAGATAAGTTAATGATTTTATCCTTTGTTTGGATACGTCCCAAAGCTGCAACTGTTGGATTTACAGGTTGTTGAACTGGAACTACTGGGGCAATATTACTTTGCTTCGTAGATTGCAAATTAAAATTTGAGCTAGTGGAAAAAATATAGGTTGGTACACCAACAGCCGCTAGTCCTACAGGAACTATTAAAGCTAGCCTCCACTTTTTAGATTTTGTATCAAAGTTTATTGGTTTGCGAAAAATGTCCATTGGAGGTCAACCTCATTTAATATTCGTGCAATTTTAGATGTTGAGATTTGTAATTCGTAAATATTCTTCAATTCCGAATCATCTCGCTCTGTATCTTGATAGGGGGAAAGCCAATTCTTTTATGCATTTGCTTGGGAACTGATAAATCAAAAAATATCCCAAATTGTCTTGTGGTATGGCTTTCCCCACCCAATATGGTTCAGTTAATAAAGTTAAGCTGGGGGAGCAAGAGTGTTAAGTGCTAAGTATAGATGGCATTATTTCGTTGAGCATAAACCCCTCGTATTTCTCATCTGGAGGGGATTTTATGACTTAAGGAAGTACAATTAAGTAGGTGGACATAATTAAATGTAAAACGTCAACCTGTGAAACCCTGTCAGTAATTGGGTTTTATCTTCTGCCCTCTGCCTCCTGCCTCCTGCTTCTACTTAGCAACTTGGGTTAATAGCATCGGGCACAATCTTTTCTACCAGTCTCAACGATTTATACTGATAAGCAATAATTGTTACCAATACAGTTAGTATTCCCATGACAATAAACATCAAACCAATACCACGTCCTTGACCGACACCAATAATTTTTCCTATACTTCCTGCTAAAAGTCCGTTCGGAGTCATTAATGGCTCAAAGATTTTATCTGCCATTGGCCCTGCAACTGTGTAAGCAAAAGGCTGTGACGCGTTAGCGATCGCTCCGATTGTTGCAAAAACTCGACCTTGGAGACTGGAGGGTACTTTCTTTTGGAAAATAACTTGGGCTGAACTGTTAATAATTGGTAGACCAAAGAAAAATAGAAAAGCTATCAGTGCTAAGACTAAAACAGATTGATAAAATCCTGCACAGGTAATGCAGATTCCACCTAGCAGCATAAAAGTAAATATACTGAGAATTAAATGCTGCGGCGATTTTACTGTACTGATGAGAACGCTACTGACCAGCATTCCCACACCACCAGCGGTCATAATTGTACCTAAGTCTGTAGCTGAAGCAAAAGACAAGACTAGAGGTGTAATTAGCATCTGCACAATGCCGACAAGAAAATTGTTAACGGCAAAGAAAAGTAGCAGTGCAAACAGTCCTCTTCTTTTCACTAAATATACCAAGCCGTAGGATGCTTCCTTAAACCAAAGAGTTTTTTCGGCGCGATGTCTATCAATGTACTGTTTGGGAAACGGAACTAGTAACAGAGTACTCAGAGCAAAAACAAAGGTGGCAAAATCAATGAAGATAATGCCATCAATTTCGAGAAACAGCAGCAGTACACCTCCTAGCATTGGTGCAACCAACCGACCAGCTGCTTCCCCGATTTGCAGCATACCGTTGGCGCGTGCCAGTTTTTGTGGCGGGACAAGGAGAGTGGTAGCAGCTGTATAAGCTGGCCATTGAAAGGCACTAAAGCAGGAACTAATGGCAGCGCCTACGTATATGTGCCAAATGACTAAATCATCTGTCGCTAACAAAATCGCAATTACCCCCGTAGAAATACCTGCTCCTAAGTCACTAAATACCATCATCCAACGGCGGGGAAATTGGTCTACCAGCGTGCCAGCTACAGGGGAAATCAGAATCATGGGCAAGCTGGTAAATAGTGAAATGAGGGCGAACTGTGTTACCGAACCAGTTCGCTGGTATACCCATACACCCAAGGCAAAGTTAGTTAACTGAGAGCCGATGAGGGAAATCATCTGTCCAAACCAGATGAGGGTAAAAATTTGCATTCCTGTATTTTTTGGATGTTGGCTCATTTCAATACTCCTTATTTACCTACATTTGCTTGCTCAATGCAGATTCCTAGCTGTTCTGCAACAGTTAGAATATGAGGTTGAGCCATCATCGTAATATGGTCGCCTGGAACAACGTGAATATCGATGTTTTGAGCGGAAAACTGTCCCCATCCCCAAGCGGGATCTTCGCGTAAATCAGTTAAAAGTGCAGCATCCTCCGCATTCACTTCGCTAGCTCGCAACAGAGTCAGGCGATTGGGATAAGCTTCTTGTGGTAAATATTTGATACTAGCTTGCAGATTTGCCTCGAAAACTTGCACCAAACCACGCACTTGCTTTGTATCAGTACCAGCAGGCAGTAAATCAACGGTGATTAATCGCTCTTTGAGATAATCCAATTGTTCGTCGAGTTCTAGCGGCTGGAGTATTTCATAGGATATATCTAGGTTTTTGCCTGCCCAGCGTTCGATGAGACGAGCAGTTTCGGTCAGTCTAGTTGCATCATCGACATCAATATATAAGGGTTTGTCGCTAGCAACCGGGGCCGGAGCGTCTAAAATCGCAACCAGAGCAACCTCATTTCCTGATTTGATTAACTGTTGAGCCATTTCATAGGCAACAATACCTCCAAAGGAGTGACCTCCAAGAAAATATGGCCCTTCAGGCTGAACGGTTTTTATCGCCTGGATATAATAAGCTGCCATATCCTCAACACAAATCAATGGTTCTGATTCCCCATTTAAACCAGGTGCTTGCAATCCATAAAATGTTTGGTTTTCCCCTAAATAACGAGCTAAATTATGTAGATAGAGGACATTGCCGCCACCCCCAGGTAAGCAGAAAAAAGGATACTTGGAATTACCTTTTTGAATTTCTACCAAGGCAAACCAAGATAATATTTCTGTTTCTAGGCGAAGAATATTAGCCAGTTTTTCAATTGTAGGATTTTGGAAAAGTGTCGCTAAAGACAAGTTTTTACCAAACTCTTGGTTAAGATGAGCCATTAAGCGTACAGCTAACAGCGAGTGACCGCCCAGATCGAAGAAATTATCCTTTACTCCTACAGGATGGACGTTGAGTAGATTTTCCCAAATATTAGCTAATTTCTGTTCTAAATCATCTTGTGGTGCTAAAAATTCGGTTTTGAGTGTACCGAGACGAGATGTATCGGGTTGCGGTAAAGCTTGCCGGTCTACCTTGCCATGAGCGGTTAGAGGTATTACCTCTAACATTAAAAAGGCAGAAGGTATCATGTATTCGGGTAACTTTTCCTGTAAAAATTGGCGCAGTTCGCTACTTGTTGGGGCTTGCTCTTGAGGAACAATATAACTTACTAAACGTTTGTCTCCAGGTTGGTCTTCCCTGGCAATCACGGTGACAGAATTGACTAAGGGATGTTGCGCTAGTAAAGACTCAATTTCTTCTAGTTCAATGCGGAAGCCGCGAATTTTAACTTGATGGTCAATGCGTCCGAGGTACTCTATATTACCATCAGGTAAATATCGCGCTAAATCCCCTGTTTTATATAGGCGAGAATTAGGTTCATCGCTGAAAGGGTTGGGAATAAATCGCTGTTGTGTTAATTCTGGACGGTTGAGATAACCTCTAGCTACTCCCGCACCACCAATGTATAGTTCGCCGGGAACACCAATTGGTACAAGTTTTTGATTTTTATCAAGCAAGTAAAGTTGAGTATTCGCAATAGGACGACCTATTAAAATTGCACCTGATAAAGAAGTTTGTTCGCTAACTTCATAAACACAACAACCAACAACAGTTTCGGTTGGGCCGTATTCGTTAATTATTCTGGTATTTGGAGCATTATCGCGCCAAAATTTCAAGTTTTTACCCAATAATGCTTCACCACCGATGATTAATGCTCTCGTTTTCGTTACACCTTCGTGGTTAGGTAACATCTGATTGAGCATTTCTAGGTGAGCTGGAGTAATTTTAACCAAGCTATAGTTTTTATCAGACTGCAAAAGTGCTGACAATGCTTCAATTTCTTCCTTCTCAGGCAACAGTACTACCCTTTGTCCGACCAATAACGGTGAGAATAAGCTGGTAATCGTTGCGTCAAACCCTATGGAAGATTGTACTGGAGCGCCGTAACCTTGGGCGATCGCATACGCATTTGTAGACCAGCTCAGGTAATTAACTAAACCTCTGTGAGGAATCATAGTTCCCTTGGGTTTTCCTGTAGAACCAGAGGTATAGATTATATAAGCTAAATTTTCCGGCGTGACTTCGCTTACAGGATTTTCAATGCTGAGTGTGGCATTTTCTGGCAAATCTCGATCGAGACAAATTAAACGGGTGTTATGTTCAACAAACTTATCTACAAGTCTTTGTTGAGTTAACAGTATAGGAATTTGAGCATCTTCTAACATAAATCCCAGGCGTTCTTGGGGATATGTGGGATCGAATGGTATATATGCACCACCTGCTTTGAGGATACCAAGGATACCAATCAGCATATCTAAGGAACGTTCTACACAAATTCCTACCAATACTTCTGGTTTTACTCCCAACTTTTGTAGTTGATGCGCTAGCTGGTTGGACTTGGCGTTTAATTGTGCATAAGTGAGATGCTCGTTATTAAATTCAATGGCGATGTTCTTGGGTGTGCGTTCTACTTGTTCTGCAAATAGTTGATGGATACATTTATCTTGTGGAAATTCTGTTTTTGTATTGTTAAAATCAATCAATAGTTTTTGGCGATCGCTTTCACCAATCATATTTAAATCAATGATTGCTGCTTCTGGATTATGAGTGACACTTTCTATTAATGTCAGATATTGTCCAGCAATGATTTTGATACTATCCTCTGAAACTAAACTAGAATCGTAATCAAAATTCAAAAATAAATTATTTTGGCTGTAGCCACTGGAGAGCTTAATTTGATATTTCTCTACGTTGGCGGATTTTTTAGATTCCGAAAAGGAAATATCAGCATTTACATAGCTCTGTGATTGTTTTGTAAAATCAAAACAGAAAGGAAAAAATGCACGAGAAGCAAATTTCTCATTTGTAGCGGTTAGATGTTCCCAGTCAAAATACTCTTGCCATTGTTTGGCAAAACGAAAAGACTCAGAAACTTTTTCCATAAGTTCTGAGAATTTTAAAGTATCCTCTAAGTGCGAATGAGTGGGCAAATATTTAGTTAAAAGTCCTAAAACTTCTTTTAATTCGTCATATTCGCGTCCATCGCTAGCAGTCCCAATCACAATATCAGACTGACCGCTTAACCGCCAAAGTAGTACTTGCCAACAAGCTAATAAAATTGCTTCAATTGAAGTTTGATAATTTTCTTGCAATATTTCCAGTTTTTCTACCGTATCTCGATTAACCTTCAAAAAGAGCGATTGAGGTACAAATACAATTTCTCCAGATGACTGATTGACATTTTTACTTTCAAAGGGAATTCGCAAATTTAATACAGAAGAAATATCTTGCTGATGCCAATAAGTTCTTGCTGTCTCTGTCTCCTCAGACTCTAATAATTCATTTAGCCATTCAGAAATATCTGCATATTGCATCGCTTCATCTGATAGTTCTTCGCCGTGTAAACATGCTGTATAAGAACGACCGATTTCACATATAAGATTATTGAGTGTTGTTATATCTGCATATAAAGCAGGCAAGCTGATAAACAGTATATGCTTGTCTGAAGCTAATTTACTTAAGATAAAATGTAAACTTGCGGCTTGTTCAAAATCAAAAACTCGGAGGCTTTGATCTTGGAAAAGCGCATCAATTTTAGCTTGTTGTACTTGAGAAGTTAAACTACTCCAGTCGTCTTCTCCAAGTGAAATTGTGCTGCGATCGCCCTTGGCAGCTCTCTTCGGAGCATCGCTAATTGATTGTAATGGAATATTCATACCTGGTAAGGAATGAAAAGCAGTGCGAAATATTTCGTGGCGATCGCTGATATTTGCTAAAGCTAATTTAAGAATATCAGGGTTAAGATTACCTCCGATATTTATCGCAATTTGGGAACAGTAAGCTTGATAATTATCCTTTTGTTGCAACCATAAATGCTTTTGCTGAGGAGAAATGCGAATCAAATTGGTCATTTCAGCGTGCATAAAATTGAAATCCTTTTCAATTAATCAATACTGGCGATACAAGTTATGTAAATTGAACGAAGTCGCACCTGCATCAATGTTTTAATAGGGGTAGTCAAATCAATTTATGCTGTAAGTTGCCAGATTTTAAACAAAAACTCCCAAATACTTACCTAATAAGCATTTGGGAGGATAACATTAAAAACCCTCTGCGTACCTTTGCGCTAACCTCCGCGTACCTTTGCGTTGAAAAAAAGCAAAAGAAAACTGCTTTAACAAGATTCTGCCATCGCAACTACAATTTTTCTTTTGCCGACGAATGGCATCCGTCCATGTGCTGCCAACATATTGTCCAGCATCAATATATCTCCTTCCTGCCAAGGATAAATAACTGCTTCTTGGCGATATATTTCCCGGATTTCATCTAAAACAGAGACTTCAATAGGAGAACCATCACCATAATAGGCATTGCGAGGAAATTCATCTTCTTTGAGTAATGCCGACAATGATTCGCGTATTTCTGCTTTCAAGCTGGAAATATGAAACAAATGAGCTTGGTTAAACCATACCATTTCACCAGTTTTTGGATGTCTGGCAATAGCTTGACAAACTTGGCTTGTTCTGAGGGTATTGTTACCTGTCCATTCAAAAGAGATACCCAACTTGCGGCAATGACTTTCTACCTCAGATTTATTTGTGGTTTGAAAAACTTCTTGCCAAGGCAAATCTAAATCGCCATAATTTCGCACATACATAACTTTCTTTTCGATAAACCGTTCTTTGATAGACGGGTTGATGCGTTCAAAAATTTTACGGCTATCAGCGATTGGTGTTTCTCCGCCAATTTCAGATGCTTTAACGCAGAAAAACCATATCTTCATAGGATAAATGGGAGAGTAAGCATTTTCGTTATGTAGGGGAATTGCTTCATCTGCGGGATATTCAGTTGAAGTGTAGATTTTATCGCTTACTTCTGTGCGTGGCGTTGAACGATAGGTGTAATCTAAGAGTTCTCCGGTTGAAGCTACCTTCACAAACCTTTGGAAATCTTCAACTGTATTGACATGGAAATTTCGGAAGAGTATACCACCATTTGTCAGTAAATTAGTTTCAATCAGATCGCGGTTTTGCTGTGTCCAATTGATTAAATTGACGCCATCTACAGCAGGGGAAATGACTAACGGTAGAGGATTAGCTGAGTTGAGCAGTTCTATGTTGACTAATTTTTCAACTACTTTGCGCTTGCCGATTTGTAGCTTTTTGATGCTATTTATTGTTAGTTCTAAGTCGTTCATTTTGATTCGTGTTGGTTAATAGATTTTTTTGTTTCACGCAGAGGATAAAAGATTATGTTTTGCTTCTCTGCGTGAGGAACATTTACACTTGATTAGCAACGCCAGAAACTTAAGCGGATTTACGCTTGAATTTGTTCAACTTATTAATTGCTGTTGCTGCCATTTTTTGGTCTTTGATGAGTTGTTTTTGTTTGTCTGCTTGAACAAGTATTTCTGCTAATGTTTTCAACTTAGCATCAGGCTGTTCAGTAATTTTGTTAGCGACAGTTGCAAAGTTGTCTAGAATGTCAGCAATAGTATCGTGAGAAAAGCGGTTGCCTTCATAGCTCAGTCCCACAGATAAATTTTCACCAGGCATAATTACTAACATCAAAGGATATTTTGTGCGTTCATAATTACTGATGTTGTCAATTTTTAAGCCGCTATTGGAATTTTGCAAAGCAGGATCTACTGGGTAATTATAAAATGCGACGTTAGTCTCAAACATTGGTGTGCCGCTAGCTATTTCACTTACCCGTTGAATTTCCACTAAAGGAGTATAAGAGTATTGCTCCCGTTCTACCTGCTGTATGTGTAAATTTTTCAGCCAAGGTAATATTTGAGAATCTTCTAATACTTGTACCCGTACTGGTAACGCATTGATAAACATGCCTACCATAGTTTCTACACCCACAAGAGATGGAGGACGACCGGATACAGTTGTGCCAAATACTACATCTTTTTGACTGCTGTAATGGCTGAGTAACAGTGCCCAAATTCCTTGTACTACAGTGTTAAGAGTCAGTTGATGTTGTCTAGCTAGAGATTCCAGCGTAGTTGTTAATGCTTGTGGTAATTGAATATGCTGCTCGTGATAAGTTTGCTTTTGCTGGGAATTGTGAACAACAGACTTATCTGCAATTAGCAAAGTTGGGGCTGTAAAACCTTGAAGCGATCGCTTCCAAAATTCTTTGGCTTGGGAAAGGTCTTGTTGTTGCAACCAAGTTATATAATCTCGGAAGGGACGGGGGGTTTTTAGATATAAATCATTGCCCTGATTCGCAGCTTCATAGAAAGCAAAAGCTTCTTGAACCACGACAGGTAAAGACCATCCATCTATCAACAAATGATGGAAAGTCCAGACAAATTCGTAAGTATCATCTGCTGTTTGGATGAGACTACAACGCATCAAGGGAGCTTGGTTAAGTTCAAAACCCTTGTTTCTATCTGCTTCCTGAAAAGCTATAAGTTGTTCTTGTTGCTGGGTAGGCGATAGAGAACACCAGTCATCAGCAGCAAAAGGTAGATTTACAGTTTTGCAAACGACTTGGTGCGGCTTGTCAAGATTATCCCAGACAAAGAAGGTACGCAAAGCTGGATGACGCTCAACTACTCGTTGCCAAGCTTGGGCAAAGGCTGTTGGATTAATATATCCGTGGAGAGTGCAGCTTAACTGTTCGCAATACACCCCAGACTCTGGGTCATACAGGCTATGAAAGAGAATACCTTGCTGCATCGGGGAAAGGGGATAAATCGACTCAATATTTTTCTTTTTGCTGGCTGTGTCACGGATTGCCATTTCTGCAATCAAATTGTCCAGATATTTTTGAGTTAACTCAGCTTCGGGAAAATCTGAAGGTGTATAACCACCAACATTAGCAGACTGACAGTGATTGATAATATCTGTTAGTGCATTGATGAAACCAGCAGCTAAAGCCTCAATAGTCGATTGTTGGTGAATGTTTTGGCTATAAGTCCAATTAAGTTGCAGCTTACCTGATGCTACTAAGGCGTTAACTTCTAGTAAGTGAGTGCGATCGCCTAATGTACTTTGCTCTGCACCAGCAGATTCTTGGGTCAATTTCCACGATCCAGATTCCGATAATTGGTCAAATTGTCCCAAGTAGTTGAAACTAACTTCTGCTTGGGGTACAGTTGCGAGTTGATGGCGAATTGCTGAATTGGGGCTGAGATAGCGGAGAATCCCGTAGTTAATACCCCGTTTTTGGCAAGGGCGTAGTTGTTCTTTAATTGATTTTAAAGTTTTACCAGCATCGGCGATCGCGCTTCGCCCTGTCGCAGACATCGCTGCCAATTCTAATTTAATGGGGAAAAGGCAAGTAAACCACCCGACAGTGCGCGACAAATCGATGTCTGCAAACAGTTCTTCTCGTCCGTGACCTTCAACATCAACGAGTAGGGAAGATTCACCAGTCCATTGAGCAAAACTTTGTACCAAAGCAGTTAACAACACATCGTTAATTTGGGTATTGTAAACAGCAGGAACTTCTTGCAGCAAAGCACGGGTTTGTTCTTCGTTGAGAGATACCGAAACTTGTGCGGATGAAACAACGGTATTAACTGCTTGAGTATAGTCTACAGGCAAAGAAGTAGAGCCGGATGACTGAGCCAACCAAAAGTCTATTTCGGCTGCGAGTGCTTCTGAGTTGCTATATTCAACTAAACGATGCGACCATTCTTTGAAAGAAGATGTTTTGGCTGGAAGTTGAATTGTTTCTCCCCGATTTAGTTGTTGATAAGCATTAAATAAGTCTTCTACCAAAATTCGCCACGAAACACCATCCACAGCTAAGTGATGCACAACGATCAGCAATCTAGCGGGTTGTTCGGCACCAAAGTTGAACAGGGCAGCTTGCATTAACTGTTGTGACAGATTTAAGCTAGCCTGTAGCCTGTTAGCAGTAGTTTCTAGGGCTGCTTGTTTTTCTTGTGAGGCGATCGCGCTTCGCCCTGTCGCAGACATGGCTGATAAATCTACACAAGTTAAAGTTACTGTACCATCAGCATCAGCATTAGTTTGTAACCAGCTTTCCCCTTCTTGGATAAATCTCAAACGTAAAGCATCGTGGTGCAATAATAATTGCTGCAAGGCTTGTTCTAATATTTCTGGTTTCAGGTCTGCTGGTACTTCCAACAACACTGACTGATTAAAATGGGCTGGTTGAGGTAGATTTTGTGCAAAAAACCAATGCTGGATAGGTGTTAATGGTAAGGAACCTGTAACTAAACCTTGTTCTGCTTTGATGCTCTGTGTCGTGTTTGCCACAGCAGCCAACTCAGCTATTGTCTGATGCTGAAATAACTGCTTGATATTTAATTGAATTCCGGCTTGGTTGGCTCTGGCAATAATTTGCAAGCTCAGGATAGAATCGCCACCAATTTCAAAGAAGTTATCGTGAATCCCAACTTGCTGCAATCTCAACACATCCGCCCATATCGCTGCTAACTTTTCTTCTTGTGGGGTACGTGGAGCTACAAAGTTGACTTCCAACTCAGGACGGGATTCTGGTGCAGGTAATGCCCGACGGTCTACTTTGCCGTTTGGTGTTAAAGGCAGAGTATCTAACATCACAAAAGCCGACGGTACCATGTACTCAGGTAGCCGTTCCTTCAGGAATCGTCGCAGGTCACTAATTGTTGGTACTTGGTCTGAATTAGGAACTGTATAAGCAACTAAACGTTGACTGCCAGGGATATCTTCACGGACGATGATTGTATTTTGAATTACGCCTGGGTGTTGGCTGAGTAAAGCTTCAATTTCTCCTAATTCAATGCGAAAGCCGCGTAATTTAACTTGATGGTCGATACGTCCTAAGTACTCAATATTACCATCAGGTAAATAACGTGCCAAATCCCCAGTTTTATAGAGGCGTTTGGAATTAAAGGATTGGTCTTCTGTTTCCCCCCTGCTCCCCTGCTCCCCTGCTCCCCTGCCTCTTTGAAAGGGGTGAAGAATGAATTTTTGTTGTGTCAACTCAGGACGGTTGAGATAACCTCTGGCTAATCCAATGCCACCAATATGCAGTTCCCCAGAAACACCAACGGGTACAGGTTGCAAATTTCCATCGAGCAAATATATTTGTGTATTGGCAATTGGACGACCAATGGGGGGTTTGTTAGTGATGTTACCGCTGCATTCTGCAACTGTTGACCAGACAGTCGCTTCTGTTGGGCCGTAGGCATTGAAGAAACGCCGACCACAAGACCAACGTTCAACCAAGTCGGGAGGACAAGCTTCTCCGGCTACAGTAATATTCTGCAAAGCTGGGAGTTCTTCGGCAGGTAAGACCGCTAAAGCTGATGGTGGTAAAGTGATGTGGGTAATGCCGTAGTTTTGCAATAGTTCAATTAACGATGAACCAGGCAATAAAGATTCTTTTGTTCCCAGGTAAAGTCTAGCTCCCGTTCCCAGAGCCATCACAACTTCAAAAATAGAAGCGTCAAAACTAAAGGAGGCAAACTGGAGAATGCGACTATCAGTTTGGACGTTATAAATCTGAATTTGCGCTATTACTAAGTTACATAACCCAGTATGTGCCACCATCACGCCCTTGGGTTTACCCGTTGACCCAGAGGTATAAATTACATACGCTAAATTGGAAGCGGTAACTGCACTAACAGGATTAGAGCTGCTATTGTTGGCAATTTGGTTCCAGTCTGCATCCAGGCAAATTGTGACTGCTTGATGCTGTGGTAACTTTTCAACCAATCGCTGTTGTGTCAATAGCACTGGTAATTGAGCATCATCGAGCATAAAAGCCAAGCGATCGCTCGGATAATTAGGATCTAAAGGTACATAAGCACCACCTGCTTTGAGAATCCCTAATAACCCAACGATCATCTCTAGGGAACGTTCAACACAGATACCCACCAGGACATCTGGTTTTACACCTAAGTTTTGCAACTGGTGTGCTAATTGGTTGGCGCGATGATTTAACTCTCGGTAAGTAAGTTGCTGATTCTCAAAGACTACCGCCACTGCATCTGGTGTTTGTTCTACCCACTCTTCAAACAACTGATGAATGCATTTACCTTGGGGATAATCAGTTTGGGTATCGTTCCACTCTACAAGTAGCTGGTGCTGCTCGCTAGCACTTAATAATGATAATTCCGCAATTTTTTGCTGAGGGTTAGCCACAACATTTTCCAGCAAAGTCTGAAAATGCCCTGCCATGCGGCTAATAGTCGTAGCATCAAATAAATCGCTATTGAATTCCCATTCTCCTAAAAGTCCTGACTCGGTTTCTTGCATTGATAACGTCAGATCGAATTTCGCTGTGCGATTTTCGATTTTTAAAAGATTTAAGCTCAAGTTGGGTAATTCTAATTTACCCATCGGCGCATTCTGCATGGCAAATGCTACTTGGAATAAAGGCATGTGAGAAAGCGATCGCTCTGGTTGCAAAGCTTCAACTAATCTCTCTAAAGGCATATCTTGATGAGCATAGGCATCTAAAGCAACTTGTCGCACCCTTTCTAGTAATTCTGCAAAACTCGGATTTCCTTCTAAATTAGTCCGCAGTACTAAGGTATTGACAAATAAACCAATTAGTGAATGTGTTTCCTGGCGATCGCGGTTAGCAATCGGGGAACCGATAACAATATCTGACTGGTTACTATAGCGGAACAGTAAAGTTACAAAAGCTGCCATCAGGGTCATAAACATAGTTGCCCCTGACTTTTGACACAGGATATTTAATTGTTTTGTAAGATTTTGGTTGAGTTCAAAATGTAAAGTTTGACCTTGAAAGGTTTGAACTGGAGGACGCGGACGGTCTGTAGGTAATTCTAATATTGGTGGGATACCAGCTAACTGCTGCCGCCAGTAGTTGAGTTGATTTTCTAATACCTCACCTTGCAACCATTGCCTTTGCCAATGAGCAAAATCAGCATATTGGATGGCTAATTCTGGTAGTGGAGAAGGTTGATTTTGAGAAAAAGCTGCGTATAAACTGGAAAACTCTTGAATAAATACCCCCATCGACCAGCCATCAGAAACAATATGGTGCATCGTTACTAGCAATACATAAGACTCTGATGCCAAATGTAGTAATGTCACTCGCAACAAACAATCTTTTGTCAGGTCAAAAGGTTGTAGTTGCTCCTCAATTGCCAAACGTTCTACCTCGGCAAACTGTTCTTCTGCTGGCAATGTTTGTAAGTCAATTACTGGAACAGCTATTGTTAAACAAGGTGTAATTATCTGGACAGCATTTCCATCAATTGTTTTAAATTTAGTGCGAATGATTGCATGACGTTGAATGATTTTTGCGATAATTTTTTCGAGGATATATACTTGCAAATTACCAGTAATTTCTACCGCAGCAGCCATATTATATGCAGCGCTATTACCCTCCATTTGGTCGAGAAACCAAAGTCTTTGTTGAGGAAAAGATAAAGGGATTAATTTATCAGTGCTAACAGATTCAATTCGTGGAACTTTAGGTTTATTGTTGATTGGAGAAGATTGCTGTGCCAACAATTTTTGCAGCACAAGTTCGCGTTTTTGAGGCGATAGATGTTCTAAACGCTTTAGTAAATCACTCATAAATTTATTGCTTTTATTTAAAAAGATAACTTTAGTAAAGTTACACAAGTAAGTGGCTAGTGTAGGTCAAAACTTCTATAGGGCAAGCTCAATAAATTTATGCAGTCACTTCTTTACATATCTTGTTTTGGCATTGCCGATCTTGGGCGTATGAGCGAGAAGTTAAGCTCGTATGCTAGTTGTAAAGCGGCTTTGAGAAGATGTCTGGCAGAAAAACTGAACCCTCGCTGCTTTATTGAAAAGTCGGGGTTGCATAATAGAGGGAGGAATTGAGGTGCCCTACTGTGAATTTTCCATACTGCGGCTGTACTGAGATTAGGAAAAATGGCTGGCGGCGAGGTAAACAGAATTACATATGTACTAATTGCGACGTGCGTTCCGCCCCGCTTCTCTACGAGACGCTACGCGAACGCTAACGCCAATTCATTGATGTCTACAGCCCACCAAAAGGATACTCAGATGAGAAAAAAATAGAATGCTTAAAAGCATACGTTAATGGTGCTAGCTTTAGAGCAATTGAACGTCAGACAGGGGTTGATCGCACGACTATAATTAACTGGGTAAAACAAATTAGCGAAAACTTACCGGAGGCACCGCCAACGGATAAAATACCATCCGTTAGGGAATTAGATAAACTGGAAACTTTTGTGCGGTCAAAAAAACAAAATTTGCATATGGACGGCGTTATACTTAAACTCGCATTCATAATTTGATTTAAAATATTTCTAAAAAAGAAAAACTGATAAAAACTAAAGCTTTAGAAAACTTAGAGTAGCGATTGCAAATGTACCTGTTTCAGTGTCAAATTAGCGATCGCCCCTCAATTAAAATAAAACTATGAAAATCCCTGAATTATTACTTGATTCCATGCTCCCCTGCACAAAGATGGCCTGCACCAACGAATTGACACGGCTCAAAGCAGTGTATCAATTTCAGGGTTTGGATGCTGTACCCAATCGGGCATTAGATGACTTAACAGCACTGGCAGCCGATCTGTGCCAAACTCCAATGGCACTGGTGAGTTTTATCGGAGCCGATCGCCAGTTGGTTAAGTCTAAGGTGGGAATCACATTAACAGAAATTCGCCGAGACCTCGCATTTTGTAACTACACCATTCGCCAGTCAGATGTATTTGTAATTCCAGATACCTTGGCCGATCCCCGCTTTGCCACCAATCCCTTCGTTATAAATGCTCCCAATATCCGGTTTTATGCCGGAGTGCCCCTGGTAATAACTGGCGGTTGTGTCTTGGGTACACTCTGCGTCATGGACATTGAACCGCGCGATCTGAGTCAGAAACAACAAAAAGGATTGCAGACACTCAGCCACCAAGTGGTAGCGCAATTGGAGCTAAAGCGCAACACCACGAAGCTGCGTCAAACGATCCCGGAAATCAAACAACTAAAACAGCAATTGATTACTCAGGAATTGGTTGGTCAACAAGATTCAATTCTGTTTAATCTGGCAAATCAAATCCGTAATTCTCTGGATCTGGACACGATTTTACAAACGGCAGTAAATGAGATTCATAGTCTGTTGCAAGTCGATCGCTGTGACTTTGTGTGGTGTCTGCCCAACAAAGATCGGTTCAACTTTATGGTGACTCACGAAGCGACTAACCCAGAGATTCAGATGGCGTTGGGGGAACTTTCCCTTGGCCCAGGCTCCGTTCTGGCAGAAACTATCTTAAATCTAGATATGCTAAGGATTGAGGATGTTTCTACTACCTCAGAGGCACTCACCCCGGAGGATCGCGCCCTGCTGCATCAACTGGCAGTAACCTCGGTGCTGTTGCTGCCACTGAGAACCCATTCTAGTCAATTGGGTGCTATTGTTTGCCATCACTGTCGCGGTTCGCGCCAATGGACTGATAGCGAAGTCCGGTTACTCAAAGCTGTCACCGATCAAGTAGCGATCGCTCTCGATCAGGCAGAACTGCTTGCCCAAACACGAGCAACCGCCTTTGCAGCTCAAACTCAAGCCACCTATCTAGGAAACGCCCTGAGCCAGTTGCAGCAAACCCAAATGCAACTGGTACAGCAAGAGAAGATGTCTAGCCTGGGACAATTGGTGGCCGGAGTTGCCCACGAAATCAACAACCCGGTCAACTTTATTAACGGTAATATTACTTATGCAACCAACTATGTTGGGGATTTGCTGGAACTATTGCATCTTTATCAGGCAACCTATCCCAATGGAACTGATGCTATTCAGGAAAAGATAGAGGCTATGGATCTTGATTTCTTGATGCAAGATTTGCCTAATCTATTGTCGTCGATGCAAATGGGTGGAGAACGAATTCGGCAAATTGTCCTATCTCTGCGGAACTTCTCGCGTCTGGATGAAGCCGAGATGAAACCTGTGGATATCCATGAAGGGATTGACAACTCGTTGTTAATTTTGAAGAGTCGGTTGAAATTAACTAGTGCCAAGTTTGAGATTCAAGTGATTAAAGCATACGACAATTTACCGCCTGTTGATTGTTATGCGGGGCAATTGAATCAAGTATTTATGAATCTTTTGGGTAACGCGATCGATGCCTTAGATGAAACGCCTAATCCGATCGTTACCATTCAAACAGAACTCATTAGTAGAGAAAAATCCGGTAGTTCCGATCTATCCCAATTTTCGCACGCAGATAGTGTAGTGATTCGGATTCGAGATAACGGTTCTGGCATGACAGAAACAACCCAGCAAAAACTGTTCAATCCATTCTTCACCACCAAACCCATCGGCAAGGGAACCGGTCTAGGACTGTCCATCAGCTATCAAATTGTGGTTGAAAAACATGGCGGCATTTTAAAATGCTCCTCAGAACTTGGGAAAGGCAGCGAGTTCTTGATTCAAATTCCGGTTGAGCCTCTGGTTAAAAGTACTTAAAGTATGTATAAAATTATCAACATATCAATTGTTCAAGTCTTCCTTTGGGAATGCTAGGCTAAATGCCAACGATGATTGACTCATCGACTTGTAAAGTATGTCAAATGATACGACAAGCTCACCGATTGTTCTCGCACTTGATGACAGCCCTGTGATTCATCAAATGATTAAACGAGCGTTAGAACCGGGCTATCAAGTAATAACAGCCGCTAACGCGGTTGATGCCTTGTCGATCATTTATCATCAACCGATTTCAGTCTTGCTATTGGATGTGCAGATGCCGGATGTAAACGGGTTGGAGTTTTGCCGCACGGTGCGGAGCCTGCCCCAGTTTCAGCATTTGCCCGTGATTATGGTGACTTCTCAAGATTCCCCCTTCGACCGGGTGAAGGGTCATCTGGCGGGTGCAACAGAATATCTGATCAAACCTTTTGATGCTGAACAATTGCGCGAAGCTGTACGAAAATTTATTGGCTCCTGATCTGCTGCTTGTTCATCAGACTTCGGCGCGATCGCGGTAACTGAGCAGTTCGACAGGCTCACTGTAACACTTGTCGAAGTTCAGTCGAACGCTGCCCACCCCACAATAGTTATATCAATCTTAGATATGCAAACTAGATGTGGTTTAGCTTAACAGTGTGCGATGGGTAAAACATTAGCGCAGAATGAGGATTTGCTAAGATTGGCACAGCCAGTTTTCTATCCTGACAGCCTTGCGGCGGCGATCGCGGAGATTTCTACCCATGACTCAAACTGCACCCAACGTCCCCAAGTTGATGACAATGGAGGAATACCTTGCCTATGACGACGGTACTGACACGCGCTATGAGCTTGTAGATGGAGAGTTAGTAGAAGTGCCGACTGAATCCCCAGAAAACTGCAAGCTTGCCAAACTCCTGATGTTGGAATTAGCAAAATACATTTCGATTGTGCTGATCAACCTCAAAGATATGGAAATTGTCGTGAGTGGCAAACGAGCAAAGGTGCGCTTACCCGATCTGACCATACTGAGTGAAGAAGGATACGCAACGCTGGCAGGACAACGCAGCAACACGATTACCCAAGATATGCCACCGCCAATCTTGGTGGTTGAGGTGGTTTCACCTGGACAAGACAACCGCGACCGAGACTATCGTTACAAACGCACAGAATATGCGGCGCGAGGGATTGCGGAATACTGGATTATTGACCCTGAAAGGCAACAAATGACGCTGTGTTTATGGGTGAACGGGCAATATGAAGACACGATTTATATGGGTGATACCCCTCTGGCATCGACAGTTATTCCTGGTTTCAAGCTGAGTGCTGCTCAGATTTTGGCATTTGGACAAAATTAGTAAACCATTGGTGCAGAATTAGATTTGCTAAAATTGGCACAGCCAGTTTTCTATCCTGACAGCCTTACGGCAGCGATCGCGGAGATTCCTAACCATGACTCAAATTGCACTCAATGTCCCAAAGTTGATGACAATGGAGGAATACCTTGCCTATGACGACGGGACTGACACGCGCTATGAGCTTGTAGATGGAGAGTTAGTGGAAATGCCAACTGAAAGCCAGGGCAATTTAGACATTGCTAAATATCTGTTATTTGAGTTGGCAAAATATTTTCCAATTGCATTAATTGCTGTGGGAACAGAGGTTGAAGTAACTGGGCGACGGGCAAAGTGTCGATTGCCAGATATCCTGATTCATACAGAAGAATCACGAACTGCCTTGGCAGGAGCAAAGCGGGCAACCTTAACACGGGATATGCCGCCACCTGCGATCGTAATTGAAGTGGTGTCACCCGGACAGCAGAATCGCGATCGAGACTACCGCTACAAACGCACAGAATATGCGGCGCGAGGGATTGCGGAATACTGGATTATTGACCCGGAAATACAGCAAGTGACGCTGTGCTTATGGGTGAACGGGCAATATGAAGACACGATTTATATGGGCGACACTCCTCTGGCATCGACAGTTATTCCTAGTTTTAAGCTGAGTGCTGCTCAAATTCTAGCATTCGGACAAAATTAGCCCCTTGGATAAGATGCGTTGCACGTTATAGGTATACCTAACCTAGCCTATAACTGAAAATTCGATTCAATAGCATGGGAGCAATTTCGCCGATCGCTAAAATATGTTGGGCGGCTCCCAGAGCGATCGCTTCTTTGGGCATCCCGAAGACAACGCAGGTTTGTTCATCCTGGGCAATGGTAGTGCCTCCGGCTTGAGCGATCGCTTGTAATCCATCTGCACCATCCCGTCCCATGCCAGTCAGCAAAATACCAACCGCCGATCGCGGGTAGCAGGTGGCAACGGCTTGAAACAAAGCTGTGACAGAGGGACGATGCCCGGAAACGGCAGGGGTGCTGATGGTGATAAATCGCCCTTGAGTGTCGAGTTGTAAGTGTTGTCGTTCGGGAGCGAAGTAGACAGTACCCGGTTTGGGAAATTCTCCCGGTTGGGCGATCGTCACCCGCAGGAAACATTCTGCTGCTAGCCAATCTACCAGTCCTTGCAGAAATCCTTCGCTGATATGTTGGACGCACAGAATGGGTACGGGAAAGTTTGCAGGCAGTTGTTTTAGGATCGCGTACAATGCCTGGGGGCCGCCTGTGGAGGCTCCGATCGCCACGACTTTCGGCAGGGACGGGGAATTACGAATCGGGAATTGCGAGTTACTGGCAGGTTTTGAGTTGAATGGTTCTGGCTTACTTTTAGGGCTAACAGGATACTTTCTGGGTTCTACCGTCGCACGGGAAGTGTGGCGAGTAAAGACTGTAACCCCTGCCAGAACTTTGATCCGGTTGATTAATTCGTGCTTGACTTGTTCATAGTCTGAAAGTGAGTCAATGCTGGGTTTGGGAAAAACATCCAAAGCACCTGCTTGCAACAGTTTAAAAACATTGCGGGAATCTTCTTGGGTGTTGACGGAGGTGCTGATTACCAGAATGGGACGGGGATAGTCTGCCATAATCCGGCGGGTTAGTTCCAGTCCATCCATTTTGGGCATGTGTAAATCGGTGCAGATTACCTGGGGCTGTGCGGCTGGAATTCGCTCCAATGCTTCCACACCATTGGGAGCAGTTCCCACCACATTCACTTCCGGGGAACTCGCCAGAATCCGCTTGAGGATGGTTAAGGCGACGAGCGAATCCTCCACCAGAAAGACGCGAATCGGAGCAGAGTTTTTCATCAATTGACAGTAAGTTGAGATTTTACGAGAAAATTATTCTTCATGCATCCGAAAACCTCTACACTAACCGTTTGAGGGCTGACAGCAAGGCTTCTTGATTAAAGCTGCCTTTGATAATGTAGGCATTGGCTCCGGCTTCCGCACCCCGATGTTTATCTTCATCGCTGGCAAGGGAAGTAACCAGGATAATTGGAAGTTCGCTATATTCTTGATATTGGCGGATTTTGGCAGTTAACCCCAAGCCATCGAGATTTGGCATTTGCACATCGCTAACAACGGCATCAACGGTGTGCGATCGCAGCTTGTTCAATCCATCCAAACCATCCACAGCAGTAATCACTTGATAGCCTGCGGTTTCTAAAATCCGCTTTTCTTGCGTGCGTGTGGCAATAGAATCTTCGACTAATAGGACGGTTGGTTTTGTGGGCGCAAGTTGACGAGTTTGGGTAGAAGAAATGGACTGCGATCGCGATCGGGCTGACTTCACCAAATCCTGGGGATTCAGCACCATACACACATCTCCAGTGCCTAAAATTGTTGCCCCAGAAACATTGCGGACTCGTTTAAGTAAATGACTTTGGGGTTTAATCAATACATCTTGCTCATCCACTAAGGCATCCACCACTACACCTAGTTGTGCTTGCCCAACCTGAAGAATAATACAGGAAAGTGCTGTTTCTTGAGTTAACCCAGATGGCATCGGGGGCAGTTCTAATAGATCGGCCAACTGCACAATCGAAATGGGTTGACTATCCCGAATTATTGTGTCCCGTCCCTCCAAGGGAAAAATCTCTTCTGACTTGATTAAGCAAGCGGTTTGGACAAACTCCACTGGGATGGCATAGGGCATTTGGTTCACTTGCACAATCAAGACATGGGCGGTTGCTAAGGTGATACCGAGATTGACGCGCAGCGTACATCCCAGTCCGGGAACCGATTCTACCTGAATCGTACCTTTCAATTTCTCGACATTGGTTTGCACCACATCCAACCCCACACCCCGCCCTGATACTTCTGTCACTAGGGGGGCTGTTGAAAATCCCGGTGCGAAGATCAACGCCTGGATCTGGCTGGGAGTCATTGCTGCTGATTCTTCCTCCCCGCAAATGCCCCGTTTCACCGCTATTTGTTTGATTCTATCCAGGTCAAGCCCCCGCCCATCATCACTGATTTCCAGCACAATGTTAGTGGGAGTCTGGTAAGCTTTGAGCCGAATCGTTGCCGTTGTTGGTTTTCCTAGCCGTTCCCGTTCCTGTGGTGGCTCAATCCCGTGATCGATCGCATTTCGCAGGATGTGCATTAGCGGATCTTTCATTTCTTCCAACAGGCGTTTGTCGGCAAGGGTGTCTTTGCCTTCTGCGATCAACTCCACCAATTTTCCCTGCTGCTGTGCCAGATCGCGCACCATCCGGGGAAAGAGGTTGAAAATCGTTGCAAAGGGCAGCAATCGCAGGGTACGAATACCTTCTTCTAAATCGCTACTGAGTTGTTCCAGTCGGGTTGTGTCTTCCGAAAGGGAACTCTGCAAGGTTTTCACCAAATGACCCAATTGCTCTAATCGTTTTTCCGAGTGATGATGAAAAGTTTCTAGACGTTGCAGGGCGACATCACCTTGTTGCTCTCGGCTGAAGGCAAACCGATTAGTGAATAAATCTCGATTCCATTCTTCCCACAAATTGGCGATCGCCTCAATTTCTCCCAGCCGATGAGCAATCCGAATTTTGGTGACAGTTAACTCCCCTGCTTGCGTCATCAACGTATCCAGGTGGCGAGTACCAACGCGGATGGTTTCGATGCGGTAGCTATTGGTGGGGGATTTTGGATTTTGGACTTCGGCTTCGCTCAGTCGAACGATTTTGGATACTTCGACTTCGCTCAGTACAAGTTTTGGATTTTGGATCGCTCCGTTTTCCTTTGACTCTCGCTCTTTATCAAAAGTATTGTTTTTTACTGTATTTATTACTTCACTACTGTTGACTTCTAGCTCTTGACTCGGATTGTCTTCCCTTTTTACCGGCTGCGCTCCCATCAATTCGGCTAGAACAGAAAAGGTATCAACCTTGGCAGGTTCTCCGGTGACGGCTTCATGAACGAGTTTGCGGATAGCGGCGATCGCATGAGCGAGGCGTTCATAGGGTGATTCTGTTGTAGCATTGCCCAACGAGGACGCAGGGTTTTCTTGTTGCTTGAGTTGAGTCAAAATATGCTCAATTTGATGTGCTAGAGTGCCTACATCTTTGACTCCCAGCATATTGGCATCGCCTTTGAGGGAATGCGCCTCTCGCATCAAGGCTTCCAGGACAGCCAGATCGTTGGGATGGTTTTCCAGATGCAGTAATCCATCATCCAGGTTTTGCAGATGTTCTTCGCTGGCTACTTTGAAAACGTCTCTCAGTTCTTCATCATCGATCATCATAGTTTTAAGTAGTTAAGGGTTAAGCGAGGGAATTTTAGATTTTGGATTTTGGATTTTGGATTGAAGATTTAAAAGCGGTTCGACTGAGCTTGTTTAAGTCCAAAATCTCAAATTAAGTGACAAGCGCCTGACTTGATTGCTGGTTTCAATCTAAAATCTAAAATCCAAAATTGAGCGACTAAATGGTTGCCTTAAGTGCTTGCGCTGACTCGTTTAGTTGTTGAGTACCAGAGCGGATCTGGCTAATGCCACTGGCAGTTTCACGCGCAGCAATATTTAGGTCATTCATGGCAGAGACAATTTGCTGAATGGCGATCGCTTGCTGGTTGATATTGAGTGAAATCTGTTGACTGTTGATGACAATATTATTCACTGCAACTTCTACACCAGCAAAGGATTCTGACGTTTCCTGGGCAATTCGCGTCCCTTCTTCCACAGTTTTAGTGCCTTCATGGGTGACAATGACAGTGATGCTGATAGCAGATTGAATGTCGCCTACCAACGTGTTAATCTTTTCGGTTGATTTTTTGCTCTGGTCTGCTAGTTTGCGAATTTCAGCAGCGACAACAGCAAAGCCTTTCCCATGCTCCCCTGCCCGGACTGCTTCTACAGCCGCATTTAACGCCAGCATATTAGTCTGACTTGCCAACTCGCCCACCAGACCAGAGATACTGCCAATCTGCTTGGTTTGTTCATTTAAGCGTGCGATATGGTCGGCGATCGCTGCGACTTTCTGCTGTAGGGTTTCCATGCCCTTGAGGGTGCGTTTGACAGCATCAGCACCGTTACCTGCAAGGATCAACGCCTGCCGTGCGCCTGCTACCGCCGATTCTGCTTGTTCGGCTGACTGCTGCGATGAGGCTCCCAATTCATCGATGGTGATAGTGGTTTGATTGACAGAACTTGCCTGCCGAGTCGCAGTCCGTTCTTGTTGCTCAACCGTAGCGGCGATTTCATTGGTGGAAGCAGCCATTGTTTGAACAATTTGAGCAATTTTGCCTGTCAACGGTTTAGCAATTTTGTTGCTCAGAAAAAATCCTAGTAAGATTGCCCCTAGAGGCCCAGCAATAATCCCAGTAAGTACCCAACCTGTGGTCAAGCGGGTATCGTCACTGGCGGCTTTATTTGCATCTTCAGCAGTATCCTGATTAATTTTGATCAGTTGCAACAATGAGTTAGTTGCAGCCGCAAAGGAAACATCATTTTTGACAACAGCGTTTTGTCTGAGTTTTGTCAGTCGTTCGGCAGCAGCGATCGCCACCTTCATTTCTGGAGAATTTTCTCGCTTCTGGCTGGTCAATTCCAGCTGTCTGGCAGTGGGGTTTACAACACCTAATTGGGCAAAATCCTGGTAAGCCTGAAGGTAGGCAGCATGATCTTGCTTCCACACCTGCCACTGTTGCTTAAATGTTTGATAGAGTTTGTCCTCGTCGGGGCCGCGGGGCGTGGTTTCATATTCCTCAAGACCTGCGTCAATCTGCTTCCAGGCTGCCTGCATTCGATTTAACTCAGACTGTTTGGCTGCTGCGGGGAGTTCGGGGTTGATAATCGCTCGCTCTGCCGACTGGATCTGGGTCTGCCCTTCATTAACTCTCCACAATCCGTCGATGCTGGGGAGGCTGTTATTACTGAGGGTATCGATATGGCTACTTAATTGATGAGTACCCCGCCAGCCGAAAAACCCTACGACCAAAACGACACCGCCCATCAGCAAAAACGAACCCATCAATCGTCCATGCAAAGACATATTTTTTAACATAGCTGTAACTCAAATACATTTTTAGACAACGGCTTTTAGTTCTTGGGCGGCATCATTCAGTCGTTGGGTACCGACTTTAATTTGACTAATACCAGAGGCGGTTTCCCTAGCGGAAATATTCAGCGAGTTCATGGCTTCTACCACCTGTTGCACCGCGATCGCCTGTTGATTGGAAGTAAGGGAAATTTGTTGACCATTTAGCGCGATCGTTTTGATGGCATCCACAATCTTTTCTACGGTTTTCGTGCCTTCATCTGTCACCATCACGGTGGAATTGGTCGATTTTTGAATGTCTAAAACCAGTAGATTAATTTTTTCAGCCGATCGCTTACTCTGGTCTGCCAGTTTGCGAATTTCGGCAGCAACAACCGCAAAGCCTTTGCCATGTTCCCCGGCTCGCACGGCTTCTACTGCCGCGTTGAGCGCCAGCATATTAGTTTGACTTGCTAAATCACTAACCAGGGTGGAGATCGTGCCGATTTGATTGGTTTGTTCGCTTAGATGAAGAATTTGGGTGGCAATGTCGCCTACTTTCTCGCGTAGACTCGATTGGCTGAACTGACCCTCTTGAGTGCGACCATCTACCAACAACAACACCTGCCGCGCCCCTGCGGCTGAGGCTTCTGCTTGTTCGGCAGACTGGCGCGAGGAAGCCGCCAATTCATCCATTGTCGTGGTAGTTTGGTTGACAGAAGTGGCTTGTTGGATGGTGGCACGTTCTTGCTGCTCGATCGTCGTAGCAATTTCGGTTGTAGAAGTTGCGATCGCGCCAGCAGAGGCGTTCATCTGGCGGGAAGTGCGGCTAATGACCCAGATGCCAATTAAAATAGATAGCACCAAAGAGAGTCCACTTGCTAACATCACTGTGAACCTAAGGGCATTGAGCGCCTCTTGCTGCTCTTTTGCGGCAATTGCAAAAGTCTGATCTTCTCGCTGCTGCATTTCTCCAATCATGTCTACGACATCCTGCCCTTGATTGCGGGAATTTCCTTGACTCCAGCTTGCAACGGCTTCTTTGACTTTGCCCCGATCCACTCTTGCCATCAGGTTATCGTCAAAAGCAATCTGTTTATTCAGCAGTTCCTCTAGTTTGGTTAAAGACTGTCGTTCTTCTTGCGATCGGGCAAGTGTCATCAGTTTTGCTAGAAATTCCTTGGAATCCTTTTGAGCCTTTTGGTAGCTCTCAAGCGATTGCTGATTTTTTTCTAACAAATAGCTTCGATTTGCCTTAGAACTACTTTGCACACTAACAGAAAGATCGTCGAGTATTGAGTTAATGTCATAAGAAGACAATAAATTTTCTGACCGTTGATTTACCGTGTTGATATTGACGATCGTTGCTCCGGCAGAAATTAACAATGCCAGCACGGGAACTGCATACCCGCCAATAATCCAGTATCTTAGTCTCCAGTTTCGTTTGCTTTCCATCTTGCGATCTCCTGTAAGTGAATAAATTCGAGAATTTCCAGATATTGCTAAGGGGAAGGAGGCAGGGGGCAGGGGGCAGGGGGAAAGGGTAAAGGGGAAAGGGTAAAGGGGAAAGGGGAAAGAAAAGCTTTTAACCCAAACCTAGTAACTTTTCCCAAAGCCCAATTTCAAGTTAAAAATGCTTAACTGAACAGTATTGCGGTATACACACAAATCTCTTAATCTGCACCTTTGTTGCATCGACCTGCATCTTTGTTGCATTGACCTGCATCTTTGTTACATCGACCTACACCTTTGTTGCATCGACCTGCATCTTTGTTGCATTGACCTGCATCTTTGTTACATCGACCTGCACCTTTGTTACATTGACCTGCACCTTTGTTACATCGACCTGCACCTTTGTTACATTGCGCCCCTTCCCCTTTCCCCCTTCCCCTTCCCCCGATTACACAACACTCTGTAGTTTATAAGCTGCATCATTGAGTTGGTGAGTGCTAACGCGAGTCTGACTGATGCCGATCGCTGTCTCTCTAGCAGAGTTATTAAGTGCATTCATTGCTTGTAAAATTTGCTGAACCGCAATGGATTGCTGGCTAGCGTTTAGCGAGATTTGCTGAATATTCAACACCATCCGGTTGACGGCATCGGTGACACTGATAAAGACTTCCACTGTCTGCTTAGTTATTGCCGCCCCCTGTTGAGCAGTTTTTGTACTTTCATCTGTCATCACAACGGTTGAGTTAATGGCGGATTGAATATCATTCACCAGCACATTAATTTTTTCAGCCGATCGCTTACTTCGATCTGCCAGTTTGCGAATTTCGGCGGCGACGATTGCAAAGCCTTTGCCTTGTTCCCCCGCCCGGACTGCCTCTACTGCCGCATTTAGCGCTAGCATATTGGTTTGATTTGCCAAGTCGCTCACCAACCCGGAAATATTGCCAATTTGCTTGGTTTGTTCGTTCAGGCGCAGCATTTGGTCTGCTACCGCACTGACTCTGTGGCTCAAGGCTGCCATTCCTTCCAGGGTGCGGTTCAGTGATTGATTGCCTTGATCTGCCAAATTTAAGACCTGTTGAGCGCTGGTTGAGGCAGTGGATGCTTGCTGGGCAGACTGTTGAGCAGAGGCGCTGAGTTCGTCCATTGTAGTGGTAGTTTCGCTGACCGAGGCTGCCTGTTGGTTAGCAGTGCGCTCTTGTTGCTCGATTGTGGCGGCAATTTCAGCCGTTGAGGTAGCGATCGCACTGGCTGATTCATTTATTCGTCGAGCAGTGCGGCTAATTACCCAGATGCCAGTCAAAACCGACAACAGCAAGGAAAGTCCAGTCGCAGACAGAATTGTGAGCTTGAGCGTATCGAGCGCTGCTTGCTGTTCCTTGGCAGCCAAAATTACATTCTGGTCTTCTCGGCGCTGAACTTCATCGATCGCACTTGTCAGGCGATCGACCATACTGCGGGCATTTTCGTGACTCCAGGTTTCAACAGCTTCCTGAACCTTACCTTGATTCACTTTGCCAATCAAATCATCCTCGACAAGCATTAAATTATTCAGCAGTCCCTCTAGCCTGGTTAATGACTGTTGCTCTTGCTCTGTTCTGGCAAGCGACATTAGCTTTGACAAAAGCTCGTTGAAGCTTCTTTGAGATTTTTGGTATTCGTCAAAGGATGTCTGATTTTTTTCTAACAAATAGCCCCGAACTGACTTAGAACCGCTCTGCACATTCGTGGCAAGGGCATTAATCGCTGAATTAACGTTATAGGAAGAAACTAAATCTTGCGATCGCTGACTCACCAGGTTGATATTAATAAATATCAGCCCCGCAGAAATTATCAACGCCAGAATGGGAACTCCATAGCTGCCCATAATCCAGTATCTCAGTTTCCAATTTCGCTTACTTTGCATCTTGTTATCTGTTGTGAATGAATGAGTTCAAGGATTTCCCAATATTTCTATCATTTGTAATCTTTGCGATCGGACTTTTGAATCAACGGAAGATTGCACAACATTCTGTATATCGACTGCGTTATCTCTGCGAGTTTGCTGCGAATCTCATTGATAATCTGTGGAACAAAACCTAACCCTAGATTTATAAGCGTTAGAGGTTGTTTGAAAAATGTTTTGCTGTGATTTTAAGCACGTTTAGATCCCCCCTAACCCCCCTTAAAAAGGCTACGGTGTACACACAAGTCGAATTACCCCCCTTAGTCCCCCCGATGTATTGGGGGGAAACAAGAAAAATCCGGTTCCCTCCCCTTTACAAGGGGAGGGTTAGGGTGGGGTAATTCGAGAACTGGTAGTAATTCGATAACTTGTGTGTACACGGTAGCCTTAAAAAGGGGGGAACTGGAATCAAAGTCCCCCAATTTATCGGGGGATTTAGGGGGATCTATAACTTTTCGATACCAACAAGAGGACTTTTCAAACATCCTCTTAGACTTCTTCATTGACAACCAACACCTCTGAAGTAAGCAATTTAGATAAATTGATGATGCTCATCATCCGATCGCGATAAGGTGCGACACCCTGGAGATAGTCGTCTTTGGCAGAATGCAGGGCAATTGGAGCCGCGATCATTTGGGAGGGATGGATATACGTCACATCAAAAATGTCATCTACGGCAATGCCCGCCACTCGTTGCTCCAGACGCACGACAACCGCTTGCTGATGCGATGGGCTACGCCCCGCCGTAGGCGATCGCACCTCATTTATGGGCAGATCGACCACATTATTGATGTTAATTAAGGTGACAATTTCGCCCCGCAAGTTGATGTTGCCAACAATGTGCGGCGGACAGCAGGGAATCGGGGTAATCTTGTGAATATCGGTAAACTCATGCACCGTTTCCAAGCCAAACCCAAAGTACTCACCCGCCAACCCCACAACCGCTAGAGGCAAGAGCGACGCCGAATCTTCGTCATCAACCGAACACCGCAGAGTTTCAGTTCGCTCTTGCAAAATCTGTCGCTCTTGCGAATCAAAATGAGCGTATAAGCCCTGATTTAGGGCTGAATCAGAGGAAGGTTTTAGTGCATCATTGACTGAGCCGTTGTTAAAATCAGAATTTAGATTGAAAACAGTCTCTATAAAGGCGTGTTCCACCAACAGTTCGGGATTGAGCAATGTAACGATGCCCTCCTCAACATTGGCAATGCCAGCCACCAATCTATCCGGCAAACTCTCTTTCGCTCGATCGCAAACATTGGCAGCGATCCGATCGGGTGCGATCGCTTGTACGCTATCCACTTGATTGACGATGATTCCGATTCGTTGAGTTTGCCACTCCACGACAATCATGCTGTCAGTCAATTGAAAAGGGGGACGCGCTTGTTCTAAACGGTGATATAAATCCATCACGGGGAGAAACTTCCCTCGCAGGTTAATCACGCCTAAAATTGTGCTGGGAGTTTGTGCGATCGCAGTCACTTCTGGCAGAAAGAAGAGTTCTTGTACGGCTGTAGCCGGAATGCCATAGCGTGAATGATTGAGTTTAAACATTAAATAAGATTCATGGCTCATAACTAGTTGAATTTAAGTGCTTAAGAACGTGTGCTTTTAGTTCAGCAGTGGTTTGCTGGTTATGGGAATTATGGGAATCGATCGCTTCTTGGGGTAGATTTTCCAAAATGTCTAGAAGCGATCGCCAGGTTTTTTGAGCCTGTTTTTCATTTCCCTCTCGTTCGTATATAGAACCCAATTCCAGGTGAGCAGTAACAGAATTAGGAGCGAGATAAATAATACGTTTTAAAAATAATTTGGCACTGTCGCGATCTCCTTGCTCTTCGGCGATTTGAGCCAATAAATGATAGGGTTCGATCGCCAATGGGCTGATCTGGAGTGCCTGCTGACACGCCTGATTCGCCTGGGAGTAATCGCCAAAATTCGCGTAAGCTTCTGCCATCAAACAATATGCCTGAAAGTCTTGGGGGGCAAGAGCAATCACTTGTTGGGCTATTTGAATGACATCGACATAAGCTTCTTGAATTAGCGATTCCTTGGCTGCATCTAAAAGACTTTGAGTATTTGCGCTCACGTCGAAGCCTGTCTCCAAGCTTGGGAGAGAGGGATGGTTCGGATAAGCAGGGGAGGCAGGGGGTGCAGGGGAGGCAGGGGAGGGAAGAGAGTTATTAATATTAAGCAATTTCTCTTCCTCTGCTTCTGTTCTCCCCCTGCTCGCCTCAACAGATAACTTTGTTAACCAAACCGTGAGAGAGGGGGAAGAAATTTCGGTTTCCCTGCTCTCAATGGCAGCAGGTGTTATGGTATTCAAGACTTTGCTCTGCTCGTCGAGTGAGGTATGTCTTTGATAAACCGCAGATTGGGGAAAATTTTTGATTTGAAACGGTTCAGTTTTTTGTCCGTATAATTCCGTGTGGCCTGTGAGCAGAAAACCTCCCGGTGTCAGAGAGCAGTAAAACTTGCTTATAATTTGTGCGATCGCGTCGAAGTCAAAATAAATAAACACATTGCGGCAAATAATCAAATCGAAATTGTGAATGCTAGACGCGTAAGCAAGAAAGTTATCCTGCATCAGGTTTCCAGGTTGAAATGTAACCATTGCTTGAATAGCAGGATCGATTTTCCAACCTTTTTTGTGGGAGCGAAAGTAGCGATTTTTGATTTCTTCAGTGGTTGTCCGAAAAGACCAATCGCTGTAAATTCCTTGTTGAGCCTGAGCGATCGCGGGTTGATTAATATCTGTGCCTAAAATCAGAATGTCCCATGTCTGATTGTCAGGGATTAGTTCTTTCACTAGAATGGCAAGTGAGTAAGCTTCTTCACCAGTCGAACACCCGGCACTCCAAAGCCGTAATGTCGGCCGAGAAAATTCTCCATTAGCAGCGTTGTACTGAGTTAAACTAAGCTCCCGTTTACGCTCGATTAACTCTGGGAGCAGCTGATTTTTGAGCAGCGACATCTGCCCCTGATCCCGAAAAAAATAAGTTTCAGTGACAGTGAGTAAAGAGATTAGTTCTTGCCACTCTTTCGCACCAGGAACTAATTGATTTGCTACCAAGAACTGATAGTAATCATTGAGTGAGCATAATCCTAGCGCCCGGATGCGAGTTAAAAGATTTTTCTTTAATCTATCTTGATACTGTGGTTTGATGTGAATGCCGAATGTATCAGCAATCAGATCGACCATCTGTAACAAAATAAAGTCATCACTATGTTGAGAATTGGATTCAAATAAAATGGGGCGATCGCCGAGCGTTTGATTCATCACTATATAATTTTCGAGCCAATACGCTTAGGTTTCCCATTTCAATCTCTTGATTTGGATTTAGTAAGTCGGCGCGAAAAAACTAAACTATGTAAAGATAAGTAAATACGGAGAATGCATCTACAGACTTTCACTGCCTTGAGCAAGTTGTCGTGACTGACCTCACTTCCGGGAGCAACGCGATTTTGTGAGGTCAGCTAAAAAACAAGCGATCGCTAAAACACATATCTCAGCCTAAAGTTATTTTATTAACATTATCAGTACTGATAAAACATGACAGTTAACCCTGATGAGATACTTCAAAGGGTTTATGGGCGCGTAGTTTGAGGATTACTTCAAAAAATATCTATAACAAAATATTAATACGCTGTATTAATTAAATTCATAATTAATTTTAATCTAGAAGTTAGTATAAAATTTATTAAGCAGTATTGGGTTTTATGAACGAATTAAAAAGGGAAAGTCGGAGAAGCTCTGAAAGTAACTGGTGGATCGTCAAGTCGAGCCAGCCATGTGGAAGGGTTTCTCCTTTCTCCTGAGCGTTAGCCATGCAGGAGCGTCACTGCGCAGGAGTGGCGATTGCACTGTCTCCCGTGCTTACACATATGTAGGATATTTTTTATCGGACTACTGAAAGTAGAGAGCCTCAATTCATACTTAATATTATACGACGCCCGCTAATAATTATTATTTATTAAATTTTTAACTGTCTTAACTTTCCGCTTAAGTGTCTTAATTGTCCACTTAGGTGTCTTAATTGTCCATTGCATTTCCTTTATAAAACTGATATTTTGAAGTATAAGTAATTAAATAATTAAACCAATATTTTTTAAAATTTAAAGATGAACAATGAGACTGAAATAATAGATAATTTTGATCGTGATTTGTCATCGTTTAACATTCAAACAGAGGCGATCGCCATCGTTGGTATGGCGTGTAGGTTTCCAGGAGCAAACAATTATAACGAGTTTTGGAAAAATCTAGAACAAGGAACGGATAGTATAACAGAGATACCTCAAAAGCGTTGGAATCTTGATAATTTTTATTCTTCAAATATTGAAATTCCTAATACAAGTAATAGCAAATGGGGAGGATTTATCGAAGATATAGATAAATTTGACGCAAATTTTTTTCAGACATCAGCTCGTGAAGCTAATCGAATAGACCCCCAACAAAGGTTGATGCTAGAACTGAGTTGGTCATGCATTGAAGATGCTGGCTATTCACCATTAGAATTATCAGGAAATAATGTTGGTGTTTTTATTGGCGTTTGTAATTTCGATTATAAAGAATTACAAGATAAGGGCGAAGTCATTGAAGGATATAATTCTACAGGTACATATACTTGTATTATCCCTAATCGAATTTCCTATTTTTTCAACTTTCATGGCCCTAGTATTCCTGTAGACACTGCTTGTTCTAGCTCACTTGTGGCAATTCATCAAGCTGTAAATGCGCTTAATCAAAATGAATGTGAAATGGCATTAGTTGGTGGTGTCAGTGTATTGTGTACACCAACTAGCTATATATCTTTCAGCAAATTGGGGATGTTATCACCTGAAGGCAAATGCAAAGCCTTTGATGCCAAAGCAGATGGTTATGTGCGAGGTGAAGGCGCAGGTGTCATTTTATTAAAACCTTTAAAAAAAGCAGTTGAAGATAAAAATTATATTTATGGAATAGTTAAAGGAAGCGCCATAAATCATGGTGGTCATGCCCGAACTTTAACTTCTCCTAATGCTTATTCCCAATCAAAAGTTGTGAGAGCCGCATATATAAAAGCAAATATTCAACCTGATACTGTATCTTATATAGAAGCTCATGGAACAGGTACGCCATTAGGCGACCCAATTGAAATTAATGGTTTAAAACGGGCATATACACAACTGTATCAGCACTATGCTATTGAACCCACTACAGAAAACTATTGTGGATTAGGTTCGGTAAAAACAAATATTGGACATTTAGAATCAGCAGCAGGTATTGCTGGAGTCATAAAAATCTTATTGGCAATGAAATATAAAAAATTGCCAGGAATAAATAATTTTCAGGAATTAAACCCCCGAATTAAGTTAGATGGTAGTCCATTTTATATAGTTAAAGAAACAGAAGACTGGCAACATTTAAAGACAAAAGAAGGAAAAATTATTCCTAGACGAGCAGGTGTAAGTTCCTTTGGTTTTGGGGGTGTTAATGCCCATGTAATCCTAGAAGAGTCACCAGTGTTAGAAGAAACGCTGGCTACGAAAATTGAGCGTCCAAGCCACTTGATGACACTTTCGGCAAAAACCGATCGCGCTCTAAAAGAACTGGCAAAAGAATATCAAATTTATTTAAGAAGCTCCGATTTAAAGATACCGCTAACAGATATTTGTTACACTGCCAACACTGGGCGATCGCATTTTAACCACCGTCTTGCTATTGTCGCGGACTCTAGAGAGCAGTTAATCGATCGACTCACTGCTTTCGCATCTGGGAAAGACACCGCTGGCTTAATTAGTCGTCAACTAGGCAAACAGCCAGCAAAGGTAGCTTTCTTGTTTACTGGTCAAGGCTCCCAGTATATCAACATGGGTCGCCAACTCTACGATCGCCAACCCATATTCCGCCAAACTATAGAGCAGTGCGATGAAATTCTCCGTCCTTATCTGGAGCATTCTCTGTTAGAGGTACTGTATCCTAGCCAAGAAGCTTTTGAGCATTTACTGGATCGAACCGCCTATACCCAACCAGCGTTGTTTGCTATTGAATATGCTCTGTATCAACTATGGAAATCTTGGGGCATTGAGCCAAATGTAGTACTAGGTCATAGTGTAGGTGAATATGTTGCTGCTTGTGTGGCTGGCGTTTTTAGCTTAGAAGATGGACTCAAACTCATTGCCTATCGCGGACAGTTGATGCAGCAGTTGCCTTCTGGTGGCGAGATGGTTTCACTGATGGCTTGTGAGGAGAGAGTGCGGAAAATTATAGCACCATTTAACGATACAGTGGCGTTGGCGTTCGCGCAGCGTCTCGTAGAGAAGCCCGCCGTAGGCCTCGCTGCTATCAACGGCCCCGAAAGTGTAACTATATCTGGAGGCAGTGAAGACATTGCTGCTATTTGTCAGCAACTTTCAATACAGGGAATAAAAACGAAGCGGTTACAAGTATCCCACGCTTTCCATTCTCCGTTGATGACACCCATGTTGAAGGAGTTTGAGCAAGTAGCTAGTCAAATAACCTACAAGCAACCCCAGATACCATTAGTCTCTAATGTCACCGGGAAACTTGCTGACGAGAATATCGCCAATGCTCAATACTGGGTGACTCACATCCGGCAAACAGTGCGGTTTGCCGATAGTATGCAGACATTACATCAGCTTGGGTATGAAGTCTTTTTGGAAGTTGGGCCTAAACCCATTTTGTTGGGTATGGGGCGTGAGTGCTTGCCTGAAGGCGTGGGTTCATGGTTGCCTTCTCTGCGTCCGGGAGTACCAGAATGGCAACAACTGCTTTCTAGTTTGGGTGAGTTATACGTAGGCGGAATGGCGGTAGATTGGTCAGGGTTTGACCGTGACTATTCCCCCAAGAAAGTTACATTACCGACCTACCCATTTCAACGGCAGCGCTATTGGATTGAGAATACTCCGCGTCGCCATCAACAGCAACGAAACTCGACAAAACTGCACCCATTATTAGACAAAAAACTCCAGTTACCCTTAAGCAAAAAAATCGTGTTTGAGTCTGAATTTAGTACTCAAACCCTACCGTTTTTATTAGATCATCAAGTTTATAACCAAATTGTTGTACCTGGAGCCTGTCATCTCTCCTTGCTATTGGGTGCAGCAAATCTGACTTTCGCCAGTGAGTCCTGTCTGTTAGAAAATATAGTTTTCCCCCAGGCATTGGTCGTCCCTGAAGGCGAAGTCCGCACAGTACAACTGGTACTTTCTCCAGAGGCGAGTGACGCATCTTTCAAACTCATCAGCTTTGATACAGTCTCCAACGCAAGTAATCAAGTAAGTGAGTGGTTAGTCCATGCCACAGGAAAAATCACGAAAGGCGTTAATACTACACCAGAAACCGTCTTACTCCAAGAGATACAGACACGCTGTACTCAACAAATCACTGCTGGGGAAATTTACCAAAGTTGGCAAAAGCGACAGATTGAATATGGTGTCAGCTTCCAGTGGCTTGATTCGGTCTGGTGCAAAGAAGGAGAAGCTTTAGGCAAGCTCAAATGGCTTTCAGTAGTAGACGGTTTAGAAAAGTATCAATTATATCCGGGGCTTTTGGACTCTTGCTTGCAACTAATCGGCACTTTCTTTCCTAGCGAAGACACTTTTGTACCCTCTGCAATTGAGAGTTTCCGATTTTACCAACGTCCTCAAAATCAGCAATTATGGTGTCATGCAATGCAACGGCAGTTAGATAATTCTAATAGCGACAAGCTATTAGCAGATATCAAACTTTTTGATGCTAACGGACAGTTGATTGCAGACATCAAAGGTTTTGAGGCTAAAAAAGCAACTCCTAACACTTTATTACAAAGTCTCCAGCGAGACTTTAAAGAAAATTCTTTAGAGAATTGGCTATATAAAGTAGAGTGGCAACCTCAAGTGCGCTTTAGCAATGAGCAGCTGTCTCCAGATTATCTGCCAGCAATTGCAGAAATTAGTCGTAAACTTCAGCCACAACATTCTCAATTGATGGCTGAACCACAGCTAAAATTTTATGAAGCAGCAGTCAAAGAGCTAGAAGCACTCAGTATTGACTATGTGCTGCAAGCCTTGATAGCAATGGGGTGGAAACCGCAACTAGGGCAATGCTTCACTACAGATGCGATCGCTAACCAATTAGGTATAATCAGCCAACACCAAAGGCTATTCAAGCGACTGTTAGAGATGTTAGCCGAAGTAGGGGTGTTAGAGGCAAAAGCTTTGGAGTGGCAAGTTATTCGCCAGCCAGAAGTTAGCGATTTGCAAGCTAAATTAAATACCCTATTAACTCAATATCCAATAGCAAATGCCGAATTCATCCTACTAGGACGTTGCGGCGCATCATTAGCCCAAGTTCTACGGGGCGAATGTGACCCATTGCAATTGCTTTTCCCTGAAAACGACTCAACTACAGCCCAGTTATATGAAAATTCGCCATTGACAAAGGTGACGAATATCTTAGCCCAACAAACCCTAGTCTCAATTGTCGAGCATTTACCAACTGGACGCGGATTAAGAATATTAGAAATTGGTGCCGGAACTGGTGGAACAACTGCTTACCTACTACCACATTTACCCGGAGAACAAACCCAATATCATTTCAGTGATATTAGTATCTCTTTTACCCAAAAAGCCCAAGAAAGATTCCAGGATTTTCCATTTGTAAAATATCAAGTATTAGACATTGAAAAAGACCCCTTAAATCAAGGATTTGAAAAGCAGCAATATGATGTAATTGTGGCTGCCAATGTCTTACACGCTACCCAATATTTGCAACAAACCCTCAAGCACACCAAGCAATTATTAGCACCACAGGGCATATTAATTTTATTGGAAACAACTCAACGTCAGCGTTGGCTAGACTTAATCTTTGGTTTAACTCCAGGATGGTGGCGATTTAACGATTTGCAATTACGTCCAGACTATCCCTTGATTAGTGCTGCTCAATGGCAAGAAATATTGCAAGAAACTGGGTTTACAAGCACAGTTAATCTATCACCATCTCAACAGTCTTCAGCAATGGTGATGCTGGCACAAGTAGTACCGCCGAATGAGCCAGTACAAATTGAGCCAAAACATTGGCTGTTATTTGCAGATCGGTTAGGTATAGCGCAACAGTTAGCACAAAAGCTAGATGCTCACTCACAAGTTTGTACATTGGTGTTCGCCGGCGAGGAATATGAACAATTAGCGCCACAACAGTTCAAAATTAACCCAAGCGATCCACAACATTATCAAAAGCTATTGCAGGCAATTAATAGCACCTTGCCTTTGTATGGTGTCGTTCATTGCTGGAGTTTAGATACAGTTAAAGCCGCAGAACTCACCACAGCCGATTTAACTACGGCATCTTTGCTAGGGTGTGGAAGCACTCTGCATTTAGTTCAGGCATTAACAGGGGTTAATTTCTTGACTCATCCTCGTCTCTGGTTAGTAACTCAAGAAGCAGTGGCAATTACCAACCTAGAAGGAGTAGCTCAATCAAGCTTGTGGGGAATGGCAAGGGTAATTGCTACAGAACATCCAGAACTCAACTGTGTGCAAGTAGATTTGTCTCCAAAAGCAGATGCTGAAGTGATGCAAGCCTTATTTGAAGAAATGTGGTTTCCCATAAAAGAAGACCACGTTGCCTTCAGAGATCGGCTACGTTATGTCGCCAGATTAGTTCGTTACCAGTCTAAAGACGACATAGAAACAGCAGCACACAAGCCGCTAAGGTTCCGTGAGGATAGTACCTACCTGATAACTGGCGGTATGGGTGGTTTGGGTTTATTGGTAGCTCATTGGATGGTACAGCAGGGAGCAAGACATTTGGTGCTAGTTGGGCGTAGTCCTGCAAGTCTTGCTGTTAATGAACAATTTCAAGAATTAGAACAAGCTGGCGCTCAAGTAAAAGTTGTTCAGGCAGATGTGTCTGATATCGAACAAATCGCAAAATTACTAAGAGAAATTGAGCAAACTTTACCACTACTGCGAGGAATTATTCATTCTGTTGGTGTTTTGGATGATGGCGTTATACAACAACAGAACTGGCAACGCTTTGCAAAAGTTTTGGCTCCAAAGGTACAAGGAGCTTGGCATCTGCATACTTTAACTCAGAAGCAGGATTTAGACTTCTTTGTGATGTTTTCTTCTATAGCTTCTTTAATTGGTAATCCAGGTCAATCCAATCATGCAGCAGCTAATGCTTTTCTTGATGCTTTAGCGTATCATCGCCAGGCTCAGGGACTACCAGGTTTGAGTATCAATTGGGGAGCTTGGTCGCAAATAGGAGCCTTTGCACAGCGTCAGCTAGATGAGCAAACAAAAACGCGGGGTATTGGAACATTTACCCCAGAACAGGGATTAGCTGCTCTCGATAAATTACTGTATCAATCCTCAACCCAAGTTGCAGTTATGCCCATTAATTGGGTGCAGTTTTTGGAAAAATCAACTTCAGTTTCGCCGTTGTTTGCTAACTTTCTCGAAACTTCAGTAAAAAATGTGGTTGTGCAACATGATTTGGTTGAAGAATTAAAGAAAACAAATATTACCAAACGTCGAAACCTTTTGCAGGATCGTATTTGTTCAGCAGTAGCCAAAGTCCTCGGTTGGCAATCAGAACCAATAGATTTACACAAAAAGTTTTTCGAGCTAGGTATGGATTCGCTAACTTCTTTAGACTTGAAAAATCATTTACAAAAGACTTTAAAATGTTCTTTGCCAATAAATTTAGTTTTTGAGTATCCTAATGTAGAGTTGCTAACTGATTATTTAATACAAGAACTAGGTTTAGATTCTGATAACGAATCTGCTCAAGAAATTCAGCAGAAGAATGAGCTACCTCAACTAGTCAATATCAAAAATAGCAAGAAGATTAGGATAGAGTTATGAATTTATTAGAATTTTTACAAAACCTTTCTTTTCAAGGACTTGAGTTGATCCATGATGGAGAAAAATTACTAATAGATGGTTCTGAAAGTTTGTTGACTCCTGATGTAATTGCTCAACTCCAACAACATAAAACTGAAATTTTATATTTACTGCGCGATCGCCCAGATATTTTAAATATTTATCCTCTGTCCTACGGTCAACAAGCACTGTGGTTTTTGTGGCAACTAGCACCTGAAAGTTCCGCCTATAACGTATCCTTTGCGTGCCGTATATGTTCTCCTGTAAATGTTAGGACTTTACAAAAAAGTTTCCAAGTTATTTTTGACCGCCATCCGCAGTTGCGTAGTAAATTTTTTAAGCAAGGTAATAATGTTGTTCAGCAGATTCATCAAACTCAGTTCACAGACTTTCAACAGATAAATTCCTGTGACTGGAGAGAACAGGATTTGGAGGAAGGAGTTCTTCAAGAACACCAACAACCCTTCAACATCGAAAACGACTCAATGATGCGAGTGCGTTTGTTCACTCGCTCACAGCAAGAACATATATTGTTAATGACCGTACATCATATTGCTGTTGATGCTTGGTCTATTCTATTAATAATAGAAGAGTTGATAACGGTCTATCTTGCATTAGAGTCAGGTGTTCAGCCAACTCTTATTCCTTTAGATCACTCTTATATAAATTACGTTCGTTGGCAAAGAGAATTATTAACCAGTGTTCAAGGAGAAAAACTTTGGAACTATTGGCAGCAAAAACTGGCAGGAGAATTACCTGTACTTAACTTGCCAATAGATAGACCAAGACCACCCATACAAACCTACAACGGCGCTTCTTATAATTTCAAAATACCTCAAAAACTCACAGAAGAACTGAAAGGGCTAGCTCAAACAGAAGGCATATCTCAATACATAGTTTTGCTAGCTGCATTTCAGGTTCTCTTGTATCGTTATACGGGACAAGAGGATATTCTGGTCGGCGCTCCCACTTCAGGTAGAACTCAACCTGAATTTATGCCGCTAGTTGGCTATTTTGTCGATCCTGTGGTCATAAGGGCGAGTTTGTCAGGAAATCCCAGTTTTCAAGAGTTTCTGATTCAAGTTGGAAGAACAGTATCAGAAGCTATAGCGCATCAAGATTTTCCTTTTGCTCTACTGGTAGAGCGATTGCAGCCACAGCGCGATCTGAGCCGCTCTCCTATTTTTCAGGCTGTATTTAACTTCCTTCTCCAGAACTTGCGGCAGTTTGAGCATACGCAACAACTTTGGTTAGGAGGTGAAGTAGATAAAGAAGTATTAAAACTCAAACCTTTTGAAATAGCCCAGATGGATGGTCAGTTCGATCTAAATCTGACGCTCGCAGAAGGAAATTCTTCTTTAGTTGGGATTTTCAAGTACAACACTGACCTTTTTGATGCCAGTACTATCGAGCGAATGGCGGGGCATTTTGTGACATTGCTTGAAGGGATTGTAGCAAATCCACAGCAAAATATTTCGCAATTACCCCTGTTGACACAACCTGAGCAGCAACAGTTACTCGCCGAATGGAACAACACACAGGTGGAGTATCACCAGAATAAATGTATCCATCAGTTGTTTGAAGAACAGGTAGCGCGTACCCCTGATGCAGTAGCAGTTGTATTTGAAAATCAACAACTTACCTATCACCAGTTGAACTGTCGCGCTAACCAGTTGGCACATTACTTGCGCTCATTAGGTGTAAAATCAGATACCTTGGTTGGTTTGTGTGTGGAGCGAACGCTCTACACCATTGTGGGAATACTAGGTATTCTTAAGACAGGTGGTGCATACCTACCACTTGACCCAGAGTATCCAACTGAGCGTTTAAGCTTTATGTTAGAAGACGCTCAAGTTAAGGTGATATTAACTCAACAGCAATTAGTAGACTCTATTCCTCAACATCAGGTGCATCTTGTTTGCTTAGACAGCGACTGGGAAAAAGTTGCTCAAGAGTGCAAGTCAAATCTGGATAACACCGCAACAGCCGAGAACCTAGCATACATCATTTACACTTCAGGTTCCACAGGCAAACCCAAGGGCGTTTTAGTCAACCACTCAAATGTAGTGCGTCTGTTTGCAGCCACGGATTCTTGGTATCACTTTAGTCAAGATGATGTGTGGACAATGTTCCACTCTTATGCATTTGACTTTTCCGTGTGGGAAATTTGGGGCGCATTGCTGTATGGTGGACGACTGGTAGTTGTGCCTTACTTGGTGACGCGATCGCCTGAATCTTTTTACCAGTTATTGTGTACTGAAAAAGTTACAGTTCTCAATCAAACGCCTTCCGCCTTCCGCCAATTAATTCAAGCTGAACAGTCAGGAATAACTGCTGGGGAATTGAACCTACGCTTAGTGATTTTCGGTGGTGAAGCTTTAGAAATCAAGAGCTTACAGCCTTGGTTTGACAGACACGGCGACACTTTACCGCAATTAGTGAATATGTACGGGATTACGGAGACGACTGTACACGTCACTTATCGCCCACTGAGCAAAGTTGATTTAAATCACAGTGCTAGTGTTATTGGTCGTCCGATACCCGATCTTCAGGTGTATATATTAGATGAATATTTTCAGCCAGTGCCAATTGGTGTCAGGGGTGAAATGTATGTGGGTGGCGCTGGAGTGACGCGTGGTTATCTCAATCGTCCAGAATTGACGAAACAAAGGTTTATTTCTAACATATTTAATCAGTCAAAATTATATAAAACCGGGGACTTAGCAAGGTATTTGCCCAATGGCGATTTAGAGTATTTAGGACGCATTGATAATCAAGTCAAGATTCGCGGTTTCCGCATTGAGTTGGGAGAAATTGAGACATTACTGGCTTCTCACCCTGCCATTTGGGAAAGTGCGGTGTTGGTGCAAGAGGATGAACCGGGCGACACTTGTACTGAGCATCTCGACTTCGCTCGATGGAGCCGGAGTCGAAGTAAACGTTTAGTTGCTTATGTAGTGCCGCAGGTAGAACAATCTCCCACAGTCTCAGAACTGCGTCAGTTTTTAAAGGCAAAGCTCCCAGAGTACATGGTACCCAGTGCTTTTGTGCTTTTAGAATCCTTACCTCTCACGTCTAACGGAAAAGTAGACCGTCGCGCCCTGCCAAAACCAGAATTAGACAGCACACTGCTAGAAAAATTTGTCGCCCCGCGCACTCCAATGGAAGAAATGCTGGCACAGATTTGGGCAGAAGTCCTAAAAGTAGAGCAGGTAGGGATACATGATAACTTCTTTGAACTAGGGGGACACTCGCTACTAGCAACTCAACTGCTTTCACGCATTCGTACCAGCTTTAAAGTAGAACTGGCATTACGTGAGTTATTTGCAAGAGCGACAGTAGCTGAATTAGCCCAATCAATTGGGCAGTTACAGCAACAAATACTTCGACTTACCTCGACTCCGCTCGGCACAAGTCGCTCAGTACAAGACTTAGAACTAACTTCGCCGCCTATTTTACCAAGGACAAAGGATGCAGAATTACCACTGTCTTATGCTCAACAGCGTCTGTGGTTTTTAGACCAGTTCGAGCCAAACAGCCCCTTCTATAATATTCCTATAGCTTTGCGCCTAGTGGGAAATCTCAATCGAGCTGGTCTAGAACAAAGCTTACAAGAGATTATTCATCGCCACGAAGCCTTACGCACCAACTTCATTACAGTTAACGAACAACCAACTCAAATTATTCAAACAGAAACGAATTGGAAAGTTTCAGTTGTTGAGTGTCAGCATTTATCTGCAACAGAACAAGCAATAGCCACACAAAAGTTAGTTCAACAAAACACTATTGAACCGTTTGACTTGAGCCAGGGAGCATTAATTAGGGCGACATTAGTAGTGCTGTCCGAGACAGAACACATATTGTTAATGTGTATGCACCACGTTGTCTCTGATGGCTGGTCAATGAGTATGTTTGTCTCTGAATTAGCAGCGCTGTACAATGCTTATGCTCAAGGTCGGCCTTCTCCATTAGTACCACTGAATGGCATTACCCACATTACCCTACCACCATCGGCGTTAGCAGTCATGCCTAGTGAGGAACTGCCGACACTGCAAACAATCATCGTAGCTGGTGAAGCTTGTTCTGCGGAATTAATTAAGCAATGGTCTGTAGGTAGAAACTTCTTCAACGCCTACGGCCCGACAGAAGCTACTGTCTGCGCCACGATTGGCAAAGCTACGCCGAAGGCGAACGCAAAATGCACTGATGACGATGAGAAAATATCTATTGGTAAAGCGATCGCTAACACACAGATTCATATTTTAGACGAGTATTTACAACCCGTACCTGTGGGTGTACCAGGGGAACTACACATTGGTGGTGTCGGGTTAGCAAGAGGCTACCTCAACCGTCCCGAACTAACCCAGGAAAAATTCATTACTAACCCCTTTGGTACTGGTCGTCTCTACAAAACTGGGGATTTAGCGCGTTATCTACCAGATGGTAATATCGAATACATAGGACGCATTGACAATCAGGTAAAAATTCGGGGCTTCCGCATCGAGATAGGAGAAATTGAAGCAGCTCTGAGCCAACATAGTGATGTGCAGATATGTTGTATCATTGCTCGTGAAGAAACTCCAGGTAATACTTGTACTGAGCGAGGTCGAAGTAAGCGTTTAGTCGCTTACGTAGTGCCGCAAAAAGATATAACTTGTACTGAGCGAAGTCGAAGTACACTCACAACGAGCGAACTGCGGCAATTCCTTTCTAATAAATTGCCTGGGTATATGATTCCAAATGTTTTTGTGATGCTGGAGTCTTTACCTCTGACACCCAACGGCAAAGTAGACCGTCGTGCTTTGCCTGCTCCAGATTTACAACAGGAACTATCAGATTATGTAATGCCAAATACAGAAGTAGAAAGCATCATTGCTGGCATTTGGCAAAAAGCATTAGCAGTAGAAAAGGTAGGAATCTACAATAATTTCTTTGAGCTAGGAGGTCATTCGTTACTACTGGTAAAAATTAATCACGAATTGCAAGAAGAATTGGGGCTGGAACTGTCAATAGTTGATATGTTTAATTACCCAACCATACATAGTTTGAGCCAATACTTAAATACTAAGTCTTACAAAGAAGAATCCACAAAGCAAAATAATTATCGGACTCAATCTGATAACGAAGTTAAATCTTTAAGAAAACAACAATTGGAATCCAGGCAACAATATCGTTCTCAGAGGAAAAGGTAAAAATGACAATAAATTCAGTTCATAAAAATAATGAATTTAATGGTTCTGAAATAGCTATAATTGCTGTTGCTGGTAGATTTCCAGGGGCAAAAGATATCGAATCATTTTGGCAGAATCTACGTGATGGAGTAGAAACTATCTCGTCGCTAACTGATGAAGAATTAATAAATTCTGGCGTTTTCCTAGATTTACTAAATAACCCAAGTTATGTAAAAGCTAGTGCTGTTATATCAGACATTGATTTGTTTGATGCAAATTTCTTTACTTATAGTGCAAAAGAAGCTGAGTTAATAGACCCACAACAACGCCTATTTTTAGAATTAGCTTGGGAAGCTGTAGAAAAAGCTGGTTATGACCCGGAAACTTACAATGGTTTAATTGGGGTTTATGGTGGTGTGGGGATGAGTAGGTATTTGCTCAATAATCTCATTCCTCATCATCAATTATTAGAAACAATTGACCCTCTACAACTGGGAATCTCTAACGATAAAGATTTTGTACCGACACGAGTTGCATATAAACTCAACTTGACTGGCCCCGCAGTAAATGTGCAAACAGCGTGTTCTACTTCTTTGGTTGCAGTTCACTTTGCTTGTCAAAGTCTCTTAAATGGTGAATGTGACATAGCTTTAGCTGGTGGAGTTTCTATCAGCATTCCTCAAAAAACAGGTTATTTGCATCAACCGGAGATGATTCTTTCTCCTGATGGACACTGCCGTGCTTTTGATGCTAAGGCACAAGGGACAATTGCTGGTAGCGGTGCTGGGATTGTGGTGTTGAAAAGATTAAAGGATGCAATAAGCGATCGCGACCACATCCATGCAATCATTAAAGGTTCAGCCATCAATAATGATGGTGCAATAAAAGTTGGCTACACTGCGCCTAGTGCGAGTGGTCAAGCAGCAGTCATTGGCGAAGCTCAAGCTATAGCAGATGTAGATGCCGAAACAATTTCCTACATCGAAGCTCATGGCACAGCTACACCTTTAGGAGATCCGATAGAAATTGCCGCTTTAACTCAAGCTTTTAATCAAACTACAGATAAAAAAGGCTTCTGCGCTATTGGTTCGGTAAAAACTAACTTTGGACATTTGGATACAGCAGGTGTCGCAGGTTTAATTAAAACTGTATTAGCACTGCAACATAAAATGCTGCCTCCTAGTTTGCACTACCAGACACCTAATCCCAAAATTGATTTTGCCAACAGTCCTTTTTATGTCAATACAACCCTGACTGAATGGAAAACAAATAACACTCCTCGCCGTGCTGGGGTTAGTTCTTTTGGTATGGGAGGGACTAATGCTCATGTGATTTTAGAAGAAGCAACTCAATTCAAAATTCAAAATTCAAAATTCAAAAATAAATATTTATTGTTGTGTTTATCGGCTAAAACCGCGAGTGCGCTTGAGAAGGCAACAGCTAATTTGATAGTGTATTTAAAAGAGCATCCAGAAGTTAACTTAAGTGATGTTGCTTATACCCTCAATAGTGGTCGCCGGGGTTTTAATTATCGACGGATGTTAGTTTGTCACGATTTAGAAGATGCTGTTAAAGCTCTCAGTAGTTTAGATCCAAAACAAGTTTTTACTAATTACACAGAAATTACAGAACGACCTGTTGCTTTTATGTTTCCCGGACAAGGTTCTCAGTACGTCAACATGGCGCGGGAAATTTATGAAACTGAGACAGTGTTTAGAGAACAAGTTGATTATTGCTCAGAAATTCTTAAACCTTTACTAGGGCTGGATTTACGCCATATTATTTATCCTAGTGAATCAAATATTGATGAGGCATCAAAGCAACTTCAACAGACAGGAATTGCTCAACCCGCTATTTTTGTAATTGAATACGCCCTAGCTAGATTATGGCAGTCTTATGGAGTGGAACCACAAGCTGCGATCGGTCATAGTATTGGCGAATATGTAGCAGCAACTCTAGCAGAAGTTTTTTCCCTAGAAGATGCCTTATCTTTGGTAGCAGCACGCGGACAGATGATGCAGCAACTACCCACTGGAGCAATGCTTTCAATTCCGCTGCCCGCAGACAAGGTAAAATCTCTATTAGGGACAGAACTTTCTCTAGCAGCAATTAATCAACCTTTGCAATGTGTAGTTTCCGGTTCCATACCAGAAATCGAAGTACTACAAAGTCAGCTTGCTACTCAAGGGATTGAATGCCGTCGTCTGCATACTTCCCATGCCTTCCATTCGCAAATGATGGAACCAATCTTAGAGGCATTTGCAGAGCGAGTCAAAAAAGTTACTTTAAATCCACCAAAACTTCCTTATATCTCTAACCTGACTGGTACTTGGATTAAAGTCAGTCAAGCCACAAATCCCGACTACTACGCTCAACATCTGCGTTCTACAGTACTGTTTGCCTCTGGCGTAGAGAAATTATTAGCAACACCAGAGCAAGTCTTAATAGAGGTAGGGCCAGGACACACACTAACTACATTAGTCAAAAGACATCCAGACAAAGCAGACACACAAACGGTCTTAACTTCGGTACGTCATCCCCAAGAAAAGCAATTTGATAGTCATGTTTTATTGACCACATTAGGTCAACTCTGGTTGACTGGTGTCAAAGTAGATTGGTTTGGATTTTATAGTCATGATGAATATTATCGTCTTCCCTTACCAACTTATCCCTTTGAACGCCAACGTTATTGGATTGACCCTCCACAAAAAGCAGCTTGGGGAAAGTTGCAAATACCCACAACATCGCAATTATGGACATCGCTTACACAAGCAGGTCAAAAACAAGCAAGTGTGAACAATGCAGAATTTAACGAGTTAACCTATCAAGGAAACAAACAGTGGTTAGATAGTTTATGTACAGCCTACATAAATTATGCATTGCAGCAATTACGGGCTTTTAGTAATCCCGAAGAAAAGTATTTTTTGGAGAATTTTTTAACGCAATACCATATTTCTTCCCGCTATCAACAATTGTTCTGTAGATGGTTACAAATATTAGTAGAACAAGGACAACTACAACAACAAGAGGAATTATTTTTTGGGCTAGTGCCATGTTCACAAAATGATATTGATGAATATTTAGAAGAAGTCAGAGTGAGGTTTGCTGATTCATCTTTAGTAGATTTAGATTTAGTGCAACGCTGTGGTGAAAATTTAGCTGCTATTGTTGTTGGTGAACAAGAACCATTAGAAATTTTCAATGAACTGGTTTACCAAAAAGAACATAAAGGTTCACATACAGAATCTGTTTTAATGAATTACTACAACTCTATTTTGCGCTCAAGCTTAGAACAGGTAGTCAAATTATTGCCACCATCGATTCATCTGAGAGTGCTAGAAATCGGCGCAGGTACTGGTATGTCTACACAAGCTTTATTACCTGTGTTGCCATTCCAACAAACCAACTATACTTTTACTGATATTGGTAGTGCCTTTCTGACTCAAGCGCAACAGAAGTTTAAGGAATATTCATTTGTTGAATATAAGTTATTAGATATAGACAAGTCACCAACTGAGCAAGGATTTGAGAAGCATAGCTTTGATATAGTTATAGCTTCTAATGTTTTGCACGCAACTCAAAATATAGATCAAACACTCCACCATGTCCGGTCTTTATTAGCTCCTGGCGGCTTCCTCTTACTGTGGGAAATTACTCAACCGAAAATAGACTTTGATATTAGTTGGGGTCTGCTATTAAAACCTTTAAATGATACAAGACGCAGCCCAGGTCAGCCTTTTATCATTAAAGACCAATGGTTTGACGCATTACACGCTCAAGATTTTGTTCAAGTTGCCGCTTTTCCTGAAAATGAAGCATTTGAGCATAAAATTATTATGGCTCAAGCTTCTGCATCAGCTGCATTTAGCCAAATTTATAAGCAAAAAGAAACTGGCTTGGAAGCAGAGATTTCATTACAAATAAATCCGAATGTTTTTCAGCAAGAAGAATTATCTACACTTTATTCAAGACCTGATTTACCCAATGCTTATGTAGCTCCTCGTAATGAAATTGAGCAAAAAATTGCCATTGTTTGGCAAGAACTTTTGGGAATTAAACAAATAGGAATCCATGATAACTTTTTTCAATTAGGAGGAGATTCTTTAATAGCGGTTCAAGTTGTATCTAGATTACGAAATACTTTTTCTATTCAATTAACTGTAACAAATCTGTTTGAATTTCCTACTATAGCTGAAATAGCACCAAAGTTGGAGAAAGAACCAGAATCAGATATTAATTTAGATGCAATTGATAGAGAAGAAATAGCAATTTGATTAAATAAATTTTAATTAATAATTACCAATTAGGTGACGTGGAGGTAAGTTTCTGTGAATATCGAAGAATTGGTAGCCGATCTGACTAAGCAGGGTGTGAAGTTGTGGGTTGAGAGTGAGCAGTTGCGTGTTAATGCCCCCAAAGGAGTATTGACACCAGACACTCGTGATTTACTCCTTAAGCGTAAAGCAGAACTTGTTTCGTTGCTGCACCAGAAAAATGAGTTAGTAAAGTTCACTGGAGGTATCGCTACCAACACAGATTTATCCCCGATCAAAGTTGATCGTCCTCAGAACTTACCTCTGTCTTTTGGTCAAGAACAAATCTGGTTATTGAACCAGTTGGAACCAGATAACCCCTTCTACAACGAACAAGCAGCTCTAAAACTGCACGGTCAGTTGAACGTCGTAGCACTAGAGCAAAGCCTCAACAAAATTATCTCTCGCCACGAAGCATTACGTACCAACTTCGACACCATCAACGAGCAGCCAGTCCAAGTAATTGCTGACAGCTTAATCTTAAGTCTGCCAATTATAGATTTAACAGATTTACCTAAAAGTGAAAAAGCGATCGCTTGTCAGCAATTAGCCACAGCAGAAACAACTCGACCCTTTGCCCTTGCTAATTCTCCTTTAATTCGAGCTTCTGTGCTTAAACTCACAGAGGTAGAACACGTCTTGCTAATCACAATACACCATATTGTTTTTGATGGTTGGTCAATGGGTGTGATAATGCGGGAATTAGCAACCATTTACTCAGCCCTTAGCAATAACTTATCTCCAGAGTTACCTGAGCTACCAATTCAGTATGCCGACTTTGCTATTTGGCAACGGCAGTGGTTACAAGCAGAAATACTCGAAACACAGCTTGACTATTGGAAACAACTACTCAAAAACGCTCCTACCTTACTAGAGTTACCAACAGACAGACCAAGACCAGCCATTCAAAGTTTCCGAGGCGCACTCCACAGTGTTGAACTTTCAAATCAACTGAGCCAAGCAGTTGCTAATTTCACCAGGCAAGAGGGAGCTACTCTGTTCATGACGCTGTTCGCAGCTTATGTTACCTTGCTTTATCGGTATACAGGCTCCGATGACATTTTAGTAGGCACACCCATTGCTAAACGCGATCGCTTAGAACTTGAAGGGTTAATTGGCTTTCTTGTCAACACTTTAGTATTACGTACCGATTTGTCAGGCAACCCCACTTTTCAACAGTTACTGAACCGAGTGCGGCAACTGACACTCTTAACTTCTGCTCACCCAGACCTGCCCTTTGAGGAGTTGGTAAAAGCATTACAGCCACAACGAGACCTCAGCCATACACCACTGTTTCAGGTGATGTTTGTTCTCGAAAATGCTCCCATGTCTAAAGTAGAGTTTACTGGGTTAACTGTCAGTCCGTTAGCGACAGAAAGAACAATTGCCAAGTTTGATTTGACTTTATTCATTAAAAATACTACCTCTGGGCTGGCAACTGTGTGGCAATACAACACAGACTTGTTTGATGCGCCCACTATAGAGCGGATGGCAGGTCATTTTGTGACCTTGCTCGAAAGCATTGTTACTAATCCACAACAGCAAATTTCCCAATTGCCTCTACTGACACAAGCACAACAACGACAGTTACTTGTCGAATGGAACGATACTCAAACTGAATATCCCAAAGATAAATCTATCCATCAGTTGTTTGAGGAGCAGGTTAAGCGCACACCCAATGCTGTAGCGGTGGAGTTTGGCAATCAACAACTGACTTACCAGCAGTTGAATTGCCGCGCGAACCAGTTGGCGCACTACTTGAAGTCTTTAGGAGTTGAAGCCGATGTATTGGTTGGGTTGTGTGTCGAGCGTTCCTTAGAAATGGTCGTGGGACTGTTAGGGATTCTCAAGGCAGGTGGGGCTTATGTGCCACTTGATCCAGAGTATCCAACTGAACGCCTGAGTTTCATGTTAGAAGATGCTCAAGTTTCAGTGTTGTTGACCCAGCAATCACTCCAGGAGAGACTACCTCAGCATCAAGCAAAACTTGTCTGCTTAGATACTGACTGGCAACAAATTTCCCAGTCTGGTCAGGATAATTTCATCCCTGGCGTACAAGCAACTAATTTAGCATATGTAATTTATACCTCTGGTTCTACAGGTCAACCTAAAGGTGTAGCTCTGAATCAGCTTGCTCTTTGCAATTTGATTCTGTGGCAACTGCAAAATACTACAATTTATACTGGAGCAAAAACGCTGCAATTTGCTCCTATTAGCTTTGATGTCTCTTTCCAAGAAATATTCACTACCTGGTTTTCGGGAGGCACATTGTTCTTAATTACGGAGGAGTTGCGCCGAGATCCAGTAGCTTTGTTAGGTTTTCTCCAACAAAAATCTGTTGAGAGACTGTTTGTTCCCTTTGTTGCTTTACAGCAATTAGCTGAAGTCGCTGTTGATAGTGAATTAGTTAATAGTCATCTAAGGGAAATTATTACTGCTGGGGAGCAGTTGCAGATTACTCCCGCTATTTCTGGGTGGTTGGGCAAACTAACCGATTGTACTTTGCACAATCATTACGGGCCATCAGAGAGCCATGTAATCAGCACTTTTACTTTGGCTAATCCAATAGAGAATTGGCCGTTACTTCCTCCGATTGGACGACCGATCGCGAATACACAAATTTACATTTTAGATAAGTGTCTACAGCCTGTACCCGTTGGTATACCGGGAGAATTGTACATTGGTGGTGTCTCTTTGGCGCGGGGCTACCTTAATCGAAGGGAGTTAACACAAGAAAAATTTATCTCCAATCCCTTTGAGAAGGCAGTAGGGAGTAGATTATATAAAACTGGGGACTTAGCACGCTATTTACCAGATGGCAACATCGAATATCTGGGACGCATTGATAATCAGGTTAAGATCCGAGGCTTCCGCATTGAGTTAGGCGAGGTTGAAGCAGTACTGAGCCAATATGGTGATGTGCAAGCATCTTGTGCGATCGTCCGCGAAGATACTCCAGGTGATACTTGTACTGAGCGAAGCCGAAGTAAACGCTTAGTTGCCTACGTGGTAGCACATCAGAACTGTACATTGGCAATCAGCGAACTGCGGCAATTCCTGAAAGCAAAGCTGCCAGAGTACATGGTACCTAATGCTTTTGTGATGTTGGATTCCTTGCCACTGACTCCTAGTGGTAAAGTAGATCGCCGTGCTTTACCTGCACCTGATGTAGACAGCAGTAATTCAGACAAATTCGTAGCCCCACGCACTCCGATTGAAGAACTACTGGCACAAATTTGGGCGCAAGTGCTGAAAGTGGAGCAAATAGGAGTTTATGATAACTTCTTTGAACTTGGGGGACACTCCCTACTAGCAACGCAACTAGTTTCACGCATTCGTAACATTTTCAAACTAGAACTACCATTGCGTGAGTTATTTGCCAAAGCAACAGTTGCCGAATTAGCACAAGCAATTGAGCAGTTACAGCAACAAAAGATAGAACTCTCTGCGCCGCCTATCTTGCCAAGAGCAAATAATTCAGACTTACCACTGTCTTATGCTCAACAGCGTCTATGGTTTTTAGACCAATTAGAGCCGAACAGTGCCTTATACAACTTGCCTATAGCTTTGCGTCTAGTGGGAAATGTCAATCAAGCAGCCTTAGAACAAAGCTTACAAGAAATTATTCATCGTCACGAAGCCTTACGCACCAATTTCGTCACTGTTAATGGAAAACCTTCTCAAATCATTCAAACACAAACGAATTGGACGCTCTCAGTTCTTGAGTGGCAATATCTGCCACCAGGCGAACAAGAAATAGCCACACAGCAATTAATACAACAACAGGCTATTCAGCCTTTTGAACTAGCAAGTGTTGCATTACTCAGGGCGACCTTAGTAGTGCTGTCCGAGACAGAACACATTTTGTTAGTGTGTATGCACCATGTGGTGTCTGATGCTTGGTCAATAGGTGTGTTTATCCAAGAATTAGCAGCACTGTACAATGCTTATTCTCAAGGTCAGCCGTCACCTTTAACACCACTGCCGATTCAGTATGCAGATTTTGCCTTATGGCAAAGAAACTGGTTACAAGGAGATGTCCTGCAAAGCCAACTAAGTTACTGGCAACAACAACTCAAAGATGCACCAGCTTTATTGTCCCTACCTACAGACCGGCCTAGACCTGCGGTGCAGACTTTCGCTGGCGCATATCAAGAGTTTGCACTGTCAGTTGAGTTAACTAATCGGCTGACAAAACTGAGCCAGGAGCAAGGAGTAACTTTGTTCATGACGCTCTTGGCAGCTTATGATACTTTACTTTATCGCTACACAGGTGTAGCAGACATTTTAGTAGGGTCTCCTATTGCAAACCGCGATCGCAGTGAGACAGAAGGGTTAATTGGCTTTTTTGTCAACACTTTAGTGATGCGTAGTAACTTGGCAGATAATCCCAGCTTTAGCGAATTGCTCACTCGTGTTCGAGAAATGGCAATGGATGCTTATGCTCATCAGAATTTGCCTTTTGAAATGCTAGTTGAGGCATTGCAGCCACAAAGAGACCTCAGCTATACACCACTGTTCCAAGTGATGTTTGCACTCCAGAATGCGCCTATGTCTGAAGTCGAGTTGGCTGGGTTAAGTGTCACCCCATTGATTGCAGAAAGCGCAACAGCTAAGTTTGATTTGTCTTTATTAATGCAGAACACTCCTACTTCTCTACGAGACGCTGCGCGAACGACTACGCTCAGTACAAGTACTGGAATGGTGGGTGTATGGGAGTATAGTACTGACTTATTTGATGCCAGCACAATTGAGCGGATGAGTGGGCATTTTGTAACCTTGCTGGAAAGTATTGTTTCTAACCCAGAGAAGCGCATTTCTCAATTATCACTGCTGACACAACCTGAGCAACAACAGTTATTAGTAGAGTGGAACGATACTCAGGCGGATTATTCTCAGGATAAGTGTATCTATGAATTGTTTGAAGAACAGGTCGGGCGTACCCCAAATGCAGTAGCAGTTGTATTTGAAAATCAACAACTCACCTATCACCAGTTGAATTGTCGCGCTAACCAGTTGGCTCATTACTTGCGCTCATTGGGTGTGGAAGCAGATACGCTGGTTGGGTTGTGTGTAGAACGCTCTTTAGAAATGCTTGTGGGACTCTTGGGAATTCTCAAAGCAGGCGGGGCTTATGTGCCACTTGACCCAGACTACCCTACTGACCGTTTGGCATATATGCTCAATGATTCACAGGTGCAGATACTGTTGACTCAAAAGAAATTGCTCACTAGCTTACCGGAACATACCGCCCGTGTATTCTGCTTAGATCGAGACTGGGAAGACATATCTACAGAAAGTGAAGACAATCCAGTTAGTGGCTCTACAACTGATAACTTAGCTTATGTCATCTACACATCAGGCTCAACAGGTCAACCAAAAGGCACTTTAGTCAACCACTCAAATGTAGTGCGTCTGTTTGCAGCCACGGATTCTTGGTATCACTTTAGTCAAGATGATGTGTGGACAATGTTCCACTCTTATGCATTTGACTTTTCCGTGTGGGAAATTTGGGGCGCATTGCTGTATGGTGGACGACTGGTAGTAGTTCCGTATTTAGTGACGCGATCGCCTGAATCCTTCTATCATTTATTAGCTCAAGAGCAAGTCACGATTCTCAATCAAACACCTTCCGCCTTCCGCCAATTAATTCAAGCTGAACAGTCAAGTTTAACCACTAGTGATTTGAACTTACGCTTGGTAATTTTCGGTGGAGAAGCCTTAGAAATCAAGAGCTTACAGCCTTGGTTTGAGCGACATGGCGACATCCCACCCCAATTAGTGAATATGTACGGGATTACGGAAACTACTGTACACGTCACTTATCGTCCATTGAGCAAGGAAGATTTAAATCACACAGCCAGTATTATAGGTCGTCCGATACCTGACCTCAAGGTGTATGTGCTGGACGAATATAAACAGCCAGTACCAATTGGCGTTCCTGGTGAGATGTACGTTGGTGGTGCTGGGGTGGCACGTGGTTATCTCAATCGTCCAGAACTGACAGCAGAACGCTTTATTTCTCATCCTTTTAGCAACTACGACAAAGCGCGACTATATAAAACAGGGGACTTGGCACGGTATTTGCCCAATGGCGAGTTAGAGTATTTGGGGCGAATTGACAATCAAGTTAAGATTCGTGGTTTCCGCATTGAGTTGGGAGAAATTGAAGCATTACTAGCTGCTCACCCAGATGTTTGGGAAAGTGTGGTGGTGGTGCGAGAAGATGAACCGGGTAACACTTGTACTGAGCATCTCGACTTCGCTCGATGGAGCCGGAGTCGAAGTAAACGTTTAGTGGCTTACGTAGTGCCGCAGGTGGGGCAATCTCTGACAATCCAAGAACTGCGTCGCTTCCTCAGCAAGCAACTGCCAAGCTACATGGTTCCAAGTGCTTTTGTACAGTTAGAAGCTCTCCCACTGACAGCAAATGGTAAGATAGACCGTCGCGCTTTACCTGTACCTGACACTGCAAGACCAGAACTAGAAGATGTTTTTGTCACGCCTAGCACAAGAGAAGAAAAAATATTAGCCACTATCTGGGCTAATGTTCTTGGTGTTGAGCAGGTGGGTATTCATGATAACTTCTTTGCTTTAGGTGGAGATTCTATCCGTAGCATTCAAGTGCTATCTCAAGCTAAAGAACAAGGTTTGAATCTCTCTCTTGCACAGCTATTCCAATATCAGACGATTCACGAGCTAGTTCAAGAACTAAAAACACAAAAGAATGACGCTACAAAATTAGAATTAACTCAACCATTCAGTCTCATTTCTGAAACAGACAAAGAACATTTACCCGACGGTGTAGAGGATGCCTATCCTCTGGCTATACTGCAAATGGGAATGGTTTACCACAGTGAGTACAGCCAAGATAGTACATATCACGACATTTTCAGTTTCCATCTCAAAACCCCGTTTGATGTTCAACTTTTACAAGTTGCTATTCAAGATTTAGTCAATCACCACGCTGTACTGCGGACTTCGTTTGAGCTTAGTAAATTTAGTATTCCGTTGCAACTGGTTCATCAGCAAATTGAGATTCCCTTGCAGGTAGAAGATTGGTGTCATTTAGATCGTTCTCAGCATGAAGTTGCCTTAGCTAATTGGTTTGAAGCTGAAAAGAAACGTCATTTTGATTGGACTCATCCTCCTCTATTGCGTTTCTTTGTGCATCGTCGCACACCGGAAACATTTAATTTGTCTTTGAGCTTCCACCATGCCATTCTTGATGGGTGGAGTGTTGCTTCAATGATGAGTGAGTTTTTTAAACGTTACTTGTCACTTTTAGGCGAATCAGTAGATTATGTATCGCCATTTAGTATTGCGTTCCGGGATTTTGTAGCTTTAGAGCAACAAGCGATCGCTTCACCAGAAACTCAGCGATACTGGAGTGAAAAGTTAAATGACAGCACTTTCACCAAATTACCTCGCTGGTCTTCTGTACCAAAACATACTAATGCTAAAGAACTTGGTGTGCAAGAGGTAAATCTATCTTCTGAGATTTTTGCTGGCTTAAAACAGCTGGCTCACTCCGCAGAAGCTACACTCAAGAGTGTGCTTTTGGCTGCCCATCTGCGAGTATTAAATTTCCTCAGTGGTGAACAGGATGTAGTAACGGGGGTAGCCGCTAACGGACGACCTGAACAAAATGATGGTGAGCGAGTCCTGGGACTATTCCTGAATACATTGCCATTCCGCCTGCAATTTACTGGAGGCACTTGGACAGACTTAGTGCAACAAGTGTTTGCAGCAGAACGAGAAATGTTGCCACACCGTCGCTATCCTTTGGCGGAAATACAGAGGAGTTTGGGCGGTGAACCTTTGTTTGAGACGGCGTTTAATTTCACTCATTTCCATGTCTACGAACAGCTACTGGAAATCGATAATTTACAGCTGCTAGGTGGAAAGTTTTTTGAACAAACAAACTTTACTTTCTTAGCTCAATTCAGCGTCAGTCCCAACTCTTCTGACATAACACTGAATTTAAAGTACGATTCCTGTGAGTTATCCACCGAACAAGTTAACAGGATTAGTGATTATTATCTGAGAGTTCTAGCGGCAATGGCGAAGGAGCCACAAGGACGCTATGAGTTGCACTCTCTTGTGTCTTCAGAGGAGCGTCATCAACTTTTAGTGGAGTGGAACAAAACAGCAGTAGAGTATCCCCAAGATAAATGTATTCACCAGTTGTTTGAAGCACAAGTAGAACAGACACCCAATGCAACGGCGGTGGTATTTGGGGATCAACAGCTGACTTATGCCGAGTTAAACACCAGAGCAAATCAACTTGCCCATTATCTCCAAACCCTTGGGATCAAACCAGAAGTATTGGTTGGGTTGTGCGTTGAACGTTCATTAGAAATGGTAGTGTCAATGTTGGGAATTCTCAAGGCGGGTGGTGCTTATGTGCCACTCGATCCAGAATATCCCCAAGAGCGATTAAGCTTCATGATCGAAGACACTCAGCTATCAGTCGTATTGACTCAAGAAAAGCTAGTTGATAAGCTAGGCAGCCAAGCTAATGTAGTTTGCTTAGACTCACACTGGGATATCATCAGCCAACAAACACAACACAACCCAACTACCAGCGTCAAAGCTGATAACTTAGCTTATGTAATGTACACAAGCGGTTCTACAGGTCAACCCAAAGGTGTTAGTGTTCTCCATCGAGGTGTAGTTCGATTAATCAAACAAACCAACTATGTGAGCATTTCTGCTCAAGATATAATTGCACAAGCCTCAAATTACGCTTTCGATGCTGCTACTTTTGAAATTTGGGGCGCACTACTTAACGGAGCGCGATTGGTGGGGGTGAGCAAAGATTTGGCACTTTCGCCACAAGACTTTGCAACCTTTATTCAAGCACAAGGTATTAGCGTGTTATTTTTGACAACTGCCTTGTTCAATCAAATTGCTCAAGAAGTCCCTTGTGCTTTCCATTCACTGCGGCATCTTCTATTCGGCGGTGAAGCTGTCGAGCCGAAATGGGTCAAAGAAGTATTGAAAAATGGTGCGCCGCAGCGACTACTCCACGTTTATGGGCCAACAGAGAATACAACATTTACTTCTTGGTATTTGGTGCAGGATGTACCCGAAAACGCTAAAACTATTCCCATCGGTCAACCAATTTCCAACACGCAAATCTATTTGTTAAATTCCCAACTACATCCCGTGGGCGTTGGTGTACCAGGAGAAATTTATATTGGAGGTGATGGTCAAGCAAGGGAATATCTTAATCGACCAGAGTTAACACAACAGAAATTTATTCCCAACCCTTTTAGTTCTGACTCCTATTCGTGCCTCTACAAAACTGGTGATAAAGCACGCTATTTGCCTGATGGCAATATTGAATACTTGGGACGTATTGACAACCAAGTAAAAATGCGCGGTTTCCGCATCGAATTGTCAGAAATCGAAACAGTCCTGAACCAACATGGTGATGTGCAAGCATCTTGCGTCATCCTCCGTGAAGATAATAGAGGTGATAAACGCTTAGTTGCCTATGTGGTAGCGCATCAGGACTGTAGACCCACTTTAGGCAGCGAACTGCGGCAATTCTTGAAAACAAAATTACCAGACTACATGATGCCAAATGCTGTTGTCATCTTGGAGTCATTGCCGTTAACTCCTAACGGCAAGGTAGATCGCCGTGCTTTGCCCATACCGGATTTACAAAGCGAAATTTCAGATAAATATGTTGCCCCGCGCACAACAATAGAAGAAACACTGGCACAAATGTGGTCGCAAGTGCTGGGATTAGAGCAAGTAGGAATTTATGATAACTTCTTTGAACTTGGCGGACACTCGCTACTTGCAACTCAACTGGTTTCACGCATCCGCGATCGCTTTAAAGTCCAACTCTCTTTAAGCGAATTGTTCAATGTTGCAACCATAGCTGAACTAGCGCAATCTATCGGGAAGTTACAGCAACAAAACTTAGACTTAACTGTTCCACGCATTCTACCAAGGAGCAAGAGATGATTACTGAAGAATTACCCCTATCTTATGCTCAACAGCGTTTGTGGTTTTTAGACCAGTTAGAGCCGAACAGTTCTACATACAACATCCCCTTAGCTTTGCGTCTAGCCGGAAATCTCAATCGGGCTGCCTTAGAACAAAGCTTACAAGAAATTATCGATCGCCATGAAGCGTTACGCACCAACTTCGTAACTGTTGATGAACAACCAATACAAATCATTCACACACAAACGAATTGGAAAGTCTCAGTTCTTGAGTGGCAAAATCTATCACCAAGCGAACAAGAAATTGCTACACAGCAATTGGTGCAACAACAAGCTATTCAACCGTTTGATTTAGCAAAGGGAGCATTAATCAGAGCGACATTAGTAGTCCTGTCTCAGACAGAAAACATCTTGTTAGTGTGTATGCACCATGTGGTTTCTGATGGCTGGTCAATGGGTGTGTTTGTCTCTGAACTAGCAACACTGTATAAGGCTTATTCTCAAGGTCAGCCGTCACCTTTAGCACCTCTACCGATTCAGTACGCAGATTTCGCCTTATGGCAGAAAGATTGGTTGCAAGGGGATGTACTGCAAACTCAACTGAATTACTGGCAACAACAACTAAAAGATGCACCAGCTTTATTGCCGTTACCTACAGACCGACCAAGACCTGCTGTGCAGACTTTCACAGGCGCAACTCAAGAATTTACGCTTTCAGTTGAGTTGACTAATAGACTGACAAAACTGAGCCAGGAGAGAGGTTGTACTCTCTTCATGACTTTGTTAACAGCCTTTGATATCCTACTTTACCGCTACACTGGACAATCAGATATCTTGGTCGGAACACCGATCGCCAACCGCGATCGCTCTGAAATTGAAGGGTTGATTGGCTTTTTTGTCAATACTTTAGTCATGCGTACCAGCTTGGCAGACAACCCCACTTTTAGCGAATTACTTGGACGCGTTCGGGAAATAGCTCTAGGAGCATATAATCATCAGGATTTGCCTTTTGAAATGTTAGTTGAGGCATTGCAGCCAGAACGGAATCTCAGTCATACACCACTGTTCCAAGTGATGTTTGCACTCCAAAATGCGCCAATGTCGGAACTAGAGCTTGCAGGCTTAACTATCAGTCCTTTAACAGCACAAAGCACAACTACTAAGTTTGACTTGAGTTTATCAATGTACAACTCAGGTGCTGGATTAGTGGGTGTCTGGGAGTATAGCACTGACTTGTTTGATGCCAGCACAATCGAGCGGATAACTGGGCATTTTGTGAATTTGCTTTCAGGGATTGTAGCTAATTCAAAGGAGCGAATTTCGCAATTACCAATGCTTACACAAGTTGAGCAACAACAATTATTAGTTGAATGGAATGATACTCAAGTAGATTATCCTTTTGATAAGTGTATCCATCAGTTGTTTGAGGAGCAAGTAGAGCGTACCCCCAATGCTGTAGCAGTTATCTTTGACAATCAACAACTGACTTACCAGCAATTGAATTGTCGCGCTAACCAGTTGGCACATTACTTGCAGTCTTTGGGTGTAACAGCAGATACGCTGGTGGGTATTTGTGTAGAGCGTTCTTTAGAAATGGTCGTGGGACTACTGGGTATTCTCAAAGCGGGTGGGGCTTATGTGCCGCTTGACCCAGACTATCCCCAAGAACGCTTGAGCTTTATGCTAGAAGATGCTCAAGTTAAGGTACTGCTAACGCAACAGCAAGTCGTTGAAAAGTTGCCCCAGCATCAAGCGCAGGTGGTATGTTTAGATACTGAGTGGGAATTTATTTCACAATCAAGTCAAGATAATGCGATCGCGCAGCTTACCGTAGATATCGCCTCTGTGCAAGCAACTAACTTGGCTTATGTAATTTACACTTCCGGTTCGACTGGAAAGCCCAAAGGGGTTATGATTCCACATGGCGCGATCGCCAACCACTGCTGTATTATTCAACAAGCTTATGCACTTAGAAAGAGCGATCGCGTACTCCAGTTTGCCTCAATCAACTTCGATGCCTCATTAGAACAGATATTACCTACACTAATAGTTGGCGCTACCTTAGTACTCCGAGGCTCGGATGTATGGACTCCGACAAACTTCCAAAAAATAGTTTCGGATTTTGAACTTACTGTCGTTAATCTCCCAACAGCCTATTGGCAACAATTGACTCAAGAGTGGGTCAAAACACAAGTGTTAGATACCAACAGCAAACTCAGACTTGTGATTGTTGGCGGAGATGTAATGTTGCCCGAATATGTTGCCATTTGGCAACAAAGCCCAATGTCTGGTGTTCGTCTAATCAACGCTTATGGCCCTACAGAGACGACTATCACGGCAACCCTATTTGAAATTCTTCCCCAGTTGAGTCAAGACATTAATCTGAAAAAAATTCCTATTGGTCGTCCTCTACCTAACAGGACTGTATATATTACAGCTTACCAGCAACTTGCTCAAGGTAAAGCCATTAAACTTCCTACTAAAACAACTTCTTTCAAAGATTGGTCTAATAAATTAACCGAATATGCACAGTCACAAGTCCTCAAATCTGAAGTGGCTTATTGGCTGAATGAATCTCGTATCGCAGTTCCTTCCATCCCAGTAGACTATACACAAAGAGCAAATACTGTTGAAGGAGCCAGTACAGTATCGGTTTCGTTAAGTGAGGCACAAACTCGTGCCTTACTACAAGATGTACCGAAGGCTTACAACACTCAGATTAACGATGTGTTATTAACTGCCTTAGTGCTGGTTTTGAGCAGATGGACTAACTCTAACTGTGTGCTGTTCAACTTAGAAGGTCATGGCCGGGAAGATATTATTGATGGTGTGGATTTATCACGCACTATCGGCTGGTTTACAACCATTTTCCCTGTAGTTTTAGAACTGGGAGTTACAGAAAATCTAGCCGATGCCTTAAAGTCTGTCAAAGAACAACTACGGGTTATTTCCAACAAAGGAATTGGCTATGGCTTATTACGCTATCTAAGTCAAGATGTAGAAATCGCTGCTCAACTACAGGCATTACCGCACGCAGAAATCAGTTTCAATTATTTAGGTCAATTCGATCAACTTCTCAATACATCTTCTTGGATACAGCCAGCTAGCGAAGCTGCCGGACACAGCCAAAGTTTGCAGAACAACCGCGCTCATTTATTAGACATTAACAGCATTATTACTGGAGATCGGTTGCAAATTGAGTGGATTTATAGCACGAATGTTCACCAGCAAACCACGATCGCAAGTCTGGCGCAAGAATTTGTCGAGACATTGCAAGGGTTAATTGCTCATTGTTCATCTGGTGAGAGTGGAGGTTATACACCTTCAGATTTTCCGTTAACCAAGCTCAAACAGCTAGAACTTGACCAACTGTTAGCAAGTTTAGGCAAGACTAACTCCAAAAATATTGAAGATATTTACCCGCTTTCTCCTATGCAACAGGGGATGCTATTTGAAAGTTTGTATGCTCCAAATACAGGAGTATATTTTGAGCAGTTAAGTTTCACTTTAAAAAGTGAGTTGAACGTAGCAGCTTTTGAGCAAGCTTGGCAGCAAGTGGTAGCACGGCATTCCATCTTGCGGACTGCTTTTGTTTGGCAGCAATTAGCCCAGCCACTTCAAGTAGTGTATCGGCAGTTGGAGATTAACCTTAACAGGCATGATTGGCAACAGCTATCTAGCCAAGAGCAGCAACAGCAATTAGAGCTTTTCTTACAGTCACAGCGACAACAGGGTTTCCAACTGAATCAAGCACCATTGATGTACCTGGGTCTGATTCAATTGAGTGCAGATAGTTATCAATTCGTTTGGAGTTCTCATCATTTATTGCTTGATGGCTGGTCAATGCCTTTGGTTTTCAAAGACTTATTGTATTTTTATCAAGCAATTTCTCAGGGTGAAACTGTAGCCGTTCAACCAGCCCAAAACTACCGCAACTATATTGCTTGGCTACAGAAACAAGATTTAACCCAAGCTGAACAATTCTGGAGAGAAAAACTTCAAGGTTTTACCTCACCTACTTCTTTGACAGTTGATAAACCATCGTCAAAACGACAGCAGTTAAATTCTAGTTACAGCGAACAACAAATCCAACTGACAGAGCAAGCGACAGCTGCCCTACAGACTTTTGCACGGCAGCATCAACTAACGATAAATAATTTAGTGCAAGCGACTTGGGCATTACTACTAAGTCGCTACAACCAAGAAAAAGATGTAGTTTTTGGTGCTACTGTTTCTGGTCGTCCGCCGTCTCTCATTGGTATTGAGTCAATGGTAGGAATATTTATTAACACCTTGCCAGTGCGAGTTCAAGTTGGAGATGATACCCAAGTCTGGACTTTGTTGAAGGATTTACAAACACAACAAGTAGAGTCTGAGCAATACTCATATAATTCATTAGTAGATATTCAAGGGTGGAGCGAAGTTTCTAGAGGAACGCCTTTGTTTGAGAGCATTGTTGTCTTCGAGAATTATCCTGTGGATGAGGCAGTACAATCGCACAATCACAGTTTCTCTATTGAAAGTATTCACAGCATTGAACAAACCAATTATCCTCTAACTGTAATTGCTGCTCCTGGTAAGCAATTGTTGATGAAGATTAACTATGATACGAGCCGATTTGATGATGGTGCGATCGCTCGTTTGTTATGTCATTTCCAAACATTGCTTGAGGGAATTATAGCTAACCCACAGCAACAAATCGCCCATTTGCCACTGATAACACCAAGGGAACAGCATCAGTTATTAGCTGAATGGAACGATACTCAGACGGATGACCCAATTGATAAATGTATCCATCAGTTGTTTGAGGAACAAGTAGAACGTACTCCAGATGCAGTAGCGGTAGAGTTTGAGAATCAACAACTTACTTACCACGAATTGAATTGTCGGGCAAATCAGTTAGCACACTACCTGAAGTCCTTGGGCGTAAAACCAGATGTGCTAGTTGGATTGTGTGTTGAACGCTCATTAGAAATGGTCGTGGGGCTTTTGGGGATTCTGAAGGCTGGTGGTGCTTATGTGCCACTTGACCCAGACTATCCGATTGAGCGTTTGCACTTTATGCTCGAAGATACCCAGGTAAAGGTACTGCTTACCCAAAAGCAACTTATTAGCAAACTACCTGAACATCAAGGAAAGCTTCACTTCGGCTTACCTCGGCTCCGCTCGGCACAAGTCGCTCAGTACAAGGTTTGTTTAGATACTGACTGGGCAGTAATTTCTCAATGGAGCCAAGAAAATCTCGTTACTCATGTAGAAGCTAGTAACTTAGTTTACGTAATATTTACCTCTGGTTCTACAGGTAAACCAAAAGGTGTAGCTTTGCCCAATCGAGCAATCACTAATTTGATTCAATGGCATTTAGCTACACTACAAACAGGAGTTGGAGTTCTTCAATTTGCATCATTAAGTTTTGATGCCAGCATTCACGAAATGTTCGCCGCTTGGTGTTCTGGTGGAACGCTATTTATAGTTACCGAAGCTGTGCGTTTGGATTTGGACAGTTTAATTCACTTCCTGGCAAGCAAACCTATACAGAAGGTGATTCTTCCAGTTGTTGTGCTTCAGCAATTGGCAGAGGTATACGCACAGCAAAAACATTTGTTCAAAAATCTCACAGAAATTATCACTACTGGCGAACAACTGCAAGTAAATCGACCAATTGTTAATTTATTTAATAACTTAGAAAATTGTTCGCTTCATAACCATTACGGCCCTTCGGAAACCCATGTGGTAACAGCTTTTACTTTCTCAGGTACACCAAATACTTGGCCTGCTTATCCTCCTATAGGAAAACCTATTGACAATACACAAATGTACATTGTCGATAGTAATTTCCAACCTGTCCCCATCGGCGTTACTGGTGAACTGTACATAGGCGGCGTTGGATTGGCTAACGGTTACTTTAACCGTCCTGAATTAACGAAGCAAAAATTTATCCCCAATCCCTTTGGTCGAAGCAGGGGAGATAGAGAAGGCCAATTTTCTCATTCTGAATTCTTGTATAAAACTGGGGATTTAGCCCGTTATTTACCAGATGGCAATATTGAATTTTTGGGTCGTATTGACCATCAGGTGAAAATTCGGGGATTTCGGGTTGAACCCGGAGAAATTGAAACTGTACTCAATCAACATCCAGAAATTCAAACAACTGTCGCCATTGTCCGGGAAGATACCCCAGGTGATAAACGTTTAGTCGCCTATGTAGTACCCCATGAACAATGTGTACCGACACTTAGCCAACTGCGTCAGTTCTTAAAAGCAAAACTGCCAGCTTACATGATCCCAGTAATAGTTATTCTGGATTCCTTGCCCCTAACACCCAACGGTAAGGTAGATCGGCGTGCATTGCAAGAACCTTCTGACAGCAGTGACGCAGACAAATTTGTTGCGCCACGTAGCCAAGTAGAACTGCAACTAACACAAATCTGGTCAAGGATTTTGAAAGTTGACAGGGTGGGAGTACAAGATAACTTCTTTGACCTTGGTGGTCACTCGCTTTTAACGCCTTACTTAATGGCGCAAATTAAACAGCAGTTTGGTAAGGATATTGCGATCGCTAGCTTATACCAAAATCCCACTGTTGAACAATTGGCAACTGTTATACAAGCGGATTCCAACTTCTTAACTAAATCTCCCTTAGTAGCAATTCAGTCCCACGGTTCTAAACCACCTCTGTTTTGTCTTCCAGGGGCGGCTGGCGATCCCTTTTACCTGTACAACTTAGCCCGTTGTCTGGGTTCAGACCAACCATTTTACAGTTTTCAAGCAGATGCTCTTTGTAAAGGCGATGAACCAATTACCTCCGTTGAGGATGTAGCCACCCAGTATATTCAAGCACTCTTGGCTATCCAACCGCAGGGGCCGTATTTTTTGGCAGGGCATTCTTTTGGCGGTAAATTAGCTTTTGAAATAGCGCAGCAGTTACTTGACAAAGGTCATAAGGTTGCTTTAGTTGCCATTCTTGATACCAAAGCACCGTTTTATCAGGAAAAGCCAATGGGTTTTGATTGGGATAACGGTAAATGGTTGTTTGAATTTGCGCGTGCGATCGAAGTTGTTTACGCCAAGAACTTGAATATTTCTATTGATACTCTTGAATCTTTGGTTTGGGAAGATCAGCTGAAATACGTTCTAGAACGACTAAAAGATGCTGATATTCTGCCCCCCGATGATGAAATTACAAAGCTTAATAATAAGGTGCAATTTCTCAAAACTAACTGCTTAGTTAGTTATGTACCACAACAGTTTTATTCCAGCCGAATTACCCTCTTGCGTGCTAGTGAAACTGCTGCTGTTGATGAATCTAATAGTGAAGTACCTGCTGAGATTTTGCAGGATTTAACTTGGGGTTGGGGAAATTTTTCTGACGAACCAGTAGATGTCCATTTTATTCCAGGCAATCATGTAACGATGATAAATCAGCCCCACGTTCAGATATTAGCAGAACGGTTGAAAGCTTGTATTGAACAAGCACAGAAAGCTACAGATGATGAGGTATAAGCTTGCCCAAGCTTGGCAATATTACTTCAATTTACTTAGTTAATTTACACCATTAAAACAATAGTTATGTTATACACCAATCCAATCGAAAAAACCGTAACATTAACAGCAGAGCAAATAAAGGATTATAGAGAGAATGGGCTACTATTTATCCCAAAGCTTTTCTCTCAAAAAGAAGTTGAGGCAATGCACGCTGCTGTTGAGAATTTGATAGTAAAAGATACGCCAGGGCGGATGTTAGAAAAAGACAACAAAACAGTGCGCGCCCTTCATGGATGCCACCTCGACTCAAAGACTTTTGATGCCTTAACTCGTCACCCTAGCCTTTTAACATCTGCTTGTAAAATTCTCGATAACGATGTATATGTTTACCAATTTAAAATCAACTTTAAAGCAGCTTTTGGCGGAGATTTATGGCCGTGGCATCAAGACTTTGTATTTTGGGATCAAGAAGATGGAATGCCATCTCCAAAAGCCTTGAATGTTGCAGTTTTCTTAGATGAATGTAATGAGTTTAATGGCCCTATCTATTTCATTCCAGGTTCTCATAAAGAGAGCCTTTTCCACTTGGGACAAATAAAATCATCTGGAGTTAATGGTCAAGAAAAAGACTGGAAATCTAATGTGAGTGCGGCTCTCAAGTATTCCCTCGATAAAGAAACGATCGCCAAGCTAGCTGATGAAAAAGGTATCGTCGCACCAAAAGGCCCTTCAGGTTCTGTCCTCTTCTTTCACTGCAATTTAGTCCACGGATCAGCACCTAATATTTCTCCCTACGATCGCAGGCTGTTGATTATTACCTATAACAGTATCAACAATATACCAACCTTCAAAGGGCAACCCAGACCAGAATTTTTGGTAAGCCGCGACCACACGCCACTAAAGCTTCAAGCGACAAAGTTCTGATTTAACCTACAAGACGAGAGGCTAGAGGATGTTTTCAAAGTCTTACGATCCCCTCTAGCCCACCAAAGGGTGGAAACTACTCAAATAATTATGAAGGAGATTTTCTACGGTAGTGATTACTGATTATTCAACACTAAAAAGCATTAAAGTTAACTTAAAGATTGCAGCTTATTTATAAAATATGGCACCCCAAGTTATTCAAGCTAAACCCTCAAAAAATGCTTTCTCAGATTTTATTCAATTTTGGGAAGATGTAAAAGCGATCGCTGGCCCTTACTGGTATCCAACAAAGCCAGGAGAAAGAGCTTTTTCAGATGTTATTCGTGCCTGGGGAATGCTCATTCTCCTCATATTACTAATAATTGCCGTTGTAGGTGCAAATACTTTTAATAGTTTTATTAACCGCTATTTACTTGATGTTATTATTCAAGAACGAGACTATTCTAAATTTGTTGATGTTATATTAATCTATTCTGTTGGACTTGTATTGATAACGCTTTCAATAGGATTTTCTAAATTTATTAGAAACCAAATTGCTATTGATTGGTATCAATGGCTTAATCAGCATATTTTAAATAAATATTTGCACAATCGTGCTTATTACAAAATTAACTTTAAAGTCGATATTGATAATCCAGATCAACGTTTAGCTCAAGAAATTGAACCAATTACCAGTAGTGCCCTCAGTTTTTCAGCTATTTTTCTAGAAAAAATACTGGAAATGACGACTTTTCTAATAATCGTCTGGACAATTTCTCAACAAATAGCTGTTGTTTTAATTATTTATACAGTTATAGGCAATTTAATTGGTGTTTACTTAAATCAAGAATTGATTAATATTAATCAAGCGGAAATCGAATCTAAAGCTAATTATAATTATTGTCTAACTCATGTCCGCAATCATGCTGAGTCGATAGCTTTTTTTCAAGGAGAAGAACAGGAACTGAATATAATTCAACGCCGATTTATTAATCTGATAAAAAATGCTAAAAAAAAATTAATTGGGAGAGAAATCAAGCAATTTTTAACAGAGGATACCGTGCTGGAATTGAATTTTTTACGCTTTTAGTACTCGCACCTTTATTTATTAGAGGTGATATGGATTTTGGAGAAATTGGACAAGCTACTACAGCTTGCTATATGTTTGCTAGTGCTGTGGAAGAATTAATCGCTGAATTTGGCGTTTCTGGGCGATTTTCTAGTTATGTTGAGCGTTTATCTGAGTTCTCAGATGCGTTAGAAGCAGTAACTAAAGAACCAGAGAATGTCAGTACTATTAAAACAATAGAAGAGAATCATTTCGCTTTTGAGCATGTCACCTTACAAACACCAAACTATGAGCAGGTAATCGTCGAAGACTTGTCATTAAACGTTCAGCCTGGAGAAGGTTTATTAATTGTAGGGCCGAGTGGTCGAGGAAAGAGTTCTCTGTTGAGAGCGATCGCAGGTTTATGGAACGCAGGAACTGGTCGTCTAGTGCGTCCTTCCCTAAAAGAAGTCTTATTCCTACCCCAGCGTCCTTATATCATTTTGGGAACTTTGCGCCAACAGTTACTCTATCCTAAAACTAATCGTCAAATGACCGACGCAGAACTCAAAGAAGTTTTGCAACAAGTAAACCTGCAAAACTTGTTAAGTCGAGTTGAAGGTTTTGATACTGAAGTTCCTTGGGAAAATATATTATCGCTGGGAGAGCAACAACGCCTTGCTTTCGCACGCCTGTTAGTGACTCATCCAAGGTTCACCATATTAGATGAAGCAACAAGTGCTTTGGATTTAAAAAATGAAGGAAGTTTATATCAACAATTACAAGCAACAAAAACAACGTTTATTAGCGTTGGGCATAGAGAAAGTCTATTTAATTATCATCATTGGGTTCTGGAACTTTCACAAGATTCCAGTTGGCAACTTTTGACGGTGCAAGATTATCAAAATCAAAAAACAATTATCCAGAACTCTACTGAAAATACTCGCATTACTATAGACAGTTTGCCTAACAATGAATCCCAAAATCAATCAGAAATATTGACTCAAAAAGCTAAAAGTATAGGACTTTCTCATAAAGAAATGACTGACTTAACCTTCTATTCCATTAAGACGATTAGAAGTAAGGCAAGTAAAGGTGAGTCTATCACTACTAGGGACGGCTTGACCTGCCACTATGACAAAGACTTAAAGGTGTGGAAATGGGTTGAAGGGGTGACAAAAAAGTTATAAAGCGGACTGGATAAGAGTCGAATGGCACGCTTGATAACGGCAAACCCATTATATATCAGGCTTTTAGGTGTGGGGTGTGGCTGAGTGGGTGTAATGAGTCAGAAATTTATTTGTATCCCCACTCATATTTACTTTTCTTGATTTTTCCCGACACCCGACACCCTACCCCCAACACCCAGCCCAGAGAAAATCTTGTGGTTGGTATGAGGCGATCGCTCCTGACACTACTCACCCGATAAAAACGATCGAAAATTCGCTTAAGTTCGTGTTCTGGAATTTCAATACCTGTATCTTGAACTTTAATTACAGCATTAAGTAACCAAGCCTGAAAAAAACTGCGATTTAAGTAACGAGAAATCTAATAATTTAAGTCTGAAGGATTAATAAGATGATGAAAATTTAGCATCACTAAGGATAAAATTAGTGTCTGCTATCATTACAGGGCGAACGCATCTAAATATTAAAGATTTTTAATAGATATGGCATTTTATTTGGAACTTTCACACAAGCTATAGCCTACGTCAAAAGACAAGTTGTCAAACTTAACTTTTTTTAGGAGGGTATTCAATTTTCATCTGTTGATAGACAGGTCAGTTGCTTCTGTTTTTCTGTCAAGGGTAAGTGAACGATAAAGGAGCTACCTTTACCAACTTGGCTTTGCACCTGTATACTACCTCCATGAGCCTGAACAATTGCTTGCGCGATCGCTAATCCTAATCCAGATCCACCAGTACGACGTGAGCGATCGCTGTTCACTCGATAAAAACGGTCAAAAATCCACTTTTGCTCGTGCGATGCAATGCCAATACCTGTATCTTGAACTTCAATTACAGCATGACCGTTGGTGCGTTTGAGGATGACAGTTACATAACCGCCAGCAGGGGTGTATTGAATAGCATTAGCAATTAGATTAGAAAGTACACGTAACAGTTGGTCTTCATCTCCCATTACGTATAAAAGCTCTTGACATAACACCAAAGATGTTAGCTGCAAAGAAGCCGCAGCCGCTAACGCTGAAAATTCTTCCAAGAGGTCATTAATCAAAATATTCAAACAGCAATGTATTTGTTGTGTCGCCTGCGTTTGCTGTTCCAATCGAGACAGTAACAGCATATCCTGAACTAATTCAGCTAGTCGATAATTTTGACGTTGAATAGATGCCAAAATATCTCGCGCTTCCTCAGATAGATACTCCATATCAAATAAAGTTTCTACCGTTGCATTAATCGCTGCTAGAGGAGTACGCAACTCATGAGAGGCATCAGACGTAAACTGTTGCATTTGTTTATACGAAGAGTCAATTGGTCGCATTGCTAACCCTGCCAGCCACCAACTAGAACCACCAACTAACAATACCGTAATTGGCAATCCTAGCGCCAAAATTACTTTCAAAGCCGCGAGACGATTATCAAGGTCATTTAAACTGCGCCCTACCTGAATATAGCCCCAATATTGATTATCTTGAGTGTGCAGCAGTAAAGACTTTTGACTGTAACGATTACCCTGTAAGTCTTTGAGTGTTTGCCAAACTTGGGGAAGCACAGCCGATGGCAATTCATCCGCTTGGAAACCTGCCACTGCAATTAACCGTCCTGAACCATCGACAAAACGGATGTAATATTGCTTATCTTTGTATACAGGACTAAAAATACCGTGTTCATCAGGGGTGGTTTTACCGTGCCGAAGGATCTTTTGGGTAGAACAACTGGACTGGGCTAAACAAATATTCGGTAAAACCTGCCGAAAAACTGGCTCTGTAATACCAGGTTGTTTCAAATTTGGTTCAATTACATCATGAAGTGTACCCGCTACCGATTCCAGTTCCCGGTTGATAGAAACCACATAAGCATCAATAATTACCTCATAAACCACGAAACCGCATAAGGACAGAATTAAAGCCATAACTACCGCATACCAGGTAGCCAATTGCCAGCGAGTCTTACGAAATAGTCGAATTTGCATTGCCAGGATTGAAACGATAGCCCATACTAGGGATTGTTTCGATTAGCCCATCACAACCATACTCCGATAATTTACGTCGCAAAAGTCGGATTTGAGCTGCTACTACATTACTAACGCGTTCTGCACTAAAAGCATACAGATGATTCAAAATCTGGTCGCGAGTAATAACTGTATTAGGACGTTTCATCAAGTACTCTAATAATTGAAATTCCTTTTTTGTTAAATAAATTACCTTATTTTCCCCATTAGGATACTGACGAGAAACTGTACAATTACCGCAATCTAGGATAAGGCCACCAACGTGCAATTGTAAAGGCTGGAACTGGGGTGTAAGTGTTGCACCTCCAAAGGAAGCTCGCCTTTGCAAAGCCCGCAACCGTGCCAGTAGTTCTGCCATGCCAAACGGCTTGATCAGATAGTCATCAGCCCCTGCGTCTAGTCCAGCAACCTTATCTGCCATGCTATCTTTAGCAGTTAACATTAGCACTGGTAAAGCGTTGCCCCGATCCCTTAAACGCTTGCACAGTTCTAAACCTGACATTCCCGGCAGCAACCAATCAAAAATTGCCAGTGTATATTGAGTCCAATCATGTTCTAGATAAATCCAGGCTTCATTTCCATCCAAAACCCAGTCAACAATATATCTTTCTTTACTCAACTTTCGCTGAATCGATGCACCCAAATCTGGCTCATCTTCCACTAGCAAAACTTTCATAATCAAGAGATGTATCTTAGCAATTTGTTCATTAAATTACACGCAATTGAGCGACACCAATTGGTAACTCTACATTCATACCAGTGAGAATTGTAGATATCTTGTAGAACTTATCACCAGTGGCCATTGCTGTTTTTTTAACATTCTTCATTTCTACGATGATGATAGTTCCAGGAGCGACTGACTCAGAAAATTCTAGCGTAGCTTTTTTGCCTTGAATAGAAACTTTTGCCGCAATTTCTTTACCAGATTCCTCGGACACATCAATACTTTCTCTAAGAACAATGTTAGCTGGAGCTTCGATTATTAGCTGAGAAATAGCCTTGCTGTTTTGGGGAACTGCTATTTTTAAAGTATGTCTGAGAATTCTCCAGTGGCGAATACCTTGAGGAGATTCCCCTAAGCTAATAACGTGAGGAAAGTTACTAGATTGTGGTGTAGAATTTGCATAAGTAGCTGGAACTAAAACTGCCATACTTAAGGCTAAAATCGAAGTGTGTATCAATTTTCTATTCATTACCATCTTATGATTACCTCACTATATCCATCAATTATCAGAATCATCTTCGAGGAAAGATGTTACCTCTTAATAGCTTGACAAAGTGAGATGAAATTTGGGTGAAATTTTAGCTAGTTAAAGGAATTTTTTAAAAATAAAAATAAATAAGGATTTTTGATGGAGCCGTAACGGTTTCGTAAACGTATACTTTTTTATAGTCTGGTTATAGATTCAAAGCTCTCTCTAACTTCATTTTTAGAATATAACGATATTGACAAACAGTTGAAGAAGCAAAATATTAGTATTTAAAGTTGTTGTCATTATGTTACAAATCGACATAAATATAGTATTTTTTGTATTTGTAGAAAATTAGATATATTTATAAAAATTATTCATTCATGTTATGGTAAGTGGCAACAGATGAAGGAGAACTGCGATTGAGGTAGCGGAATATCCAATATTTAAAAACTGTATCCATGACCACTGGGACAGTATCAATAACTAAAGATTATTGCTACCACTTGCTGTTAATTATCGTTTAAAGGTAAAGCGACCGTTCACCTTTTCAGCATTGATATCAGACAGAATAGCAACTTTATACTCACCTGCTGCTTTTTCAGAAAGTACAGAATGGTAATGTAAAAATTTTAAAAGGACTTGAATAGAGAAAATTAATTTTCTAAAACAGAATTAGTAACTTTTCCATCCTCCACAAAGGCTGGATTTTTCTGAGGCAATAAAAATTTGCCAAATTTAGAATATAAAGCCGGTAAAACTATCAAGGTTAAAGCTGTAGAAGTAAATAAACCACCCAAAACTACTATCGAAAGTGGTTGCAAAACTTCTTTACCTGGCCCTACTGCAATGACTAATGGTACTAATCCCAAAGCCGAAGTAAATGATGTCATCAAAATAGCATTGAGTCGCTCCATTGACCCGGCTAGAAGGATTTCTTTTAACGACATTCCGCTATCAAATTTAGTTATGTAATTGTCTACTAAAAGCAGTCCGTTGCGAGTAGCTACACCAAATAAAGTCACAAAACCTACTAAGGAAGCAACTGAGACAACGCCTCCTGTTAATGCTACAGCAATTACACCTCCGACTAAAGCGATGGGCAAGTTAATCATAATCATTGCTGTAGAAGCAATAGATTTGACAGAAAGATACATTAATACCGTAATTACTACGAAGGAAATGCCACTGAAAATCAAAATATTTTGTGATGCTCTTTCTTCGGCTTCAAATTGACCCCCATATTGAATAAAGTAACCAGAGGGCAATTGCACTTGTGCCTTGACTTTGTTTTGAATTTCATTGACTAGCGCTCGCAAATCTCTACCTTGAGCATTCGCAGATACTACAATTAGACGAGAGACATTTTCTCGGTTAATAGTATTAGGGCCAGTACCATAAGTAACTTTAGCCACCTTAGCTAAAGGAATTTTATTTGCCTCTGCATCTCCCCCAACAGAAGGGATATCAACTAATAAATTTTCAATTGTTTGTAAATTATTCCGGTATTGTGGTTGTAACCACACCACTAAATCAAAACTTTGTTGCTGCTCCAAAACTTGCGATACCACTTTGCCATTGAGCGCAGTTTCAATTATTTCAGATAGTTTCCCAACAGTTAAACCATAACGTGATGCAGCAACGCGGTCAAATTTTATTTGCATCTGTTCGATGGGAACTTGCGGTTCTAATTGTAAATCCACCAGTCCAGAAACAGATGACATTACACCTTCAACTTGTTTACCAATTCGGCGGAGTTCTTCTAAATCTGAGCCAAATATTTTCACAGCGATTTGACTTCTGACCCCGGATAATATTTCATCAATTCTGTGGGAAATAAATCCACCAATATTGGCAGCTGCACCCGGTACTTGATTAAATTCTTCTCGCAACCATTCTACTGTTTCTTGACGTTTCTCCATTCCTTGGTCGCTCAAGCCAATATCGAGGTGAGCGAGATTTACGGGTGCCGCATCTGGGTCATTAGGGGCGCGTCCTGCCCGTAATTGCACATATTTTAATCTGGAATCATCTTTTAGTTTAGTCTCCAATACAAAGGCGGCACTGTTAGTAGCTTCTAAAGATGAGCCTGGATAAAGAGCTAAAGTATTGACCAAAGTTGTTTCTTGAAACTCTGGTAAAAAAGCCCGTCCTAAAGCTGGAAAAATCACTATTGCCGCTACCATTCCCGCCACAGCCACAGAGATAATCATCACGGGACTGTGGATAGCAAAATCTAAACAAGGATAATATAACTGCTTGAAAATTCGGGGTATTAATGGTTCTTTTAACGGCATTTTTTCCTGTGGAAGTAAAATCGCACACAATGCCGGACTTATCAGTAATGATTCTAAACTGGAAACCATGACCACTACTAGATAAGTTATGCCCATTGGGCCAAAAATTCGACCTTCTACACCTGCGAGGGCAAATACTGGAGAAAAAACAACAATCGTAATTAAAGTTGCCCCAATTAGAGATTCCTGGACTTCCTGTACTCCTGCAAAAACAATTTCTAATACTGGACGAGGTTTGGAAGAGGACTTATTTTGTCGCAATAGACGAACAATATTTTCCGCATAGACAATCGCATCATCAATCGCTGTCCCAATAGCTACGGCTAATCCTCCCAAAGTCATTGTATTTAGCCCTAAACCCAAAAAAGATAATACTTGCAATGAAAATATAAAAGTTAGGGCAAAATTCAACAGCACAACTCCCAGAGTCCGCCAATTCATCAAAAAAGGAATGAGGATAATTGCGGCAATAATACTACCTTCCATCAAGGCGGATCTGACATTTTCTACTGAAGCATCAATATAATCTGCTTGACGGAAGGTTTGTGTTACCTTTACTCCTTTCGGTAAACCTGCTTGCAACTCTGTCATTGCAGTTTCAATGGCATGGGTAACGGTAGGAGTATCAGCTAGGGGTTGTTTATTTACCATCACCACTACAGCATCTTTGCCATTTAAGCTACCATCGCCAATTTTAATCGCACTGCCAATTTGAATGTCGGCAACATCTCCCAACCGCACAGGCGTTCCTTGACGGGCAACAATTACAGATTGTTTTAGATCGTTCAGGGATTCAATTCGCCCTATTCCCCGAATCAAAGTTTGCTTATCAGGTGTGATTAAAAAGCCACCAGGAGCATTGACATTTGCTCCCTGTACTGCTTCAGATACTTGCTGTAAGGATACATTAAAAGCTCTGAGTTTGTTCGGATCTACTAATACTTGATACTGACGCACATCACCGCCATACACTAACACTTGACTAACGCCAGGGACTCCTAAAAGGCGGTTTGTCACTTGCCAATCAATGATGCGGCGTACTTCCATCAAATCGATTGTGGATTTGAGGTTTTGGTTTTCTCCCTCATTTTCTACTGTGAAAGCATATTTTAATACAGTGCCGATAGGCGAACTAATCGGAGCAAGTCTAGGTGTTTCAATTCCTTCGGGTAGCTTATTCGCTGCTTGTTGCAGTCGTTCTTGTATCAACTGGCGGGCTTGATAGATATCTGTTCCCCAGCCAAAAACGACTCTGACTACAGATAGTCCTGCTGAGGAGGAAGAACGAACTGAGTTAATCCCTGGTGTACCGTTGATTGAGCTTTCAATTGGTAATGTCACCAAAGATTCTATTTCTTCAGGAGCGAGTCCAGGAGCTTCTGTTTCAATTTCGATCTGGGGAGGTGCGAAGTTGGGAAAAACATCCAGCGGCATTTGCGGGATGGTATTAAATAATATGATTGCTGTGGAAATAAATGCTGCAATTACTACTAACCAGCGTCGAGCAATTACCCATTTAGCGACTGCACTAATCATTATTTATTAAATTGTTGATTGCTAATTTTTGGTTTTGTTTTCATGAAATGTTAATGACTATCTGAACGATGTGATTTTTCATATTCTTCGGCAGACATAGAGGCAGTTGGTTGTTTGTGGTTATCGATATAAACCTCGGTTTCATAATTAAAACCATCATTTACTGGTACTAGACCGGAACGGATACGACGGCTAGACCAGAAGCTACCCCCCATGAAAGCTACGATAGCAATGCCTAATCCTCCCCCTGCACCTAGCAACCATAAAGGTAGAGGGAAGCTGTTAGTTTGAGCATCAATTTCTTCTGAGTGCGAATCACCTTCTTCGTGATTTTCTTCTTTACTACCACCCTTCAACGATTGTGCATAAAGTTGTGGCGCACGTTGAGTAACTACTGAATCTCCCTCAAATAAACCACTTTTAATCTCAATTAAATCTCCAGAGATTTGTCCTAACTCAACTTCCACAGATTGAAAGGCATTACCGTTTTGGACATAAACCAATTTCTTATTATTGGCATCGACTACAGCAGAAGCGGGAATTACTAAAGTAGCTAAAGATTTTTGGTCGGTTAAAACTTCAAGTTCGGCAAACATTCCGGGTTTGAGCTGTCCTCTGGCATTATTGATTTCGGTTTGTACTGGTACTACTCGTGTTTCTCCTGCCACTACTGAGCCAATTCGTGTAATTCTGCCTGTAAAGGTTTGATTAGGTACGCTAGCAACCTTCATCCTTAAGGGTTGACCTGTTCTTACCTTGCCTAAATCTTTTTCATAAATATTTGCTGTGGCAAACACCCGACTATCATCTACAATCGTCATTAACTTGCCACCTGCGTCCTCAAACGATTGGCCGATAGTAACTTCCCTGTCAACAACCTTGCCGGAAATCGGAGCTGTTACTGTAATTAGCCCTTTAGCATTAGCGCTGTTTCCTAGTTGTAGCAGCCGCGTTTCATAAATAGCACTGCTGCGATTAATATTTGACTTTGCTAGACTAACTGCTGCCTGAGCGCGCTTTAGCTGATTTTCAGACGCAATGACATCGCGGCGGCTGTTGGCTGTAGTTAGTTTAGCTTTAGCTTCTGCTAGCTGGGTTTGAGATTCTAGAGCGTTGCGACGTGCCAAAGCACCTTCAGTAGCTAACACTCGATCTTTCTCATACTTTTCTTGAGCAAATGCCACTTGGCTTTGGGCTTGGGCGATTTCAGCGTCGGCTATTTGTTGATAGCGATCGCGGTTTTGTTGTGCTAACCTCAAGTCAGCTTCAGCCTGCTGTAAATCAGCCTGTCCTTGTGCCAGTTTTTCCTGAGAGTTAACTCGCAGTTCCACTAAATCAGGACTAGTTAGAATGGCGACGGGTTGACCTTTCTTTACTAGTGCGCCTGGTTCTACCAACAGTTCAACTACTTTTACTCCTTGAATTGGGGTAGTGACTTCTACTTGCTGGCTAGGCAAAGTTTCAATCTGTCCAGTAGTTTTAATACCTACAGCTAATCGTTGGCGTTGCACTGGTTCTACCTTAACTCCTAACAGTTTTGCGGTTTCTGCATCTACTTCAACGGAACTCGTCGATTCGCCTCCTGCCTGAAACGCACTTCCACCACTGTGGTCATGACCACCACCAGCTAAAACAGTAGTAGGAGTACTTAGTAGTAACATCAACATTGTCAATGAAACATAACGCAGTGGAGTAGAAGATTGAAACAAATTAGAGATTCCCATAGCTTGTTGTGTCCTAAGTTAGTGAGAAAGCAGAATCGCCTTTGGATGTTGGCATTTAATGTGCAAATTTGGACTACCGCTTTCTTTAGCTAGTTACATTGCTTTTGTGAGTAATTTAAGGAGTTTGAATAGTACTCCTTTTTTAGTGTTTCATATCGATATGAAATTTGGGTGAAATTTTTAATGGCGATCGCTATTAAAAAAAACTATAGTAATCCAAATTAAAATCTGAGAAAATACGTAAACATAAAATAAGTACCTATAGGTATCTCAAAGGTTTTTTCTGATAAATCAACTAAAATTACTAAATGAGATTTAAACTATATTTATGTTTTAAACATTACAGATTTTCAATAAGTATAAAGTACACAGAATATAGATAATTTTGGATTTCTGTAGATATAGCAATCCTAAATCATTCATGAGAAAACACTATATTCATGCAGCTTAGGGAAGTCAAAAATTTGACAATTGATTGCTAACTCAAATAACTCCTTGACCACAGAGAAAGAATGACAAAAAAAGTAAAATTATCTTTTTAGTCATTTAAACTACTTACTAGTTCTTCCGTATTTTCTCATGAATGATTCCAGATTGCTATAGCAACTGTGCAAATTACACCACATGAATTTCATGGCGAATGGAATTACACTATCTCATCAAACCTCAATATTCTCTAAGACTTGTAAAAGTTGTTTCTTGACAGGCTCTAAGGTTGCCATGTCTACTTTTTGCCATACCAACAAGCTATCGTTTGAGTCTATTATCTATAGCTTAAAATGTAAAAGTTGTTTCTTGACAAGCTCTAAGTGTTGAACTTTAGTATGAATTTAGATTCCAACCTTAGTTGGAGCTAACCTTACATTGATATATGGACTGATTCATCAATCATTGTATTGTACAAAATTTTAAACTTTGAATGGACGACAAGTGAGAGTTAATTGCATATATTTAATTCAAGCAAATATTGAGAGCAATTTAGTTGCAACATTTCAGTTTACTTGACACAAAGAGAGTAAGAAGAGGGTTGTATGCTCAACGCTGATACTGAACATATAGTATCAGTGAGCTTTGACTGTGACATGATATTTCCCAATTCCTGCCTGATATATCTAAACAAGTGTACATTGCTCGCATCAATGTTCGCGTTTTGGCAACAGCACGATCGGCTTTACGTCATCGTCAGTTAAATTGTGCTATTGATTCTTATTCATGGTCGAATGGCAACAGAATAATTTCTCAGTATTTCAAACAGCTTAGATCGTCTACTAATTGAGTCAGTAATCTCAATCAATATTTCGTTGAGGATAATTTTATGACACGTATGCCATTACTAGTTGAAGATGATTTTGAGTATTCCAAAGTTCCAATTCAGAGTAACTTTTTTGGAAATTCTCCTATTAATCATGCACTCACTGCTGTAGCCCAAGAGGTTGCTAGATTGCTTCAACACGCAAATCCTGTTCAAGCTGATGGCAGCAACCACACTGAAACAATTGCAATTCGAGCCATAGAACCGGAATAAAGCCAAATCCTTACTATTGAAACGTTGACTGAGCGAGAGTTAGAGTCAAATCTATGTCAGATATATACGAAACTGTGAACATTTTTCCATCTCATGTGAAAGCAGAAATCGCCTGTGTAAATGAAGGCTTTTCCCATCTGGTAATTTGTTTGGACTTGTTAAGCCGTTGGTTAAATTGCTTGCTGCTGTTTATTAACCACTTCCTAAAATGAATTCTTCTCGCCCCACAGTGATTATTGGAGCAGGCTTTGCAGGCCTTTTTACAGCGTTGCATCTGCGTCATCAGCAAGACTTGCGGTCGATCGTTTTGATCGATCCACAAGAACGGTTTGTCTTCAAGCCAATGTTGTATGAACTATTGACAAGTGAATTGTCAGAAGATGTCGTTTGTCCGACTTATAAAGAGTTGCTGCAAGGCAGTGATATCAACTTTGTACAGGACAAAGTAGTGGCGATCAACCTGCAAGAAAAATGTTTTAAGTTAGCTTCTGGCTCAGATTATATCTACGATCGTTTGGTCTTAGCTGTTGGCAGCATTCAGGGTTATTTAGGAACAGAAGGCGCACAAAAAAACGCATTCGCATTTCGGACACAAGAGAATGCGATCGCTCTGGAGAGCCAGTTACGAGAATGCTTACAACGTGCTAGCCAAACGGATGACAAAATACAACGGCGATCGCTCCTCACGTTTGCTGTCGTTGGGGCAGGCCCGGCAGGGGTAGAAATGGCAGCAACCCTGGCAGATTTGTTACCCGACTGGTACGCCCAACTCGGCGGCGATATTCGTCAGATTCGCATTGTCTTAATCAATCATGGCAAGACGATTCTCGCAGGCGATGTCAACGCAGGTTTGCAGGAAGAAGCTCTCCACGCTTTCAAAACTCGAAGAGTACCTGTTGAATTGATACTAGGCGTAGGAGTGAAAGCGGTTGCTCAAGACCACCTGGAGTATCAACCTGCCAACAGCACTGAGATAAAAACGCTGTTGACTCAAACCATGATCTGGACAGCCGGGACAGCCGTGAACCCACTCATCCAAAATCTCAAGTCCCAAATTCCCGCAGATCGCCTAGATAAGCATGGGCTACCGCTTGTCACCTCAACTCTGCAACTGCTGGATTTTCCAGAAGTGTTTGCCGCGGGCGATTGCGCTTCCGTGCAGCCACAACCCTTACTGGCTCTGGCCCAGGTGGCATATCAGCAAGGTGTGAGCATTGCCCACAATTTGATTGCCCTTGCTAAAGGAGCATCCCCTAGCCCAGCCCATGTGAATCTTCGGGGTACGCTAATGAAATTGGGTTTAGGAAATGGGGTAGCAAGCTTGTTTGACAAAGTGCAGATAACTGGCAAACTTGGCGATCTAATTCGCAGTGCAGCCTATTTGGAAATGCTGCCCACCCCACTGCATGACTTTAAGGCAACCACAGAATGGCTCAAGGAAGAAACTTTCCATCGCTATCATAGACCCAAGATGAAGCGAGAAACCATCGCAAAATAGCTTCTCTCTTCGGTTGAACAACGAGAGCGATCGCTCATTCAGCTATGTATACCACTGGATTAGAGTGGGTAACCTCCTCACCGCCGCCAAGCGAAAACTTTGAAGAGATTCCCATCATCACCTCAGAACCCTATGATTACGGGGGATCTGACAGATTGACAGTTGATCAATCATCTATTTAAAGAGAACCACTGATGAAGACACGAACAACAAAACGATTGGTTGGTGGAATCTTAACGATTGGCATGATTGGACTGCTACGCTCGCAGCCTCTCTTCGCGCTTCCAGTCAGCCAAGCTCAACCTAATCCCTCTCAAGACTATGTACTTCCTTACCGGGGCAGTTGGACGGGAACCTTCCGTACTGTCGGTTCTCAGGGGCAGATACTCGTATTTATCGATCCTGCCGGCAAACTGTACGGAAGTTTGAAGTCTAATGATGGTGAGAACTTTGCTCAAATTAGCGGTTACCATCACGGAAGTAAGTTTCATCTGGTTTTCACCCCTCCACCCAGCAGCCTTAACCAGTTTGGCACCGCTAGTCCTTACACCGTTGATGCAACCGCAAAGTGGGAGCAAGGGGTGAGTCGATTTGTCATCTCAGCCCCAACTAGAACGGGTCACTCACAGTTATATACATTTGAGCGATCCAATCGATAAAACAATACATCGAACGGAGTTGCGATCGCCTCTGGCGGGGCTTAAGCCCATCGCCTCCGTTTTGCACAAGTGATGTACTTGAGCAGGAAGGATGAAATATTGCTGTTCTGTTAATGAACCAGAATCTTATCTCTAATCAGAACCGACTGTATGCAAACGAGAATTACATTGGAGAAAAATTATGCAGATGGGAGTGATTGGTCTGGGACGTATGGGTGCGAACATTGTTCGGCGACTGCTACAAAACAACCATGAATGTGTGGTGTTCAATCGCACATTTGACAAAGTGAAACTACTTACATTAGAAGGGATGGCTGTGGGCGAGAGCAGATGCCTTAGCTGAATTTGAGCATCCTGTTTTGTGTTGCTTTATCGGGTTAGTGCCTGTGTCTACGATGTTTGTAGCGCTAGCGATCGCACCCTACTCTCGTGCGATCGCCATCATATTATTTGTTGTCGGTGCAATTGGTCAGTTAAGTTTTGGCGTGTATCGTTCCGGTCAGCTATGGATGGGAGGACGTAAGCCAGAAATTATTACACCCATTCTCTACCTCTCTACAGTCGCGGGTAGTTTTGTCAGTGCGATCGTTGCTAGTACCCTCGGTTATCGAGAGTGGGGCCTGTTGTTTTTTGGAGGAGGGCTGTTTTCGTGGCTAGCACTGGAGTCGATGATTATGCAGCGCCTCTACTTGTTAGAAGCATTGCCTAAACCACTACGGCCAACGCTGGGCATTCAACTTGCCCCCCCTGCCGTTGGCTGTGTTGCTTATTTGAGTATCACCACTGGTCAGCCCGATGCCTTTGCCCAGTTCCTCTTCGGCTATGGACTGTTGCAAGCACTGATTCTACTGCGGCTGCTACCGTGGTTATTTCAACAACCCTTTACAGCTTCCTACTGGGCATTCACCCTCGGCATTGCTGCCCTGTCGCTGGCATCCTTGCGCCTTGTTGAACGCGGCATGACTGGAATGATGCAAGAATTGGCACTACTGCTATTCATTGGCGCAAATATTGCGATCGAGCAGTATTGCTCTAGGGACAGTGTGGCTCTTGCTGCGGGGCAAATTACTAAGCTAACGATCGTTCATTTTCCAGAACATATTGGGAGTAGAACTTATGGCTGCAACAACTAAGCAAAATGACACTAAATCGTTCGTTTACTCAACTCGAATTTGCTGTATTCCTGTAACGTGAGTTCGACAAGCCCTTTTTTGACCTCTCCCCCAACCCCTCTCCGACATGGAGAGGGGAGCCAAAACTCTAATTTCTCGTTGCTCCTCTCTTTCCCCGTGGGAGAGGGAGGTTGGGAGGGAGAGGTTCATCGAACTCACGTTCCTGTAGAAATCCGATAAGTTCAAAGGTTCGGTTCGTGACAGCTAATTGCGAACCAACCCCCTTTTCCACATCCCGTGAAAAGTCAGGGGTTCAATTTGATTTTAATTATGCAAAAAATTATAGGCTTCATTGAGTTTGTTGGCTGATTCTTCTAATAAGCGTTGTTCCTGAGCATTTCTTGATAACAGCAGTTGGCGCTCAATACCTGTTGAGCCAATGATACATGGAAGTCCAAAAACAACTTCACGGCCAACTCCATAGTTAGAATCTGCTCTGGCCGATACTGGAAATATCTGCTTTTCATCTCGCAGGATGGTATCAACTAACTGACAAACTACTGTTGATATACCATAGCTTGTATTTCCTTTGCGTTCAAAAATGTTATAGCCTCGTTTACGAGTTAACTGTGTGTACTCTTGCTGAATTTGTTCTAGCGTTGCTCTTTGTGTTAAGGGGAATTCAGTTAATAGAATTCCCCCAATAAATGCACTAGACCAAACCACAAATTGGCTGTCTCCATGCTCTCCAATCACATAAGCATGAATGTCTTGTTTTGCAACATTCAGTTGCTTTCCAAGTTGATATCTCAGTCTAGCAGTATCAAGAACGGTTCCCGAACCGAAAATTAGGTTTTCTGCTCTGGTGGAAGTAGCGATTGCAATCCGCGTCAGTACATCCACTGGATTGCTAACAATAATTACGATTGAATTCGGTGCAACTCGATCCAATTCTTTGATTGTCAAACGTATAATCTCTGCATTGTCGCTCAATATATCTAATCGGGTTTGTCCAAGTTTCGGCTGCACCCCAGCAGTCACAATAATGATATCTGAATCGGCTAAGTCTTCATACTGATTTGATGGTATGATTTCCATCTCTTTAAGTAGGGGAATACTGTCTTCAATGTCCCATACTTGTCCTTCAGCTTTTGATAAGGTTCGGTCAAAAAGGACAACCCTTACACATCTACCGAGTAAAACTAAAGCATTTGCAACGTCTGCACCTACATTACCTGCACCAATAATACCGACTTTAGATGTTTTACTAATCATGCTATATCTACTCGACCTTCATGAATGAAATGTCGTTTGTTTGGTAAGCCCTTGGGTTTGCAATTGCTGTCTTTTTACAACTTGGAAAACAATATATTTAACCCTTCGGTCATCGTGGGATGAGTCAAAATACCATCGCGCAGAACGGTGTAGGGCATCTGAGCTTGCATTACCATCTGCACTGTTGAAATCACTTCACCTGCTTCATGACACAACAGGGAACACCCTAAAATACGACCTGTATCTGCATCCACGATCGCCTTCAGAAGTCCATCGGTTTGACCGAGTGTTCTTGCTCTAGGAACGGCTGACGCATTGATTTTCGCCACGCGGATAGCATATCCTTGTTGCTGTGCTTCAGTTTCAGTCAAACCTACATGAGCCAGTTCTGGCTCGATGAATAGACACGATGGAAGCAATCGATCGCCTGTACTCCGGTTGCTCCCATCAATTAAATTAGCTTTGATAATGCGATAATCGTCGAGCGATATATGGGTGTATTGCGGGCCGCCATTAATATCGCCTAACGCCCAAATCCCCGGTATGTTCGTCTCTAAGCGATCGTTAACTTGAATAAACCCGCGTGTATCGGTTGCCACACCAGCAGCAGCTAAATTTAAGCTCTCGGTATTGGGCGCACGACCAATGGCGACGAGCAAATGCGACCCTTTGAGGGTGATTTCACGATCGCCAACTTGGATTTGCAGGATGGTTTCATTACCAGTGCGATCGATCTTCAACACCTTCGCCTTCAGCAAGAATTCAATACCATCTCGTTCCAGTAATGTTTGAACTGCGATCGCTATATCTGGATCTTGCGGTGACAGGATTTGCTCACTTTGTCCAATGACAGTAACGCCACAGCCAAAGCGCCGAAACATCTGGGCAAACTCTAAACCAATATAGCCACTACCGAGAACAATCAGGTGTTCAGGCAAATATTCTAGCTCCATAATCGACTCACTCGTTAAAAACTCAACTTCTGTGAGTCCGGGAATGGATGGAATTAACGGTCGTGTGCCTGTATTAATAAATAAGCGTTCGGCGGTAAGTAAACGATTGTTCCCCTTGGTCATCGTTACTGCGATCGTTTTGGGAGCAACAAAGCGGGCTGTACCAATGATCAGTTCGTGACCCAAAGCAGTTTCTAAATTGTGCAAGTTCATTTCACGCATCCCTTGCACAACCGATCGTTTTCGTTGGATCGCTGCTGCTAAATTAACGATAGGTGTATTGGTTTTAACACCATAAACGGCACTATTTCGCACTGTGTTTGCTACATTGGCACTCGCCACCATAGTTTTAGTAGGAATGCAAGCAATATTAATGCACCCGCCACCAATCATATTTAAGCTGCGTTCAACCAGAGCGGTTTTACGCCCGTCAGCGACTAGCGCTGGTGCTAGTGTTTTACCCGCTTTGCCGCCGCCGATAATAATGTCGTCGTAGTGTTGAGCGTTCACTTCCATATCCTTTGAGTTTGATAGGTGAATACGATTTCTAGAAGGTGTTATGAATTTCAGAAAAAACTGACTAAGAGGGTTTTAGCGATAATGTATTTGGCAAGCGTAACTCAAGATGCTTGCCCCAGATGGGTTGACAAAAAGATATAACACCTGCTAGAGGATTCAACTTTTTCTACAAGCTTGCTTCATCAAGATACGGTTGTTTTTATACACCTCTAAAGTTCCAGACTGCGGGTTATCCAACGTGCCATCCCACACCCAGTATTGATAAATTCCACTCCGAAACTTATACACTCGAACACCTTCTGTCGCTTGGCTAGTTCCTTTGCCCAAACTTAAATTACCGTTGGGACTAGTGGCGCGATAAAGTAGTTCACCTGAAGTATAATTCTGCCAAATATTTACGTTGTAGCCGCCCCGGCATTTCGTACTTAGGACGATGCCAGCAGTAGAATCAGCAGAAGCTTTTAAGGAAAAATTAGCTAAGATACTGATTGGCAGAGCAAGAAGTAAGACAGATTTTTTCATGAGTGTTACAAAATTAATGAGTTTGACATTCTTACCTACCAAATCCCAGAAAACCCCTTTTTCGCTCAAGACATCGTTTTGCGGATTCATGACGACTACTGCGATGTCATTCTTGTTAATGTTCATGGTTTTTCTTGTTGTTTTTCACCGTTCTCTTTCTTAAAAACTACCCACGATATGCAGCGTTTTTCCAGTGATTCCAAATCAGAATATCTTGGTTGCCAGGGCGATCGCGGTGGGCGAATTATCTAGCAGTAGTCACCCCAGTTCAGACTTTGACACCACTGCTTAAATACTGTTTCAAAAACGCCAAAGTGCGATCGCGTGCTAATTCTGCAACTTATTTGCGATCGGCGGAACTAAGTGCTTGATTGATTAAAGGTGCAATGATAGCGATATTTTTCACCAACTCATCCGAGAGAGAAAATCGCTGTTTTAAGTAATTAGGATCGTTGTAACTCACCCAAACCTTGCTGTCAGTCGCTTCCCATGCCAGTACTTTCAGGGGTAAATCCAGGGCGATCGTTGGTTCTGCCACCATGAGGGAAGTTCCGGCTTTCGGGTTGCCAAACAGCAACAACTGTGTAGGACACAGGCTTAGTCCGACTTTTTCGGCTTCAGCCTGTTGATCGATGCGGGCAAAAATGGTGATGCCTTTTACTTGAAGGACGGCTTCTAATCGATCAATGGTTACAGGCACTGAATATTGACTAAGCTGGCTAATGATGCCGTTGTTTGCATTCATAGCAGTGGATTTCTTGTAGGATAAAAACTGGGTGATATGGTCGTTGGGCTTTTCAAAGATTGAGGTCTGACAATCCGGGGCGATCGTCAGGACGACGACCCAGTATCGAATGGCACTAAGAAAAGATGAAACAAGCGCCAGGGCAGGGTGTAGGGGGTAGGGTGTTGGGTGTAGTGTTAAGAAAATTGAATTTTAGTGCATCAAATAGAACAACATCTTTTTCCAACCCTTAACCCCACACCCTACACCCTATACCCAAAAGCCAGTAATATCAAGGGTTTACGCTTATCTTAGTGCCATTCGACCCAGTATCCAGTGGTATTTGCGATCGCGTAGCGTCTCCTAATGCCTCCAGCACGCTTGCGCGAACGGAGAATCGCTTTGGTGAATTGGTAGGTCGTTGATGCTGGCAATACGCCATCGCATGAATCCATAGATTTCAAGTTGGTGGAGTACACAAACTAAGTCTCAAAGCCAGGTATGAACCCTGTTTTACTTCTGGATTCTGAATTCTGCTGTAAGTGCGTGCCGACCGAATTACCTCAAAAGCAGTTTAATACAGATCAATGACTACCACCCGCGATGTGCAGCGCTTCCGCAGAAGCCCCCGTCACAACTGCGATTTTTCCCTCTAGTAGTCTGCCAAGGAAACGCAAGCGTTGTGGTCAGCAGAGGAGCAAAGGGGCAGAGGGGCAGGGGGGAAAGACTTACTGCAATTGTTCTCCCCTGCTCCCACTAGCAAACCTGCTCCCTTGCTTACCTCCACGTAGCAATTTTGGGTTGGTACACTACTAGTTTTTTTATGATGATTTCTTAAGATCGGGTAGCGTGAACTCCACAGTTTCGCTAGTGATTACTTTGTGCGTGGGGTCAGCTAGTTCGATCAGCACCTTGTGTACGCCAGATTCCAGTCCGACCAGGATGATCGTTTCTCCACTGGAATCGACAAAGTGCCACGGCGCATCGTCAACGGTGATGTGGATATGACCGATGCGCGGCGATACTTCGAGGGCACTTTTGCCGAACACCGGCAACACACGCAAATTCTCCGTCCGGTACTGGATAAAGACGCGACCCTGTGCCAATGGTTCGGGAAGCGGTGGATCAACAATCAGCTTGGGTGGTGCTTCGTTTTCAATCGTAATCAACGGTGGTGATCCAATAATGTCCCTAGCGCTCGGTGTGTGGCTGTTCATAGCAGGTAATTACCTGAGAGTAGTTTGTATTACGATCCATTTAAAGGTGAAACGGCGCAGAGTCATCGCTCCAGAGAAGCCATTAACGTTTCTTTGATGCGAGTTCCCAAACCGCTGTTGCGAACGCTTTGGGATCTTCCTGGGGCAGGTTATGACCGACGTTTGGAATGACCCGATGCTGACGTTCGCCGCTAAACTTCGCTGCCGTCGATTTCCCATCGGTTGCTGGCACAACACCATTTACATCCCCGTCCAGCGTGATCGTCGGCACCGTAATGGTCGGTTGCGCGGCGAGTCGCTGCTCAAGTTCCTCATATATGGGATAGCCGGCAGCAAGTCCAAGGCGATGGCGGTAGGAATGAATAACGACCTTCACATAATCGGGGTTGTCGAAGGCGCTGGCGTGTTGATCGAGCGTTGCCTCGTCAAAGTGCCAGTTCGGCGAATTGCGAGTCCAGAGAATCCTCGCAATCTCACGTCTGTTAGCCGTCAATCCGGCACGTCCGCGCTCAGTCTGGAAATAGTATTGGTACCAGATCCCGGATTCGATCGCGGGTGAAAGTGGCAGCCCTGCTTTGGCAATATCCTGGATCAGGTAGCTATTGACGGACACCAGACCTGTGCATCGTTCAGGCCAGAGAGCCGCAACAACGCAAGCGGCTCGTCCACCCCAGTCATAGCCAGCAAGCACAGCACGGTTCAGCTGCAATGCATCCATCAAAGCGATCGCATCGACACCGATCGCGGCTTGCTGCCCGGAGCGTGGTGTGGCGCTGTCAATAAAACGGGTTGATCCATGTCCCCGCAGGTAGGGAACAATGACCCGACATCCACGTGCAGTAAGCATTGGTGCAACGTTAATGTAGCTATCGATAGAATACGGAAACCCATGCAGCAGCAACACCGGAGATCCATCGTTCGGCCCTGCTTCGTAGTAACCGATGTCGAGGACACCCGCTTTGATCTGCTTGATGGGAGTAAACCTAAATTCAGATCGTTTGGGCTTGTCGAAGCTTGCGTGTGCGGTACCCATGAGTGCCATTTCTGTGAAAATGCTTGCTGCCGCCGTTCCCAGAAAGCGGCGGCGGTTCTGTTTAATTGCTTTGAGCATAGGGTTGACTCTTTGGATTGATTAATGAGGAATGAGGCGATTGCACAAAGCACAGTCGCTTTACCCTTTTTTTCCCTACGCTAACTCGGTGAGCAGCAAAGCGATAGAAGCTGTTTACAGACGCACTCACTTTCGTTATGGATGGAAGAAACGAGTCAAATCCTCTTCCCTTCTGCCTCCTGCCTTGGTTCTTAGGAGAGCATCTTTTCCCTTCCCCAAAAACCTCGATCGCATCCTATTGCAGATGTTTCTTCAATTCAGCAGCAGCTTGAACAAACAGAGAGCGGACTTCTGGCAGTTCGGCTAAACCATTGAGCAGTCCAAAGTCATGAATCATGCCGTTGTACTGCACCGTTGTCACCTCTACCCCAGCTTCATCGAGCTTGCGTCCGTAGGCTGTGCCTTCGTCATGCAAAATATCGCTTTCTGCAACCGCAATTAATGCTGGAGGCAAGCCTTTGAGTTGCTCAACCGTCGCTTGTAAGGGAGATGCGTAGATGTCTTTGCGCTTTTCTGGGTCAGGGATGTACAGGTCATACATCCACTTCATCGTGGGTACGGTTAGGTATCGTTTGTCGCCGAATTGATGATAAGAATTCGTTTCAAAATCGGCATCGACGATTGGCCACATCATGATGTGTAGCTTGATGTGTGGCCCTCCGTTTTCTTTCGCCTTCAAAGCAGTGACAGCTGTCATATTTCCGCCGACACTGTTGCCGACCACTGCCAGATTCTTGCCATCTACACCAATCTCCTCACCATGCTCGGCAACCCATTTGGTCGCAGCATAAATCTCATTGATCGCTTGTGGGTACTGAGCATCTGGCGTGCGCGTATAGTTGACAAAGACTCCTGCAAACCCTGAAAGCACAACCAGATCGCGAACCATCCGCTTGTGTGTTGGATAATCACCCAACACCCAACCACCACCATGAATAAAGATGAAAACAGGCAATGTACCTTTGACACCTTCCGGTCGCACGATGTTGAGCGTAATCGAATAACCGTCAGCAGTAATTGTCTTCTCAGACTCTTCAATGCCTGAAAGGTCTACTGGAACGGAAGCCTGTGCATCTACGAGAACTTGACGCGCTTCGAGTGGAGGTAATGTCTCTAGAGGCACACCTCCTGAGTTCAGCACTTTCAAAAATGCCTTCACCCCTTTAGAAAGACGTGGATCATCTGCAACTTCCAAAATCTTTGCTTGTGAATTTACTTGAGCAACCATGACATTCTCCTTTGATAATTAGTAAACAATCTGTTGAAATGACACTGTTAAGTGAATTGGTTTAACAGTGATGCTCGATCGGCAGCGATCGTGAAATGGCGATCGCTTTCTACTGACATCGTTTAAGAGCCAGAATTATTTGTTACTGGTGAAAAAGTTGTTAACCTAGCGCGTCGCTGCCTCGATCGGTTGTTTCCACACCGCAGCAGCATAGAGCGAGTCCTCAAAATCGGGGGCAATATCGCCTGTGATACGTGCCTCATGATGCGCCCAGTCCTTAAAGAACAAGTCGTGACTGATGCGCGATACTATTGCAGGTACGTCGCGGCGGATGCTATGGATGTCACCAACTGGCAATCCGAAGCTGACCAAACCAGCAGGATTAAATACGTGAATGTCTTTCAGATAAGGGGCAGTACCAGGTACTTTTTCTTGGTATTCGTGGGCGCTACCGAGGTAAGGATGTGCCGCCAAACCGTCGTCGCGCAGTCCTTCTGGTGGCTGGTAGCGATCGCGCCAGAGGGCAATATGTTGGGCAAAGTCGGCTAGTTCGGGACGCTTGGTTGGGTCAACGAAGTAACCAGTGCCAGCGATCGCAAAATCAAACTCGAAAACATCATCGTTCACCTGGATGGCAATGCGTTCGCCCAGTTTCCGTGCCGATTTCCAAGGTGCAGATAGATGGATGTGAAAGTTCGGGAAAGCGATCGCTCGCTTAATCGAGTTCGGGGGTGGCGCGGTGCCTGCTTGATGAAAGCGCCAAGCCTGGAGCCAGCGGGCTGCATCGGGTAGTTGGGGATAGTTGTCGTAAGCACCAGGGTAATCCCGTACCCGAAGGAGTGACAGAGATGCGATCGCCGATCGCCGTACAAATAAATGTACTGCCTTAGCTCCCGATTCCAGCGCCACTCCTGCTGCATCGAAAGCTGAAGCCGCCGCACCCAGCACCGCCACAGTCTTACCGCGCAGTGCTTCAAAATCGATCGCATCGGCGGTATGCGCGTACAACGTGCGGGGTAAGTCAGCCAGTATTGGAGGTATGTTCGGGCCACCCGTGCCAGCCACGCCATTGGCGAAGATAATTTTGCGCGTAGTCTCTAAGAGCGGGACACCGTTTACCTCAAGGTGTAGGCGGAAGAAACCTGCGACTGGTTCAATCCGCACCAACTTCGTCTGGTAACGAACCTGGATACCCAGGAAATGCCGATACCAACTGAGGTACTCAGCCCAAGTCACTCGCCCAATGCGATCAATCTTCGCGTAGGCTGCCGCACCGTGCCGCGCTTCGTACCAGGCTTGAAAGGATAATTCTGGGATGCCTAGTTCTGGGCCAGGCAGATGTTTCGGTGTGCGGAGCGTTCTCATCCGCGCTCGCGTCAACCACACGCCTGCATGAGCCTCGTCATCGGCTGCATCAATCTCCGTCACACGACCGATCCCAGCACGTCGTAGCGCAAATACAAAGGTGCTACCGCTACCGCTGCCACCTATGATAGTGACATTATGATCGATGCCAGGGCGATCGGGTACCCAGTTTTCGGGATCGGGACCGAGCAGGCGTAGTGCCTCGCAAGCAGCAAAATCGAAATTGCTCGTTGTTGTCATGTCGATCTCCTCAGATATCGTTGTGATGGATGAAAAAATCGGAATAGTAGACAATTAAGCTGTTACTAGTAGTACGCCAAGGCAACGCAAGCGGGGTAAAGGGGAAGGGTGAAAGGGACTCATGTTTTTTATCCCTTACCATGAGTCCCTTTTCCCTTTACCCAACCTCACAAGCGCATTTTTGGGTTGGCAGACCACTAGGTTCTTATTCGCGAGTTTGGATTCGCTAAAGCGTGTTATGGACAACTGCCAGAAGCTAGAAAAGGGTTCGTGTTGCTACCACATCGTTTAAAGCTAGAAATCCCAGGCTGTTTTCTAACGGTGCTGTATCGATTGCTGCCATGACCAATCCTCCTTAATTTTTCACTAAAAGCCCTTACAAAGGTAGGTATTTTTTATTTTTTTAGAGAATTGGTATAATCTATCATTTCCACCGATCAGGTGAGAACAGATTGCAGTCGTGATGTGAGAAATTGATCGATATAGTTTGCGATCGCATCCCCATCCTCTTCCAGGGCAAAATGTCCGGTATCGAGTAGATGGAACTCAACGTCTTTCAAGTCACGCTGGTAGGGATAAGCACCGTCAGCAGGAAAAATGTAGTCGTTCTTGCCCCAAACAATCAGGGTAGGGGGTTGATGTTTGCGGAAATACTCTTGCCATTGGGGATAGAGCGGTGGATTGGTACCATAGCTATACAGCAGTGCCAGTTGAATCTCACCGTTGCCGGGGCGATCGAGGAAATGTTGATCGATAGTCCAGGTATCGGGGCTGATCGCTTCTAGATTGCGAACACCATTGGTATATTGCCACTTCGTTGCTTCCAGGGTGACAAGATATTTGAGCTTTTCAGCATTTTCAGGCGATCGCTCTTGCCAGTATGCCTTAATTGGTTCCCAGAATTCGCGCAGACCTTCCTCGTAAGCATTGCCATTTTGAACAATTAGAGATTGCACGCGCTCTGGATATTTAGCGGCAATCCGATAGCCAATCGGCGCACCATAATCCATCACATAAAGGCTGTACTTTTTGAGAGCGATCGCAGCAATGAATTTTTCCACAATCTGGGCCAAGCGATCGAACGTGTAATCAAATTCATTTACAGTTGGCATCGAACTGTTGCCGTAGCCAGGGTAGTCAGGCGCAACAAGATGGAATTTATCAGCAAGTGCTGGTATGAGATTGCGGAACATGTGAGACGACGTTGGGAAGCCGTGCAATAACAGAATCGTTGGATTATCACGGGAACCCGCTTCACGGTAGAAGATATCTAAACCATTGATCGAAACGGTGCGATATGTAGTCATGGGATTACTCTTTGTAAGCGATCAAAGCCTTTTGAACTTCAAATTTGTGCCATACCGCCATCGACAAACAACTCAATGCCGTTCACAAAGCTGCTGTCATCTGAAGCTAGAAAAACAACGGCTTTGGCAATCTCATCGGGTGTGCCGACTCGTCCCAGTGGGATGGTGCTGGCTTGGCTGTCCACAAATTCTTGCAACTGCTGGTCATTCAGTCCCAAATGGTCGTAACCAGGAGTCGGAACCACACCAGGGCTAATGGCATTCACTCGGATCTTGCGTTCTCTAAGGTCGAGTATCCAATTTCGAGCAAACGATCTCACGGCGGCTTTAGTAGCGCTGTAAACACTAAAAGCTGGCGTACCTTTTATAGAAGTAATCGAAGCATTCAGGATAATAGAAGCGCCCTCTGGCAACAGTGGCAGTGCCTTTTGTACGGTGAACAGCAGACCTTTGACATTTACGTTGAATGTTTTGTCAAAGTGTTCCTCAGTGATTGCTCCAAGTGGGGCAATTTGTCCACCGCCAGCATTAGCGAAGATGATATCGAGGTGTCCTTGTTCTTGCTTAATGGTGGCAAACAGACGATCGAGGTCTGCCAGATTAGAAACATCGCTCTGCACAGCCGTAACATTTTTACCGATGGCTTCTACAGCAGCATCCAGTTCGGCTTGGCGACGACCTGTGATGTAGACATAGGCACCTTCAGCAACAAACTGTTTGGCTGTGGCAAGACCGATACCACTGTTGCCACCCGTGACAAGGGCGATTTTTCCTTCTAGTTTTTTCATTATGCTAATCCTTCGATTGTTGGGTTTAAAGCAGTCAGTTGCTAATGGAGAGTGGAGTCAGCAGGAAGAATAGTCAGCCCGTATCAGGGAGCTAGGGCGATCGTCTTTTGAATATCTGCATCTGTAATTGGGGGTAGGGGTGCAGTGGGATCGTTCGCTGGAGTCTCCACGATGCGAGGCTTATTGAATACTAACTAATCTCTAAGGGATATCTCCAGGTACACCCAGAATTTCGTCGCCAATTTCGGTAGAGATGCGAATGAACAATTCCAAATCAGGTGCCTCATTCTCGTTTAGCGTCCCTGTTGCAGCAATTAGTTGAGCAAAGGCACTGGGGGCAGAAACGACTAACGCACGAGCTGGTCGATCGCCGAGTGTAGCAACAACATGGGGTATGCCCATAGGAATCAGAACACTTTCACCTATGCCTAGCACAACCTTGTTTTTACCAAGCCAGACAGTGTACTCTCCTTGGAGCACATAAAGTTGTTCGGAATAGCGTGTATGGCGATGGGGTGGAGTCTGCATACCAGGAGGAGAATAGCCTTCAATCAGGTCGTATTTACCATCAGTCGTGGTGCGATCGGCGAGGATGGTGAGGCGAGAACCAAGAAGCCAGAACGATTGTGTCATGGAATAGATATTTCTAATGAATTGTGTCATGAATGCTCAAGCTTGCGACTCAAATAAAGCAGGCGTTCATACCGTCAATGCCAGTACGTCATAGAAACCGAGCGCTAAAGCGAAGCGTCCGATAAACTCTTGAAAAAAGAGATTTCCGAACTCCTAAATAGATGAGTGTGTCAGATTTTGAACATTAAGCTTGTTAAGAACACTTTGCGAAGTACGCTCCGCTTTAATTAAATCTGCTGCCTTCTCAGAAATCATGATAGTGGGTGCGTTTGTGTTGCCTGTGGTAATTGTTGGCATGATTGATGCATCAACCACACGAAGACCTTGAATTCCATGTACCCGTAGTTCAGGGTTTACCACTGCCATTGGGTCAATGCCCATTTTGCAAGTGCCAACCGGATGCCATACAGTGCTGCAAGTGTCCCGAATGTAAGCTTCGAGTGCTGCATCAATCTGAATTTGGGAACCTGGAGCAATTTCTTTGCCACGAAACTCATCAAAGGCACTGGTTTGAAACAATTGGCGCATTAATTTAATTCCCTCAACCAGCTTCTGCACATCGGCTTGACTTTGTAGATAATTCATCCGAATGTTTGGTGGATCTTTGGGGTCAGGCGATCGCAAACCGATACTGCCAACATTTTGGAGACGGGTAAGAGAGACTGCACCTGTAAATCCAAAATCAGCAGGAGTATAACCAGGTGACAAGAATTGAATCGGGCCGAAAAAGAACTGCAAATCGGGTGTGGCCTCCACATTCCCCTTGCTATGCAAAAATAATCCGGCTTCAACTCCATTACTGGTAATGGCAGGGTGTATATCTTGAGTAGCTGCTTGAACGACACAAGTGAGAATGTGATCCTGAAGGTTTTGACCGACACCCGGCAAATCTGCAATCACAGAAATTCCCATCGCTTGCAGATATTCTGCATCCCCAATACCAGAAAGCATTAGCAGTTTGGGCGAATCAAACGTACCCGTACTTAAAATCACTTCTTGGTTGACTCTGACCTGGTGGAGCCTACCTTCATGCAGATATTCTACTCCCACACAGCGAGTGCCTTCAAACAGCAATCGCGTCACCAATGCCCCAGTCGTTACAGTCAAATTGGGACGATGGAAAATGGGTAGAAGAAAAGCAGCAGCAGCACTGTGCCGTTTACCATCTTTGACCGTCAACTGATAAAGTCCTACCCCTTGTTGCTGTACACCATTAAAATCAGGATTGTAGTTGTATCCCATTGATACACAGGCATCTACAAAGCGTTGGGAAACCACAGCAGGGGACATCAAATCGGTAACGCTCAACTCCCCATCAACCCCGTGAAATTCTGACGCGCCTCGCTGCTGCTGCTCCGATTTCTTGAAATAGGGCAAGGCATCAAGGTACGACCAACCGGGATTTCCTAATTCCTGCCAGCGATCGTAATCTTGAGGATTGCCCCGGACATACATCATGAAATTAATCGAACTGCTGCCCCCCAAGACTTTGCCACGGGAACAAAACATTTTGCGGTAATTCAGGTAGGGTTCCGGCTCAGAAACGTAACCCCAATCTACTTCAGAGCCTATTAGGCTAAAGCACTGCGCCGGAATTTGAATTTCTGGTTTTGTAGCTGGGTTGCCCGCTTCGAGGAGTAACACGGTTGTGTCACAGTCTTCGGTTAGACGATTGGCAACCACACAACCAGCCGAACCTGCACCAATTACAATGTAGTCATAATTAGTCATAAAGTTCTCTTCCTCTGTTATCTACAATGGATAAATGGAGTCAAGAATGAACTGATTTAAAGAGCGATCGCTGAAATACTGTTAGTCAATAACTAGGTCTGTTCTATTTATTTGTACTGAGAAACTGCTTCTCTTACAATTGCGATTACTTCACAGCAGTACTTGCTGCTTCAATCACTTTGGCAACCTCTTTTGGATGAGAGATAAAAGGAACATGGCTGGAGTTAACTTCGGTTGTCTTAGCATTAATCCGTTTAGCCATAAATCGTTGAAGTTCAGGGTTGATGGCGCGATCGCTTTGAGTCACGATAAACCAGGAAGGAATCGTTTTCCAGGCGATTTCATTCACTGATTGCTCAAAGGCTGCGCTGGCGATCGGCTTTTGGGTTGCTGCCATCACTCGCGCCTCAGCCTTTGATACGTCCTGGGCAAAAAATTCGTGAAACTTCCCGCGATCTACATAGAGAAAGTTTGCAGCATCAGATACGATCGCCGTACTAATCGGAGGTGCTGCGTACCTTTTATTCAAGTCACTCGTCTTTTCACCGACATCTGGTGCGAAAGCATTAACATAAACCAGAGCTTTCACCTGTGAATTGCCAGCCGCCGCGCCCGTGATCACATTTCCACCATAGGAATGTCCGACTACAACAACAGAACCCTTTTGAGCCTCAATCACCCGCTTCGTCGTTGCCACATCATCAGCAAGCGAGGTCAGCGGAATCTGCACAGCAGTTACTCTATAGCCATCTTTCTCCAACAATGGAATAACGTGTTGCCATGATGTACCATCAGCATAAGCCCCATGAACGAGAACGATCGCAGGTTTAGAGTTGGACGCTTGAGGTAATTCCTTGGAGGTGGCTGATGTTGGATGCATTGATATGACAACGACAACACTTAATGCAAATAACCACAGCAACAATTTTTGAACTTTTTTCCATGTAAAAACTATCATTGCAATCGCCTCTGTATTCTTGCTAAATTGCTCAAATCTTTGGTTCTTGTTGTCCGTATAGAAGTTAGGAAATACTCTCTGCCGAAATACTTATTAAGATAAGCACTAAAAACATTAATCATTTGCAGCAACAATGGCTGCCATTATCTGCTCAACAGTCCAGCGATCGAGATAGCGAATTCCATTAATAAACAAAGCGGGCGCAGCCTCCACTCCACTTCGCAGTCCACCTTCGATGTCCGCATTGATCCGATTGACATACCTTCCCCTGGATAAATCCTGCAAAAATTGAGAAATATCAAGTCCTAAACGATTGGCATACTCCACTAGATAGCCATTTCCCAATTCCTGTTGATAGATAAACAGCATCTCATGCATTTGCCAAAACTGCCCTTGAGCCGCTGCTGCTTCTGCGGCTTGTGCTGCCCTTTGAGCATGTGGATGAATCTGAATTTGTGGAAAATGACGGAAGATAAAACATAAATAATTCTCCCCTAAAGAAACACTAAGTTGTCGCCCAATGACTTTAATCAGCCTGTCAACATTTGCACTCTCTTGAGATTGATAGTCCCCATACATCACCAACACTACAATCGCATTCAGTACACCTTTTATGCGATCTTGTGTTGAAGGTGGGACGAATAACAAACTGCGATCGCTCTCAAAACTCACTGAGACCTCCGAAAAAGAAAATGCTCATCGCCAGCGATCTCTTCTGAAATCCTTGTACTACCTGAGCTAAAATCTAGTTTTTGGAAAGGTCTAAATCATTCAGAAGAAAATTAGATGGTGCGTTAACGAAATGTAATAAGGTATACCAGAAACCTCTCTTCAAAGCCTCTTTCTACTTCGAGGAGAGGCTTTGAAATTCCCATTCCCTTGTAGGGAAGGGGGCTAGGGGGGTTAGGTTTCCGAGCCTCAGAAGTTACCAAAAATACTTTTCAAACATCCTCTAAGGCTTAAAAACACGAACGGTAACAGCCTGCTAGCAAAGTTTTTTTCTTATCTAGAGCAGCATTTCTATTTTGAGATTAAGTTTGTTTGATGCTGTAATTAATTTTCAGGGCATCGTCTCCTAATGTATTGTGCTTTTTAATCGCTGTGTTTAAGGTAGGTGCATTCAGATTATTATTTAGAGTCACACCCTGATTGATTTTGGCAATAGCAGAGTTTCCAGAGAAAGCTATTGCGCCAACGATTACGACTCCTAAACCTTTAGCCAAATTCCAAACATGCATAATTGTATTCCGCCTTTTTTACCAATTCTAAATATTCTTTGGCATCAATTAACTAGAGGATTTCGCCGCCAGTGAGCAACTAAACGTTTACATACTTTTGTTGAAGCTTTGGCGGCTTTGTGTACAAATATATGCAATTAACTCTAACTTGTCGTCCTCTAAAAGTTGAAACTTTTGCTCAATAGAGTGATTGATAAATCAGTCCATCTCAAAATGGAAGGTTGCCTCCAACTAAAGTTGGAATCCAAATTTCAACTTGAGTACAACTTATTTACAAATTGACAATCCCACGCTTAACAGCAGTAATCACAGCTTGTGTGCGATCGCTCACGCCCAGTTTGCTCAAAATGCGATTCACATGAGATTTGACGGTACTTTCACCAATAATCAAAGCAGTCCCAATTTCCTGATTACCCATTCCTTGTGCCATCAAACGCAACACTTCCAACTCTCGTTCACTCAGTTCTGGATTGCTCATTCGCTGCAATAATTTTGCGCCCACTTCTGGCGGAATGTATTTCTGACCATTATGAATAGCGCGAATCGCATTCAAAAGCTCGCCAGGTTTAGCATCCTTAAGCAGATAGCCTTGAGCGCCCGCCTGTAAACCGCGATAGATATCTTCATCGCCATCGTAGGTTGTGAGTACCGCGATCCGAGCCTGCTTAAATTCAGCACAAATCGCCATAATTGCTTCAACACCTCCCATTTTGGGCATTCGTAAATCCATTAGTGTGACATCAGGTTGGTATTCTCGAAACAAGGCGATCGCCTGTTGCCCATCTTCTGCTTGAGCGATCGCTGTCATTTCTGGATCGCGGTTAATGATGGTTGCTAGACCCTTTCTGACTATGGCATGGTCATCAACAATTAGCACCCGAATCGTAGTGGATTGGCTCATTATAATTCTCACTCAAGGGTTGATGGTGACAATAATTTCTGTTCCTTGACCAGGTTGGCTTTGAATCAATAGTTGTGCGCCAATGCGCTCTGCCCGTTCGCTCATTCCTAATAAGCCAAACCCACCGCTCAAAGGAGTGCTACCTACTCCAAAGCCCCTGCCATCGTCTTTAACCCGTAAAATACACTGTGTTTCGTTATACACTAACTCAACCCGAATTTCGGCAGCATCAGCGTATTTAATCGCATTGGTTAATGCTTCCTGCCCAATTCTAAGTAAGTTATTCTCCACTTCGGCTGATAAGGAATAGGCTATACCCTGAGTTTCGCAAATCAGAGCCGTGTCGGTCGTTGCTAGCATTTGAGCCACAATACGATGCAAGGCACTCTCTAAATTACCTTCTTCTAGTAGCCGCGGACGGAGTGCTGATACGGATCGCCGTGTCCCTGCCAGCCCAGCGCGTGCTAGTTCCTCAATCATTTCCAGATGTGCTTGGGTTGCTTCTGGGTCGTCCGCCAGCACTTGTGTTGCTGCTCCAACTTGAAGCAGAATACCTGTGAAAGATTGAGCTAGTGTATCATGAATTTCTCGCGCCATCCGGTTGCGTTCTTCTAAGATAGAAGTGTGTTCAGCTCGTTTACGATCGCTAATATCTGTCATGAGACTGTAGAAACCTCTTACCTGAGCATTGTCATCGAAATCAGGAATAAAGGTGGCGCTGATGCACCGCTTATCATCAGGAAAAGGGATTTCTGCTTCTAGAGGGACAGTTTGCCCTGCAAAAACCTGATTAATATACGGCTCAACCCGTTCATAAACCGCCTCACCGAGCAGTTGACGAACAGGGTTGCCCAAAATTTGATCGCGGCTACGGTTGAACCAAACCTCATAGGTACGGTTGATAAATTGAAAGCAGCAATTGGCATCGACGTAGCTAATCAAAACGGGTAGAGCGTCGGCAATCAGTCGTAATTCCTGCTCCTGTAAGCGAAGCTCCTCGTAGACACCGCGTAGCTCTGCTTCGTTTGCCTGCAATGCTGTCGTTCGTTGGGCAACTTGTTGCTCTAGGGTGCGATTGTATTCTGCTAAAAGCTTCTCTGCTTGTTTACGTTCGGTGATGTCTTGAAAGGCTGCGATCGCATACAGAATGTTGCCAGACTCATCAAAAATTGGAGTTCCCCAACTTTCGATCGGAATGATGCGATTCCCCTGATGAATTTCGATATCATCCACACTGCCCTGTTCGCCGTTTAGCGCTCGCCTAATCATCAGTTGTTCGGTTGGGTAGGGGCGATCGGTTCCTGCCACATAGAGTTGATAGACCTCGGCAATTTGCTCTGGGGTGACAGACGGCAGCACGCCCTTGCCCAAGAGTTGGATTGCCTTCTGATTTGCGTAATAAGGGCGGCCTGTTGCATCCATAACTACAATTCCTACCGGAACCGACTCTAAAATTTTCTGGAGGCGGGTTTCACTTTGGGCGAGGGTCTGGTTTAAAGACTGCATTTTGGCAAATGCGATTTGAAGCTGCTGTGCCATCTGGTTGAACGATCGAGCCAGTTCGCCCAAATCGCCCGATCGCTCAATTTCTACCGTCTGATCCCATGCACCGTCTGCTAGCGCTTTTGCCGATTGACTGACGCTGACAATCGGTTTAGCGATCCATCGGGCAATCAAAATGCAGATCGCAATGCCAAGCAGCAAAGCCGCAATACAAAGCAGAATCGTCGTGTGGATGCTTTGATTAATCTTGGCCATGAAATCGGATTCAGGCAACACCGTGACAATCAGCCAATCCAGCCCACGATTATCTTTGAATGGCACCACCTGAAGCAACTGCCGCCTGCCATCGAACTTAAAATCAAGCTGTTCCGTAGTCTGAATCTGCCACAAATCTCTAAAATTATCGCGCAAATAGGCAGCAGTAGCTCGCACGGTAGGGTTACGGCTCTCAACTGCGGACAATCGATTTGCCGCCGCCCCACTACTAATAATCGCCTCTCCAGTGGAGGTGGCAACCAGTTGCCCCGATCGCTCTAGAATAAAGGCGATGCCTGTCTTGCCAATTTGCAGGCTAGCCAAAAAAAGGCTCATCTCATTAGGCAGAAATACATCGGTGGCACAGACTCCCAACAGCGATCGATCGGCTGTGCTATAGACAGGCGTACTGGCGGTGATCGTTGGCAACTGGCTAGCAAAGTCGGCATAAATTCCACTCCAGATTGGTTCGCCTGCCGTCACTGCTGCTTTATACCAGGGACGAACCCGCGCATCGAAAGCTTTGTTGCCTTGACTGATTAACTGGTCTCGCTGACCATTGCGATCGAGGCTGTAGCCGTAGAGTTGACGATCTGTAGCAACATTACTCGACCGCAGTTCAATTGAGCGATCGCCAGGGCTACGCCGCACCCCTAGAAGAGAACCTTTGCGATCGCCACAGTAGATATCACTCACCATTGGATAAATCTGAATTTGCTGCCAGAGTGGAAATTCACCTTTGACTGCGCTAGGGTCAATTTTTCCCTGAGCGAAGGTGCTGGCATTGAGCCGATTGATGTTATGGGGTATCTCGGTATAGGTTTGTAGTTTGCCTTCGATCCGGTTTGTCAGTTCGCGCCGCAGTTGACTGGCGAGATCGCTGATGGCTTCCTGTCTATTTTGGAAGGAAAAATACCCCACTAAGCCGACTGTCACCAAAGTTTGCAGCACAAACGGCACAATCAAAACCGTCTGCAATGGCACCGTTCTGGAAACTTGAGCTACAACTTGCTTGAGAAGACTGCTCATCAATCAGATTCCTCATTTACGGCAGTTCGCGCACGTTAGTCCATTTATTGACGAAAATACTAGCCATGAGAAACTCCAATAATCGCAACAAGTAGCGGCTCAAGCTCTAAAGCGTCTCTATAACGCACACCATTGATAAATAAAGCCGGAGTGCTAACTACCCCACTATCCATTCCGCTGGCAATGTCTTGATTGATGCGATCGACATGCACTTTTTGGGCAATCTCTCGAATAAACTGAGTTACATCAAGCCCTAAATTGTCAGCGTATTCTGCTAAATACCCATCTTCTAGCTCTTGCTGATGCTTCAATAGCATCTCGTGCATCTGCCAAAACTGCCCTTGTGCTGCTGCTGCTTCTGTCGCTGCTGCTGCCTTTTGAGCTTGAGGATGGATTTGAGGTTGAGGAAAATGTCGGAATACAAAGCATAGAGAATCTCTCCCGAATAAGGTCGCCTCAAGCTGGCGTTGAATTGCCTGAATTGAGGTATAAAGTTCATTACATTGGGGACACTGATAATCCCCATACTCAACAAGCACAACGCAAGCATTCAACGATCCTTGCCGATGGTCTTGCTCAGAAGGAAGTACAACTAATTGATTGCGCTCTGCTTCGCACTTACCGCAAGGGTCGCCGGGTGTGTCGTCAGGAATAACATCGCTCATTCTAAATCTTTGAGGAAAAGAAATTCATCGTGTACACTCTGAAATTTCTTCCCTTCAAGCCTATAGTCGTTATATGAGATTAATGTATGAGACTTGCTTAGGCTTGTCGTCAATTCAGGGTCTGTATTTTAATCAACAAAATGATTGAGGATGAGTCAATTTGAGGGAGTAGAACGAATAAAACTCAGGTTTGATTGCCTCACAGACTAAAATATGATGGTTAACCCAGGCAGAAGTACCATCTTTGCTTTCACAAGCTAGCAATTCCGCGTTTCAACGCAATAATGGCTGCCTGGGTGCGATCTTTGACATCTAGCTTGCTTAAAATTCGGTTGATATGAGTCTTCACTGTACTTTCACTAATATTGAGAGCAGTGCTAATTTCCTGGTTGCTCATGCCCTGTCCAACTAACTGGAGAACTTCTAACTCACGATCGCTCAGTTCTGGAGCAGTTATCCGTTGGACTAGCTTGGCAGCTACGTTGATGGGAATATACTGTTGTCCCCTGGTCACTGTCCGAATTGCTGTCAATAGTTCCTCTGGCTCAGAGTCCTTCAGTAAATATCCCTTTGCCCCGGCTCGCAATCCTTGATAAATCTCTTCATCGGTGTCATACGTGGTCAGCACGATAATTCGGGCATTGGGAAACTCATTGCAAATGACCGTAATCGCTTGAACACCTCCCATTTCGGGCATCCGTAAATCCATCAAAGTCACATCAGGTTGCTGTTGCTGAAAAACTGCGATCGCCTCATGCCCATTTCGCCCCTGACCAACAATGACAATATCTGGAGCCTCCTCTAACATTCCGATCAACCCCTGGCGGACAACAGGATGATCGTCCACAACCAGAACGCGAATGCTACTAGGCTGATTCATGCTGACTTACCCTCGATTAATAGATACCATAATTTCTGTCCCTTGCCCTAAGTCACTTTGAATCTTTAATTTAGCTCTAATGCGTTCAGCCCGTTCTGCCATCCCCAGTAGACCAAAGCCATTCCGCATCGCTTGGTTTTCTACCTTAAATCCTTGCCCATCGTCTTGAATTCGCAAGCTGCATTGGGTCAGTTCATAGATCAGTTCAATGCGGATTTCACTTGCATTAGCATGTTTGATTGCATTTGTCAAAGCTTCCTGTCCAATCCGAAACAGATTATTTTCCAGATCGGAGGATAGGGGATAGGGTGTACCCATGACTTCGTAGACGATTTGGGTTGCGATCGAGGAGTCTAATTGAGCAGTAAGATGGCTTAAGGCATCCTGTAAGTTACTGCTCTCTAAAAGGTATGGGCGGTGTAGTGCCTCTACTGAACGACGTGCCTCCGCAAGCCCAGAACGGGCTAAGTCGAGGATCTGAGTCAGGAGAGTTTGCGCTTTTTCTGGGTCTGCCGTTACCTTATTGGCGGCAGAGCGAGCATGAATGATAATACCTGTAAACGCTTGGGCTAAAGTGTCGTGAATTTCCCGCGCCATGTGATTGCGCTCTTCTAGAATCGAGGCTTCTTCAGCTCGTTTGCGATCGCTGATATCTCTTGCCAGCCAAATGACAGAATGTTCTGAAATGGGCGAGATGCGAGTTGCAAACCAGGTTTTCCACCCTCCCACGATCGAGCTATACTCAACCGTTAGGGGCTGCTGAGTGCTTAATGCTTGCCGAATACAGCCAAGAAATGTATCGGCTTGCGATCGCTCAAAAATTTCGGAAAATGTTCGACCCACCTGTTCGTCAATCGGGTTAGATAATTTCTCTGACTCGATCAGGCTTGCTCTCAAAATCCGCCCTTCTGCATTTACTACCAAGAGCGGATCGGGCATTGCACAAAAGAGCGCCCGAAGTTCTGCTTCGGAGGCTTGCAACGCTTCTTCTGCCTGTTTGCGTCTAATTCCTAATGCAATCTCACGGGCTGAAAACTCCAACGCCTCAAAGTTAGACGACGGAATGGGATGTCGAGTAAACATCCCTATCACGCCAACAAGCTGCTCATCCAGCAGTATCGGATAGCCCGCAAATGCCACCATGCCTTCTCGTTTTGCCCATTCTTTATCAATGGATGATTCATCAAACACATTGTTAGTCAACAGAGGACAGCGTTCCTGAGCAATTTGTCCAACTTTGAGGCCACCTACAGGAATTCGACTGTATTCACCGTCAAGACGGGTATACATCCCCGCACTGGCTTGTAACTCCAAAACATTCTTGTCTTTATTTAGCGTCCAAATCCGAGCAAATGCCGCATTAAAGTGCTTAACAACGGCTTGGGTACAGCGATGCAGCATCAAGGGCAAACTAGCACTTTGAGCCAAGGCACTATCCACATCGGCGCGAAAATCGGAGAGGATTGCCTGTTCCCGAAATTGAGCCTCGGACTGACGCAACACTTCTTCTGCTTGTTTGCGTTCGCTAATATCTGTCATGATACTGTAGAAGCCTCTGACTTGAGCATTGTCATCGAAATCAGGGATCAAGGTCGCGCTGATGCACCGCTTGCCAAGCCCAAAAGGGATCTCTGTTTCTAGAGATACTGTTTGCCCTGCAAACACCTGATTAATGTACGGCTCAATTCGTTGATAAACTGCCTCACCGAGAAGTTGGCGAACAGGGTTGCCCAGAATTTCATTGCGGCTACGATTAAACCAGACCTCATAGGTATGGTTGATGAATTGATAACATCGATTGGCATCTACATAGCCGATCAGAACTGGTAGAGCATTGGCAATCAGTCGTAATTCCTGTTCCCGATGGCGCAATTCTGCTTCACTTTGCTGTAAAGCTGCCGTTCGTTGGGCTACTTGTTGCTCCAAGGTACGATTGTAATTGGCTAAGAGATGTTCGGTTTGTTTGCGCTCTGTGATGTCTTGAAAGGCTGCGATCGCATAAACCACATTGCCCTGTTCGTCAAAGACTGGAGTTCCCCATGCCTCAGATGGAATAGTTGCGTTGTTTTGGCGAATATCTATATCGTCAGTCCTGGTGCGTTCGCCACTCAACGCCCGGATAATTGGCAGTTTCTCTGACGGATAGATTTGATCCGTTCCCGTCACGTAAAATTGATAAATTTCTGAAAGTTGCTCTGGTGTCGCAGCAGGATCGACGCCTTTACCCATAAGCTCAATTCCCCGCTGATTGACATAGTAAGGGCGACCTGTCGCGTCAATAATGCCAATTCCCACTGGAATCGCTTCTAAAAATTGAGTCATCTGACTTTCGCTAGCGCGGAGCTTTGAGTAGAGTTTGGCATTCTCGATCGCGATCGCTGCTTGAGTAGAAAGTAGATTCAGAACTTGCGATCGCGTAGCGTCTCCTAATGCCTCCGGCACGCTTGCGCGAACGGAGACTCGATCTGGTGTAAATGCTCCAGCCGCTAATTTATTTTCTAGATACAACACGCCCACTAGCTTACCTTGATTGAGCAGAGGTAAACATAAAATTGATTGAGTTTGATTCTGTTGAATATATGGCTCATTAATAAAATTACCTTCACGAGTAGCATCATTTAAGATGACAGATTCATGAGTACGAATAACATAATTAATAATTGATTCAGGTAGATGATTTGCAGTTGGGATAGATTGCAGCACTTGTGTAACATAGACATTCTCACCCTCATTAAGTTCACTAGACGCTTCAATCACCCATTTTCCTGAGTTTTCTAAAATCAAAAATCCTGTTTGTGCGCCAGCATTTTCGATTAATATCTTCATCAAGGAACAAAGCAGCCGATCTAGTTCAATTTCGCTCGAAATCGCCTGAGTTGCCTTCATCACTGCCGTTAAATCAAAAGCGATGTGTGAGGTATTAGAAGTGGTTTCAGCAGTAGTGCAGATTGGTGTGAAAGCCACGCTCGACTGTTCAGGAAATAGCTGCGGATAGCGAGTTTCTAAATCTCTCACTTTCGCAGTTGCTCCCCACCGTTCATAGCAGTAGTGAGCTTCTTTCATGTAGGTTTGGGCGATCTTTTGCCGACCTCGCACTAGATAATGTTTAGCAGCTAACTCGTATGCTAACACTTCTTCCTGGATATATTGATTTTCCCTGGCTCCTTGAATTGCTTGTTCATAGAATTCCTCTGCTTCAAACCACTGACTCAGAACTCGTGCAGTCTCTGCTTGCACCAGATGATATTTATGCAAACAATTCATTGGCGCATACTGTGCCCATTGCTTCATTTTCTCCTGACTAACCGTAACTTTTTTGAGGATTTCCTCTTGCACTTGAGTGCTGCTTTCAGAGTATATGGCGAGTCTTGCCAGCGCATCATATAGATAGTAAAAAGGAGCAACAGGTGTGCCTGTTATTCGGATTAAATAACGTTCTGCTATGGTTGAGTTTTTAACTGCCTGAGCGTACTCAGAAAATAGGTAACACAGGATAAGTTTATTGAAATAGACATCAAAGGTTGACGTTCCATCATTTGCTATTTCATGTTGTGGCAATCCATTTTCTTCATTGTAGAATTCGCCAACTAGACGAGTTGGGCTGACCGAAAAGCCCATCAAATTTGCGATCGCCTGCTGATATATTTGGTTCCAGGTTAGCGCCGTTTTCTGTTTGATTTGACGAATTGCTTCATTGTATTTCGTCATCTCGCGCTCAACTTCTACGAGTTCCTTTCCAACTGCATAGAATTGGAAGCAATAACAATGAGCACAATAAGCAGCAAACTCTAAATCTCCAACTTCTAAACCTTTTTGGTAGGCTTCTAGCAAGGGCTGGATTGTGTTTTTAATATGCTTTTTCCAATGAATAATAAAGTTATTCACAATGAGTAATGTTCTAGCTCTGAGAGAATGAACATTAAGGTGTGACAATAGATTTAGCGCAAGTTGTCCAAACTCGTACCCAATCTCAATGTTCCCACTCGTTCCACAAAGAATTAATCCGTAAAAAGCATAGGCAAAGGGAGATACAACAGCATTACCAGATTGAATAGATAAGTTTACTTGTTTAGACACAAGCAGAGGCATCAAATCAGGAGCCGCAACATAGGCAGCGATCGTGATGCTTGATAAGATTCGCATCGCCGCCAACTTGTCTGGTTCGGTCATTTTCGGCAAATAGAGCAAGTTCTCGATTGGCTTCTCGCCAATGAGTGATGCGATCGCATCTAGCTCAAGCTGAATGTCTGACTGAGTTGGCGTTTGGGGAAAACTGATTCCCAGTTGCTGTAAAACTTGCAATCCAGTGTTGATTGCTTCTAATGGCTGGTTCTGCGCGATGTCAGTTTGAATTTTGACTTCGTAAACTTTCACGATGTCGAGAACCGTTTTGGCTGCTTGCAGAACGATCGCCGCCCAGGATTCTACCTGCTCAAATTCGCCACACAAATACGCGACTTCTGTTGTTTGGGTATATAACTCTAAGGTCAGTTCATAGTTAGTTTGCCAACTGGAGTCTGCCAGCCATGCTCTACCTCTGGCTAAATAGTTTTGAGCCACACTATAGGCGATCGCAGCTTTTGCTTTCTGTCCTGTGATTAAATTTAATCTAGCAATTTCATTGCGTTCTAGTCGATCTGTGACAAGCTCAATTCCATGATTAAGATGATCGACAATTTCAAACAGTCGGTCTGATAGTCTCTCTAGCAAAGTTTTTTGGAGGAGATTGCGACCAATTTGTAAATGAACAAATTGTTTTTGCGACTCATCGATTAAGGTGTATGAGGCTTGTTGCACGCGATCGTGCAAGAACTTATACTCTTGAATTAACAAGTTTTCATCTAATTCAGATAGTGGTTGAATTAATCCAACTTGTATAGCTGCTAGTAAATCTTGAAAAACCGTTTCAGGTGGTCGATCGCAAACAATCGATAGAGTATCTAAATTAAATTCAGCGCCGACGCAAGCAGCTAACCGAAGAATTTGCTGTGTATTTTCTGGCAGTTTCTTCAACTTGTGAAGCATCAACTCCACCACATTATCGGTAATATTCTGGGCTTGAATATCAGTTATGTTCCATTGCCAACATAAGTGTTCAGCATCAAATGTCAGCAGATTCTCGCTATACAGCATTCTCAAAAATTCATTGACAAAGAACGGATTGCCCTCAGTTTTACGCAAAACTAACTCAGCTAAGGGACGAACGATGTCTGCATTCCGATGTAGTGTCTCGGCAATCAACTGATTCAACGGCTCAAGCGTTAAGGGTGCTAAGATAATTTCCTGAAGTACTGCCCCTTGTTTTCGCAGTCTCTCTAGCATTAATGCTAATGGATGCGTTGGATTTACTTCATTATCTCGATAAGCTCCAATTAAAAATAGTGATTGGGTTTGCTCATCCAGCAGAATCAATTCAATTAACTTCAGCGTTGCTGAGTCTATCCACTGCAAATCATCTAAGAATATCACCAGGGGATGTGATTCTGAACAAAACACCCGCACGAACTGCCCAAAGATTCGATGAAAGCGATTTTGAGCTTCAGTTGCTCCAATTTCTGGTACGGGTGGCTGCTTGCCGATAATTAATTCAACTTCGGGGATCGCATCAATGATGATTTGTGCGTTGTTTCCCAAAGCTGTGAGTAAGAGCGATCGCCACTGTTGCACTTGTTCGTCTGGTTCACTGAGCAATTGCTGCACCAATTTTTGCAGAGCATCTGCGATCGCGCTGTAGGGAATATTGCGCCCAAATTGATCGAATTTACCAGAGATAAAATAGCCGCGCTTTTGGGTAATTGGTTTATAGATTTCTTGCACTAACGCAGATTTACCTACTCCCGCATAGCCAGATACCAACATCATTTCGACTTGGAATTTTGATTTGCCTGTTTGTTCCCTTTGTGAAGTTGTTTCTGAATTGTTTGGTAAAGAAGCAACGCGATTTGACTCTGGACAGGCTACACGATCAAATGCCGCCAGTAACATTGCAACTTCCTTATCCCGTCCATACAGTTTTTGGGAAATTTGAAACTGACCCGAAACGTCTTGAAGCGCCAGTTGAATGCTAGAGATTTGACCGATTTGTGCTAATTGTTCAGCACAGATTTCTAAATCCGCTTTGATGCCCCAGGCACTTTGATAGCGATTTTCAGCATTTTTCGCCATCAGTTTGAGAATGATATCTGAAACTGGCTTGGGAATCGTTGTATTTATTTCATTAGGCGGAATAGGATGTTTGGCAATATGACAATGGACTAGCTCCAGCACGTCTGTAGTGGGAAATGGTAGTTGTCCGGTGAGCAGTTCGTAAAATGTCACACCAAGGGAGTAAAAATCGGTGCGGTAATCGAGTAAACGGTTCATCCGCCCGGTTTGCTCTGGAGATAGGTATGCGAGTGTCCCTTCTAAAACATGAGGACTTTTGAAAGTCGGATTCGTGCGGTTAAATTGGGTAGCAATTCCAAAGTCAATAATTTTGATAACGCCAGTATCCAGATTGAGGACTATGTTTCCAGGGTTGATATCTTTATGAATGATATTGGCTGCATGGATTCTGCCTAGAATGTCGGTGAGGGCGATCGCAAGACCGAGAAAAGTGGATAAGGGCATGGGGCAGAAGTTCTCTGGGTACTTGTGCATCCATTTCTCTAGGGACTCTCCCCCAAAATCTTCTAAGAGAATCACCAGAGTGCGTTGATAGTCCTGCTGGCTGTATGCTTTGATAACTCCTTCTAATTTTAGGGAGCGGGTAATTTTATATTCCTGTCTGTAGCGAGTCAGTTCTTGGGGAGAAGGATAATCAAGCTTTAGCATTTTTACGGCGATCCCTACTCCATCGTCTCTGATGCCCCGATAAACTAGAGAGTTAGAACTTTCATATATCTTGTTTTGAATGGCAATACCAGGTAGAGCAATCATAGAGCAACTCTTGAGAGTATGATCTGGCATAACTTAAACTATACAGCAATTCTTATTCTGAGAATTATTACTTGCTGTTTGCTCCCATCGAGAATAAGTTTGATGAAATAAGAGATTGATAACTAAACTTTAATTTTTGACTTCAAAACATTCAACACTTTTTCTTCCAACGCCGTCAAATAAGCCCGATTCAGCTTTCCTAACGACTCCAAAAACTTCTGTACCGATTCCTCCAGCCCACTAGAATACACCCGATTGATGCGTAGGCGTAGCCCGCCGCAGGCATCGCAATTACCAACGTCAGTGATGATAGCTCCAGCGATCGCAGTTAAGATTATGGGAATTCTCCACAATGGCTTCATGTTGCAACAATAATTGTTGCAATATTAAGAAATCACAATTTTAACCGCACTGAACATTTATTAGCGATTGTTTTTTCAACTTATGTAAATAGCTGAACATTGCTACAATCAAGGCATTTACGCGTCCGCAGCTTTTCACCTTCCCCCCACCCAGCCCCATCAGCCCGGAAATACACGTAATTTTTATATAGGACTCATATTTGATTGCGTGAAAAAAACTCAGTACAGCTTTATTCCTTCTTCCCAGTCCCCAGTCCCCAGTCCCCAGTCCACAGTCCCTAGTCCCTACGATTAATTCAGAAATCAAATCAGATTGCTATATGCTAACAATGTGTTTTAACCTGAACTGGGATGATGTTAAGACTCCCCCATGATGAGTCCCTCAATCGTATGCGCTTGTACGATAGGTTCTAGTTCATCGACGATTCGGCAGGCGAAGTGCTTTCGCTGTTCTGCGGGTATAGTTTTGTAATAAGCACGAGTGAACTGGAGATCGTGCCGCTTTGCGTTTTGGGCATCTGGAGCATCCACACCAAGCACTAGCGTCGGGCGGGATTTTTGGGATTGGTTGGCAGTACCCCGATGAATGGTCAGCGCTGACCGGACAGATATATCTCCACGCTTTGGGAGCTTCCTGACAGCACGCTCCTGGTATCGGTCGTAGAGAGATTTTGGCGGAAACATTTCGTGTTTGAAGCCGATTGGCCGATCCCACTGGGTACCGAGTGCTATCTCGAACGGCCCCATGTCCTCTTCGACATCCACGGTGGTTAAGTTGAAGGCAAGCGAGTTGAGCCTGCGTCCTGTCAGAGTGGCTTCGGGTGCGGGAAAGTCGCGGTGCCAGGGCTGATTCATGGAGCCAGTCAGAGGCACGTCAAACCCAATCTCTACGATTTTGTAGTCCTCTCCAAGGACTGCGGTTGACACTGCCACTACCCAAGGATGTGTGACCAGATCGAGAAATCCCCCGATCCTCTCCGGGTGAATCTCTACGTAGTATCGGTTGGGCCCGCGCCCCACTGCTCCTCCCGGACGCGCAAGCGCTTCAGAGAAGAGAACCTCAATATCCTCACCAAGGCGATCTGCCCAGGTCGGCTCGAATGCGCCTTTCAACCCAACGATCCCATCGCCGTAGAGTCCGCCCATGACGGCGGCAGTATCATACTGCTCAAAGAGCGCGGTTGGGGGAATCTCTTCTGTTTTTTGGGCTTGGACGGTATTCGTGTAATCAAAAATAACTTCGCGTGCGGCGGTATTCATCCTAATCCCCTTCTGAAAGAATTTTGAAAAAAGGACATAACAGGGGTCATTTTGGGCGAGATGATAGCAATATAGTTCTGCTGCCTAACTACAATAACCCCAAGAACTAATAATAAATTGGGGTAGAAGGTGCGTAATTGGGCTATAAAATCTAAATAAAAGGATTTTGGACGATAATATCCAAAAAATGCTCTAGTTTTTAACCGAAAAATTGTAAATAAAGTTAATAAATACTTTTGCTGTTGTCGTCATACATACGCAAGATTTATACTTTAGTGTCATTTTTAAGGTTTCTGTTTCTTTTCTATAGCTTCAGTGCATGTGATGTAACACAGAACACACTATCGACCTTACTTTTTAGCGATGGACTGAAACTCGCTTACCTGGGTCTTGTTTTTTTACCCAAACCAAGAATTTTTGCATTTGCGGCTCATTTTTGAGCTTGTCTAGTGTGTTGAGTTCAAGGGCCAGCAGCTTATTATCGAATAAAACATGAATCTGTCGATGGCAGGCAGAACAGATATTTGCTGTTGGGCCTGGGTCTTGTTTTTTGCGTTTGGTATTTTGTCGTGGAATTAAGTGATGGACAGTTAAATATTCCATCTCTCTTTGACACAGTTGGCATTGCTTGTGTTGATTATTTGGCACCTGATGAATGATAAAACTCTATCTAATATCATAGCGATTACTAAACTAGGGCTAATCGGCTCAACATAAAACTGCCCTGGAGTTATCCAGAGCAGTTTTTGATAGAAGTAAATTATATGGGAGACAATTAATCTTGTCCCCGGTTTATCCATAATAGATACTGTTATATAATACTATTCACCTCAAGTTTCGTGCTTTATGCAAAAAACGAATAATCTTCAAGTTGGCATTACAAAGATTAGAAGTCAGCATCAGCCAGCGTATCACAGATGGCATCCGCTTCTCTACTGTCCACCTCTGATTTTCCTCAACTGGGCTAGGACTTGCAGATAGGGAGCGATCGCACTTGGTGTCGGCTCACTCCCCAAAATTAACGCCGCAGCTTGCAGGGCTTTGGTATTGTTCATTGCACTGGCCAGATTACCCAAAGCGATACCCATCAACCTGAGACACTCAGTAACATTTTCTTTGGGTGGTTCATGTGCAAGCGATCGCAAATCAATCGCATCTGGAGATTTCTGAACATTTTTGAGCTTGGGATGACCAGCTAGCACTGCTCAACTTAAGGTAGCGCGTCAAGACTGTCCAAAATGCAGCGTCAGCATTCGATAGAATCCCTAAAACAAGTTTCCAAGCCACAAAACCAGCACCTAATGACTTAAAGGCATAAATGATTAAATGATTTAAGCAATTCCGGCAAACACAAAAATTGAGTCAAATCCTAGCGCTGAAGTAACGGACACAAAGAAGGGAAATGCGATGCCTGCGGCGGGCTGCGCCAACGCAATCATGCCTAGTACAATCATGACGATTGCGATGGTATACCCGCCATAAGCCGATGGCGATCGCAGTTAACCAACCAGAATTAATTTGAAGGTTTTCCCTATTTTCAAGATCGGTGACTCTTATAAAAGTTCTCCTAGAGTCGTTTCAACATTTTGAACTAGGCAATTCCGATGCCGCCTGTTACACCATAAACTTCTCCGGTGATGTAGCTGCCTTCTTGGGAAGCAAGCAACACATACACAGGAGCAATTTCCACAGGTTGCCCAGGTCTTCCGAGCGGAACTTCAGAACCAAATTTCTCGATCTTCTCCTGGGTCTGACCACCACTCGGCTGTAGCGGAGTCCAGAATGGACCGGGTGCGACTGCATTAACGCGCACTCCTTTCTCGATCATCTGTTTGGCGAGAGATTTGCTGAAATTCTCAATGCCGGCTTTGGTCATCGCATAGTCAAGCAGACTCGCTGAAGGTTGATATGCCTGAATCGAAGTGGTGTTAATAATTGATGCTCCGGGTTTAAGATGTGGAACGGCAGCTTTGGTAATCCAAAATAGCGCGTAGAGGTTTGTCTTCATCACTTTATCGAAATGCTCAGTCGTGATATCGCTAATTGATGGGTAAGATGTCTGTGCGCCAGCATTGTTCACCAGAATATCTAAACCGTTCAAAGATTGCACTGCATCTGTCACCAGCTTTTGGCAAAAATGCTCGTCGGTGATGTCACCCGGAAGCGCAACTGCTTTGCGCCCTGATTGTTCAATCAATTGGATGACTTCTTGAGCATCAGCCTCTTCGCTCTTAAGATAGCCGATCGCGACATCAGCACCTTCCCGCGCAAATGCGATCGCAACAGCACGCCCGATACCAGAATCGGCTCCGGTGACTAATGCCTTCCGACCTGCAAGTTTTCCACATCCAATGTAGCTCTGCTCACCGTGATCCGGTTGGGGCTGCATCTTTTGAGCAAGTCCTGGTACGGGCTGTGGTTGTTGAGGAAAGGGCGGAGCGGGATATTGCTGCCGGGGGTCTTGCATCTCTAATCGATCGGATTTCATCACTTAGTTGTTTTGATAGTTTTTGCAATTCAAGACTCAAGTATCAAGCATTAAGGAGAACGATTCCTCACCCTTTGAGCAGAATAATCTTCCAGAGTATGTAAGACTTAGGCGCGGGCTTGCTCGATGCGCTTGTATTGGGCTAGAGGTAACATCAACTGCTGGAAATCCCTTTCCTCCAACGAGTGAATCTGACCAATCATATCGGTTAGTTGACTCTACAAAGCACAAAAAGTCTTATTTTTCGGGTAAAAATTGCAGAAAAGCTGTCAATGCACTTTTGTGCATGTTCTAGGTGGAGAAACTGCACCTAAAGCAGCAGAAAAGGTTGCTGTGCTACATGAAGTTCTCAGATATTGTGTAAGTCATTGGCAACAGTAAAACTACTGAACGCCATTATTTCCTGGTTTTTAAGCTAAGTAATTACACAACTTCAGATTTGTACAAGTTAATTGCATACATATTTTAGAAGGATGTTGAAACGATGATTATTGTCATGAAATCCGGTTCTCCTCGACAAGAAATTGACTCATTGCTCACAGAACTTTCACGCTGGAATGTTGTCCCAGAAATCTCTGTAGGTAAACACAAAGTAGCTATTGGTTTAATTGGTGATACAGCAGAAATCGACGTGCGCCAAGTGCAAAATTTAAGCCCTTTTATTGAGCAAGTGCTACGGATAAAGAAGCCATTCAAACGCACTAGTTTAGAGTTTCGTCATGGTGAACCCAGTGAAGTAAAGGTGTTTACACCCTCTGAAACCATAACCTTTGGTCAAAACCATCCTGTAGTTGTAATTGCAGGCCCCTGTTCTGTAGAAAGCGAAGAAATGATTGTAGAAACTGCACTGCAAGTCAAAGCCGCAGGTGCAAAGTTTCTCAGAGGAGGTGCTTACAAACCCAGAACTTCACCTTATGCTTTCCAGGGACATGGAGAAAGTGCCTTGGACTGGTTAGCAACAGCTAAATCGGTTTCTGGCTTGGGCATTATTACCGAGGTAATGGATGCAGCTGAATTGGAAATAATTTCATCAGTTGCAGATATTTTGCAAATTGGCGCACGCAATATGCAAAACTTTTCTCTTTTGAAAAAAGTCGGTGCAACCAATAAACCTGTGTTCCTCAAACGTGGTTTGTCAGCCACTATTGAAGATTGGCTGATGTCAGCGGAGTATATTTTGGCAGCAGGAAATCCCAATGTGATTTTGTGCGAACGAGGCATTAGAACTTTTGATCGGGAATATACACGCAACACGTTAGATATATCTGCAATTCCGGTTTTGCGTAATTTGACTCACCTGCCAATTGCGATCGATCCTAGCCACGCTACTGGTAAATCGGAATTGGTGACATCAATGGCGCTGGCTGCGATCGCGGCTGGTTGTGATTCGCTAATGGTTGAGGTTCACCCTAACCCTCAAAAAGCCCTTTCAGATGGGCCTCAATCGCTCAATTTTCCTAACTTTGAGCAATTTATGAAAGAAATCACTCCTCTGGGCAAATTCTTTGGTCGCTGGCAAGAACCAAGATACACAAACAGTAAAGTCACTCAGTCGCAGACATCTTTAGTAAATTGGAAGATTGGGGTTCTTTAAGAATTGTTAGCTTGTCAGCCAAGATTGAAAACTTTAGTCACAACAAACTCTAGAAAACATGAATACAGTTAGCTTAAGTACAAACACTGGCCAGAAAACAGCTTTTTCTTTTGTCCCTAGTTCTGATGATGCTGTAGTCGTAGGCGATCGCAATCTCACTGTTGAAGAAGTAATTAGTGTAGCGCGTTATGGCAAACAGGTACGTTTAACTGACGATCCAGAAAAACTGGGTAATATTCAAGCATCCTGCGATTATATTCGTAATGCCGTTGAATCTGGTGAACCTATTTATGGGGTGACAACTGGTTTTGGTGGTATGGCAAACGTGGTAATTTCTCCTGAATCTGCGACTTTACTACAAAATAATTTGATGTGGTATCACAAAGTCGGTGCAGGTAAAAAAATACCTCTAGTTGATGTTCGGGCTGCCATGCTGCTACGTGTGAATTCTCACATTAGTGGTGCATCGGGGATTCGTTTAGAAATCCTCAAGCGGATGTTGATATTTCTGAATGCTGGTGTTACACCTCATGTCTGCGAATTTGGTTCCATTGGTGCTAGTGGTGATTTAACACCCTTAGCATATATTACCGGAGCATTGATTGGTTTAAATTCCAGTTACACCGTTGACTTTAACGGTGAAGAAATAAATGCCCTAACAGCACTCAAAAAGCTGAATTTAGAGCCATTGCACCTACTTCCTAAAGAAGGGTTAGCAATGATGAATGGTACTTCAGTCATGACAGGTATCGCCGCTAATTGCGTCTACGACACCAAAAATCTTTTAGGATTGTCAATGGCTGCCCACGCCTTAGCTATTCAAGGTTTAAATGGGACTAATCAATCATTTCACCCATTTATCCATAAACTCAAACCACATTCAGGACAAAAATGGGCTGCTAGCCAAATGCTCAACCTGTTAGAAGGTTCACAGTTAGTTAGAGACGAGTTAAATGGCGCTCACAACTATCGTGGCGAACATCCGATTCAAGATCGTTATTCACTGCGTTGTTTGCCTCAATATATGGGGCCAATTGTCGATGGTTTTGACCAAATTAAAAAACAAATTGAGGTAGAAATTAACTCTGTAACTGACAACCCACTTATCGATGTAGAAAACCAAGCAAGTTATCATGGCGGTAATTTCTTAGGGCAGTACATTGGTGTAGGCATGGATCAATTGCGTTATTACATCGGGTTGTTAGCTAAACACTTGGATGTCCAAATAGCGTACTTGGTTGCACCAGAATTTAACAATGGGCTATCTCCATCTTTAGTTGGTAACACAGATCGAGTTGTAAACATGGGATTGAAGGGATTGCAAATTACTGGCAACTCGATTATGCCTCTGTTAACCTTCTACGGAAATTCTATAGCCGATCGTTTTCCCACTCACGCAGAACAATATAACCAAAATATCAATAGTCAAGGTTTTGCTTCGGCAAATTTAGCACGTCAATCAGTAGAAATATTTCAACAGTATATAGCGATCGCTTTGATGTTTGGTGTGCAATCGGTTGATTTACGCACATACAAAACTGTTGGACATTATGATGCCCGCGTCACCCTCTCGCCAGCAACCAGAAATTTATATCTAGCAATCCGTGATGTCGTCGGACAAGCGCCTTCTGCCGACAGACCTTACATCTGGAATGACCACGAACAAGCCCTAGACGAACACATCGCCAAAATTGCCAGTGATATCGCCAATGGTGGACAGATTGTGCAAGCAGTTAAGGAGCTTTTGTTGACCTGAAACTCCTAAGTCTTAATCTGTTACGAACGGTGATGATTTTTTCTAATTAAATTGGAGAGAATACAATGATCAAACAAAGCATCTACCAAAATGCACGTAAAAAACCTCCTGGCCCACCTGGTTTTCCGATTATTGGTTGCTTTCCACAAATGTCAACAAATCCACTGCAATTCCTCACCAATGCAGCGCGTGAGTATGGTGGCGTTGTCCATCTGGGGTCAATCGGCCCGCAACAACTTTACTTGATTGCCGATCCCGATTCTATAAAATATGTCCTGCAAGAAAATCCTCAGAACTATACAAAAGGTGAAAATTTCCAGGACATAAAACTAGTAATTGGCGAAGGCTTGGTAATTAGCGAGGGTAACTCATGGCGTTCCCAGCGTCGCCTCATGCAACCATCTTTTCACCGCCAGCAAATCGCCGCGATGGTCAATGACATGACCCAGCTTACCGCCGAGATGGTAGAACGCTGGCAAAAAATTCCACCCCGTGCAACTCTCGATATCTCTGCGGAAATGCTCGTGCTGACACAGAAGATTCTTCTGAAGACGACTTTGAGTATCGATGCTGATAGTGACACCAGCGAACTAATTCAGGCTTGGAATATTATCTACAAGTTCCTTAGCGATCGCTTATGGGCTGTCATCAAGCCGCCTATTAGCTTCCCCACACCAAAAAACCGCCAGTTTACCCAAGCAATCAACACCCTCCGCACAGTTGCTAACAACATTATTCAGCAACGCAAACAAGGCAATCATACTACTCATGACATACTTTCAATGTTCATGAGTACTCAGGATGAATCTGGCAAAGGATTGAGCGATCGGCAATTACATGACCAGATAGTTGGACTCTTCTCGGCTGGATTTGAGACTTCAGCTGTAACACTTGGCTGGATCTGGTACCTGCTTTCCAAATATCCCACCGTGGAACGCAAGTTACAGGCAGAACTGGCTACGGTATTGGCTGGCAGAACCCCCACCTTCGAGGATTTGCCATACCTGAAATATACCAAAATGGTTGTCCAAGAGGCAATGCGACTTTATCCGGGTGCGTGGGTTTATGCCCGCAACAACTTGGGCAATGATTTGATTGGCGGCTATCATATCCCAGGTGGCTCGATGCTTTTATTCAGTCCCTTTGTGACGCACCGCCTCCCTGCTTTTTGGGATAATCCTGAAGGCTTTGATCCTGAACGATTCACACCAGAACGCTCTGTTGATCGTCCCCGTTATGCATACTTTCCTTTCGGCGGCGGCCAACGTCAATGCTTAGGTGACATCTTTGCATTAACAGAAATTCAGTTGATTGTGGCAATGGTGTGTCAACGTTTCCGCCTCAATCTACTGCCTGAACATCCAGTTGAGCCGCAGCCATTGCTAACTCTGCAAACTCAAAAAGGCATCATGATGACATTGCAGCCACGAACGGAACTTGATAACGTCAGTCAGCTAAATACTCAAAAGACATTATTAACACTGAATTCTTCTGAGCAATGACTGTCGAAGTAGACAAAGGTAATGAAGTTAAGTGAGTCTTTTTAGCCATGAATATTGCCCATCATATCGAGCGGGGTTATCAACTATATCCTGACAAAATTGCGCTGATATTTGAAGAGAAATCTTTTACTTACAAACAGCTTAACCAACTAGCAAATCGTCTAGCTAACAGTTTAAGTGGATTAGGAATTAAAAAAGGCGATCGCGTAGTTTTGTTTTTGCCAAATATTCCAGAATTTATCATTTCTTATCTTGGTATTCTCAAAATTGGTGCGGTTGTTGTCTCAGTCAACGTCATGCTGAAAAGCAATGAAGTTAGCTATATTCTCAACGATTGTGCTGCTAAGGCAATCATTACCACAGAGTCACTCGTTGAAAATGTACCAGAGGCAGATTTACCCGAACTGCAACACATTTTGATTGCAGAAGGTAGCGCCAAAAAGGGAATTACTTTAGCAAAACTGATGGAAAGTGCTTCTGGTAATGCAGATGCTATTGAAATAGATCGCCATACTCCTGCTAGCATTGTCTATACGTCGGGAACAACAGGTTTTCCTAAAGGAGCGACCCTTTCTCACGGCAACATAATTTCTAATATGTATTCGCAAAACCGTTGTTGTGGAATGCAATCAGATGACCGATTAGTACTTTACTTACCGTTATTTCATTGCTTTGGTCAAAATGCTATTCTCAATGCAGCATTAAACGTGTGTGCCACAATTATCCTGAAACGTCGATTTGATCTTGAGCAAATACTCAACGCGATCGCAACTCATCAAGTAACAATGTTCTTTGGTGTACCAACGGTATTTATTAATCTGTTAAATAGCGATTTATCTAGTTATAACCTCAATAGCGTGCGTTATTACTTTTCAGCAGCTGCACCGATGCCAATTGAAGTTGCACAAACTTGGCGAGATAAGTATGGAAAAGTCATCAATGAAGGATATGGTTTAACTGAAACATCACCATGTGCATCTTATAATCATGATTTGAAATACAAACTCGGTTCCATTGGCGCTCCCATCGAGAATGTAGAAATGAAGGTTATAGACACTAAGGGTAATCAGGTAGAGCTTGGTGAATTGGGTCAAATAGTAATTAAAGGGCCTAATGTCATGCTTGGTTATTGGAATCGTCCATTTGAAACTGCTGAAGTAATTAAAGATGGTTGGTTCCATACTGGTGACATTGGTCGGGTAGATGAAGACGGTTTTTTTTACATCGTTGACCGTTTGAAAGACATGATTAATATGTCTGGATTTAAGGTATATCCAACTGAAGTAGAAAATGTAATTTATCAACACTCGTCTGTTGCTGAAGTAGCTGTATATGGTGTAAATGATGATTATAAAGGTGAGATAGTTCACGCAAATATTATTTTGAAAGATGGTCACGTTATTAGCGAAGAACAAATCATCAAATTTTGCTCTGAAAGAATGGCAAAATACAAACTTCCCTGTAACATTAATTTTGTAGATTCTCTGCCAAAAAACCCAACTGGTAAAGTTCTAAAACGAGTTTTGCGCCAGCAATCAGGTTCTAAAAGGCTTTTAACAAATAAATCGTAGTTTGAGCTAACTACTCACTTCAAATAAAAGAAAATAGGGGAAACAGGTTTTTGATTTACCCTACATCAAAGAATTTTCCAAAAATACGCAAGTACGTAAAAAGTCAACAGAAAGTAACAAAAATTGGCAATCATGAATATTAAATCCATCAACAAAAGCACTAATTCTTCTCAAGCTTTGGGAACGAAAACTAGCCTCTCACCTAATCAAATCTCATTTGATTCAACTGGATCTTCTATTTTCTCGCCTGCATCACTGAATGAAAAATCTCCAGAGTCAGAATTAGCTCAACCTACAGTTGCAGAGGCTTTAATCGAGATCCTGGAAAATTTGGGAGTTGAGTATGGATTCGGTGTTTCAGGAGGCGGTATCGGGCCATTATGGGCAACATTAAACCGTAGCAGCATCCAATTGCTTCACTTTCGCCATGAATCAGGAGCAGCCTTCGCCGCGACTGAAACTTATTTTGCCAGCGATCGCCCCGTCGTGGTATTCACTACTACAGGCCCTGGGATCACTAACGCTCTGACTGGGCTTTTTGCGGCGCGAGGGGAAGGAGCAAAGGTAATTTTCTTGTCGGCTGCAACCTCAACTGCAAATCGCGGTCGGGGAGCTTGTCAAGAAACTAGCGCCCACACAATGCCCTTCTCAGGAATTTTTACTTCGGGCCCACTATTCAATTACGCAACTATATTAGAGTCTGGAGATCAACTGCCAGAAATTTCTCGCAGACTTGCCCAAGGTTTAGCCCAACCAGGCAGCTTTGTAGCCCATATTAGCGTTCCTACCCCAATCCAGACGACACCATTAAAAGCACAGTTACCTCAGCAAGGCTTTTCTCAATCTGTACCAACAGCTAGTGAAGAAGCGATCGCTAAATCTGTAAAACTATTATCTGAAGAATCCTTTGCCATCTGGGTTGGCTTTGGGGCGCGACACGCCGCCGAGGAAATCCGCCAGTTGGCACAAAAAACTGGGGCGGCGGTAATGACATCACCTCGCGCCAAAGGGATTTTTCCAGAACATCATCCCCAATTTATCGGTGTCACAGGTTTTAGCGGACATTTATCAGTCCTGACATATATGCAAGAGCAACGACCGCAACGCATATTAGTGTTGGGAACGCGCCTTGGTGAACCTACCTCATTTTGGAGTCCGGCGATGATTCCCAGTAATGGATTCATTCATGTTGATATCGATGCGCAAGTTCCAGGAGTAGCTTATCCATCAGTAGAGACTGTTGCTGTCCACTCAGAAATCAAAGCATTCCTCAAAGCGATATTAAAACACTTGCCAAAACGTCTTAATTGGTTTCCTAATTCCTCACTACCCCGTCCTGAAATTTACACCAATGCTCCCCGCAACAATGGCTTAGTGCGCCCCGAAGTTCTGATGGATGCAATTCAAGGGCTGATTATTGAGGGTAGCGATGCCTCAATCTTAGCTGAAGCGGGTAACTCCTTTGCTTGGGCAACTCACTTGTTGCGATTTAAGCAACCAGGTCGTTACCGGATTAGTACTGGTTTTGGCTCTATGGGTCATGCTACCACCGGGGTAGTAGGTACAGCATTAGGGCGAAAAGGTAAAGCCGTTGCAATTGTTGGCGACGGAGCAATGCTGATGAACAACGAAGTCAGCACGGCAGTGAGATTTGAGGTTCCATCTGTCTGGATTATCCTCAACGATGGACGTTACAATATGTGCGCCCAAGGAATGGCATTGCAGGGGTTAAGTGGCCAGGTTCCCATAGATACAGAAATACCGAGTACTGATTTTGCTGCGATCGCTAGAGCTATGGGAGCTGACGGTATCTGTGTTAATATTGAATCAGATTTGGAAGCGGCGCTACAAAAAGCACTTTTATCTACTGTTCCATTCATTGTTGATGTGAAAATTGACCCAACGCGACCCGCACCTATTGGAGGCCGCATTCAAAGTTTGATTAAGCAAGGAGCCATAGAAGCTAAAACGGTTATTGGTCATTAGTCATTGGTCATTAGTCGAATGGCACGCTTGTTAACGCCAAACCCATTACCTATAAGGCTTTTGGGTGTGGGGTGTGGCTGAGTGGGTGTAGTGAAGAAGGAAAATATTTATGTTCATACTCGATATTTTGTTTTCTTAATTTTCCCCTACACCCTACACCCTACCCCCAACACCCTGCCTACACGAGCTTTCAGCTTTACAAGCGTGCCATTCGGTCATTAGTCATTAGTACCAATGATTAATAACTATATAGCGTTTCCAAATCATACAAGGTATATCATAGCCCCCTCCCCGCAAGCGATGAGGGGGTTGGGGGTGGGGTTCTTTTACCTCACTCAACTGAGAATCGTATCAGTATTTTCCACTTTCATCGTGTAATACCAAAAACAAAATCAAAAGGATATTTGTCATGACAACATTAGAACCAGTAGGTATTCGTGCAGTTTCAGTTAACTTTCCTAGCATCATCCGCACAAACAATTACTACAGAGAGAATTTCCCAAAGATGGTTGCTGAGGCTGAACAAAAAACTCTAGCGAAATTGTTTGTACCCGACCAAGCCACAGTCACCAGTGATGATGATATCTGGTCACAAGAAGTAACACCATATATGTCAGACCCTTTCCGTGGTACTGTCGAACGAAGGGTCTTAGCTCCCGATGAGACTTCGCTCTCACTAGAGTATCGCGCCGCTCTCGATGCCCTCGAAGCCGCAAAGCTATCTCCTGAAGACATCGATCTCATGCTCGTTACTTCACTATTTCCAGAGCAAATCACACCTGGTAATGCTGCTTTTCTGGCTGGAAAATTGGGACTACAAGCTGCGGCGTGGAATATAGAATCAACTTGCACTTCAGTATTAGTTTCGCTTCAAACGGCCTGTTCTTTAGTGCAAACGGGACAGTATCAGAATGTGTTAGTGGTCGTCTCAACTACATATTCGCGCTATACTGACGAAAATGATACTTTAGCATTTTTATCAGGCGATGGTGCTGGAGCCTTTGTAGTTGGTAAACTGAAAGCAAACCAAGGTATTCTCGGTACGAAAATTGCCAATACTGCTGCTACCTGCGGTGCTTTCTATAATGAATTCACCACCGATGAACATGGCAACGTCAAAATGTTTATCCGAGGTGGCAAGGGTGCAAGCAAGATGTTTAACGAGACAACAGTGAAGTTTATTCGTCTATGTTGCCACGGTGCGATCGCTGATGCTGGACTCACCTTAGATCAAATCAACTTTTTTGTCTTTAATACACCCAGTGCTTGGTATTCACGAGTTTGCACCCGCGCTCTCGGTATTGAACCAGAGCGTACACTCAACATTAATCCCCTATATGCCAATATTGGGCCAACCTTTCCCGTTGCGAATCTCTACCATGCCGCCCATGCAGGTAAAATTCGTGAAAACGATCTAGTTCTCGTCTACACAATGGGTTCGTCATCTAATGCTGGTGGCTGTGTAATGCGCTGGGGCGATGTCGCGCTAGGCCCTGCTCCTGCTCCATCAGTCAGCTTTTCTCAACAAGAGGATAGAATTTTGATTCGTCAATAGGATTCTTGACTTTTATAGAGACGTGATTAATTGCGTCTCTACACTGCATACATCTAAACAGCAAAATACATACATCTTTGAAAGGAGTTTTGTGATGGAGATTACAGAGTCAACGGCACAAGTCCTGACCATCAGAAACTAATTGGGCAATCAATGTTTTTTAGAGGTAATAAAAATGGCTTTATTGAATAAATTATCGCTTTCGGCTATTTCAAGTGCAGCAGCGTTACTTGCGTCAGTAACATTAAACATAAATACTGCTGAAGCTGCCCTGTTTAAATTTACTTTCGAGGCCGAGGGAGCAAATGGTTACTTTATCTATGATGATTCAGCTAAGAAGCTAGAACCTCTCGGAGAGAACTTTCCTCTTGCTGAGTATGATGGCTCAGTGGAACAATATTCGATTAATGCAGGGGGTGTTGTTACCGAGGGAACAAAAGGATCGCAGCAAGATATACATGATGAGGCCAGAAATATTGTTTATCTTAGCCGTGCTGGTAATTTAGGCTACGATGGTGGCGTTGATGACTTTATTCTTTACGTTCCTCCGGCTGCCAGTGGGCGGCAATACGGTTTGTCAATTCGCTTTAGTTACCCAGAGGGAATCTTTTCAGATTCTGTTGCCATCCGCACGAGTGTATCTGACACCGCTAGACTCAGAGTTTACCCATACTGGGATTTCCCTAATACGACGGGAGACTACACATTTCAAGGAACTGTTAAAACAAAAATTGAACAGATTCCTGAACCTGCATCAGTGTCTGCATTACTGGGAGTAAGTGCTTGGTTTATTTTCCGTCGTCAGCGCCGACAACTATTATCTGCATAAGATTAGTTCACCGAGCTATTAAAAAATTTAATTTGGCAATCAATCTTTTTTAAAGGTAAGAGAAATGGCTCTATTTGATAAATTCTCACTTCCTGTTATTTCAAGTGCAGCAGCATTCCTCGTATCGATAATATTAAATATAGACACTGCTCAAGCAGCTTTGTATCGATTCAGCTTTGAAGGTGAGGGAGTGAACGGTTACTTTACTTACGATGACACTACCATAGGAACTCCAGATTCACCGAAGTCTACCCTATATTTTGAAGGGGGATATGATTATAAATTTGATTTGGGGGAGAAGGGAGTTTTTCAAGGAACCGTTGGCAATCCGATTGTTTTTTTACCCCGTCAAGAAGATGGTCTTACATCACCTGATACCGACGATTTTATTTGGGAAGTACGCGCTTCTCAACGGCAGCCAGCGTCTGAGTTTGCTTTGCTGAACTATTTTCATTATCCAAAGGGTACATTTGGGGAATCTACCGCCATCCGAACAACAGTTCCAAGTACTGCAATTCTTGATGTCTATCCAAATGCGGACTTTCCTAATTCAATAGGCAATCTACTGTATACAGGAACTGTCCAAACCCGAATTGAAAGGGTTTTTGAACCTGGATTGTTGCCTGCATTATTAGGGGTAGGCGCTTACTTTATCTTCTGTCGTCGTCAGCGCCAAGGAAAACTAATTGATATCTAAGACTGACGCTGGTTTAGTTAACTTTTAGCCCAATCTAGATTGCTCCTCTTTCATCACCTTTGGTTAAACTTTCTATTGTTAAACAATCGTTATATCTAAAGAATGAAAGAGGGTTACAAATAGTTTTATTGTTTTTTAACTCTTTAATCTCAATAATCTCTCTAGAATTTTTTCAGAATATATCATCTAGACCTGATATATATCGCATCAAAACTATAATAGGCGATCGCACTCTTCAAAGCAGCACATAGCTATTGGTATTAAGAAATAGCAAATATCAATAAAAATTAGACTAAAAATCCGAAAAAAAGCTCCAATTATTTTGGGTTGAAAGAGTAGCTAACTAAAACTTTGTGTTGAGACAAAAATTAAGTCTTTAAGGGTTAAATCAACATGGATAAGTTCACATTGCTTACACATACATACCAACAAAATCACATATCAGCGTCACTTGGAGAATGGCAGGTGCGAGGACTCCGGGGTGCAACTACAGTTAGCCAAAACTCAGCACAAGCGATCGCTGAGGCTGTAGATGAGTTATTGAATGCTTTAGAAGCAAACAATCCTTTAGATCCTGCTGAAATCGTTAGTGTCACCTTTTCAGCAACTCCTGATTTAAATGCAATGTTTCCAGCAGCGGTGGCGCGTCAACGTCCAGGTTGGGATCGAGTTCCTCTATTGGATGTCCAGCAAATGCAGGTAAACGGTAGCCTGAAATGCTGTATTCGGGTGCTAATTCACTTTAATACCCCTATGGCTCAAAATGCATTACGCCCGATCTATTTGCGTGGCGCTGCACAGTTACGCCCAGATATAGCGAGATGCAGTTAAGCGTAAGCGTAGACTGTCGCAGACATCGCTATCTCTGAAAAAATAATCATCTATTGAAGAGGTCTTATGCTTCCAGAAAAGCTGAAACAAATTGACCAACAACTGATTGATTTACTAGGTAAAAGAATTGCAGTTTTAGCTGAATCACAATCTATATCTTTAGAAGAACAAATTACTAATTTTGCATTCTCCTTAGTGCAGGCTGGTGTTCCAGAGTCAATGTGGAAAAACCTGGTTACAGGTTGTACCTCTGCTGCTAATGCATTTTCGCCTCCAGCAAATACCAAACCACGACGGGTTACTCTAGTTGGTGGACGCGGTATGATGGGGTACTTTTTTCAGCAGAAATTATCAGCCACCGGCCACTACATCAGTATTCTCGACCAGGGGGACTGGGAACAAGCAGAATCACTACTAAAAAAAGCAGATTTAGTTTTAGTTTGTGTTCCTATTGAATATACAATAGATGTGATACATAAACTTGCTAAATACCTCTCTCCAACTACTGCTTTAGCTGATATTGCTAGTATTAAAACTCCAATATTACAGACTATGCTTGAGCAGCATAGTGGGCCTGTAATGAGCTTACATCCAATGTTTGGCCCAGGGATAAAATCCTTCTTGTGCCAAAAGGTGGTAGTCTGTTCTGGTCGTGGAGACGATGCATTTCAATGGCTTTTGGATTTAATTGAACATGATGGTGGTAAACTGATTGTGTCAACACCAGAAGAACACGATGAAATGATGATTGCTGTTCAAGCAATCCGTAATTTTACAACGTTTAGTCTTGGTGTTTTCCTAGCAGAACAAAACATTGACATCCATCGTAGCTTAGATTTTTCTAGCCCAGTTTTTCGTCTAGAAATGGACATAGTTGGCCGCTTGTTCAGTCAGTCTGCACCTCTGGTAGTAGATATTATGCTTGCGACATCAGAGCGTCGAGAAGCTATTGGGCAGCTAGCGATCGCTTATAATCGGTTGGCGCAATTAGTTATTCAAAACGATCGAGATAGTTTAATTCAGGAGTTCAAAGCAACCCATAGCTTTTTGGCAGAAGAAATGCACTCTGCTGTAGAAGAAAGTACTTATGTAATTGACTCCTTGAGTACACTCTTAGCAGCTAAAGATGTCGAACAAAAACAACTATGTTTTAGTAAACATACGATGCCTTCTCTACGAGAGGCTTCTCTTTCAGAGACGCTAACGCGAACGCCAACGGCGGGCGTAGCGATCGCTAATCAACCTATAGCACCACGAGCCGAGGTTCTTTCTCATGGAAGAACTATTGAATCCAAAGGGTAGAGCGCATTCGCGCAGCGTCTCGTAAGAGTTGGACACAAAGAAATCAGAGTTTCAAAGAGTTCTTGCGTAAGTCCAATTCCTTGTAGACTCAATGCTAATTTTTACAACCAAAATCAAAAATGTTAACTAGAAAGCAATTTTTAACGATGAGTGCAGGTTTAGGAGCCGGAGTTCTGCTCCCCGAACTACTTAAAGGAAAGAGAACCTATGCAGCCTCGCCCTCACTTTCAAAATTTACCGAGTCTCTGCCCATTTCATACCCAATTTCACCGCCTAGTACCTTAGATATTGCACCAGGTACACACTCGTTCCATAGCAGCTTAGGATCTTCTACCACCTGGGGTTACGGCGGATTGTCTTATCTTGGCCCCACTTTCGAGGTAGCAAGGGGAACGCCTGTTAGGATTCAGGCATTCAATAAACTTGGCACTCATCCATTAGCTGGGTCAGTAGATACAAACTTGCATGGTGTCAATGCATCCGACATAACTAATCCCCGAACAATTATACACTTACACGGCAGCAATACCGAACCTGAGAGCGACGGTTATCCAGAAGATACATATCTGCCTGGACAGAGCAATGTGTACAACTACAACAACAATCAAGAGGCAGGAACACTCTGGTATCATGACCATTCCCTTGGCATGACCGCTTTGAACCTCCAAGCCGGTTTAGCTGGAATGTATCTGATTAGGGATGATGACGATCCCATTGGTGGCAATGGCCCCCTTGGTATCCCTGCTGGAGCGCCTTATGAAATACCGTTGGTGCTGCAAGATCATTCCTTCGATTCCAATGGTTCGATGTCCTTTCCAGCGACATGGAAAACTGAGTTTTACGCTGATGTTGCTGTCGTCAACGGCAAGGTTTGGCCAAACCTCAATGTTGACCGAACTTTGTACCGCTTCCGCATCGTCAACGCCTCAAACTCCCGATTCTTCAGATTAAAGCTGTCGTCAAATCAGCAACTAATTCAAATTGGCAGTGACGGAGGATTCCTAAACGCTCCAGTATATTTGTCTAAGCTACTGCTAGGGCCTGGTGAACGAGCAGACGTACTCATCGATTTTTCTCAAAGCCTGCCAGGAGACAAGATTGTATTGCAAAACGACGCTGCTGCACCGTATCCCAAAGGTTTAGCTACGGTAATTGCTCAGGGTTTCTTTAAAATGCCAGAAGTTATGCAGTTTACAGTGAATCAGGGTGCTGCCGTTCCTAAAGCTATTCCCACAAGGCTGCGAGTAAACAATCCATTAATCACAAAAATTGCTACGAAACCAGTCAAAGAGCGCAACCTGGTTCTAATAGATATTTTGGACTCTAATTTTAAAGTCTTAGCCATGATACTCAACGCCGTTTACTGGCATGAGGCAGCCAACCACCCAGAATTGAGAGAGCAACCACAAGTAGACACAGTAGAGCAGTGGAACTTTATCAATCTTCAGCCATATGCCCACACAATGCACCTGCATCTAGTACCATTTCAAATCCTCAACCGACAATCAATCAATGATACTGCGTATTCAGCAGCATACAGGGCTACTGGGCCGCGTAAAGTACTCATGCACAACGCACCTGGTGGGGATACAGTCCCATACGGTTATCCACCACTCGACCCTACTCCCTATTTAAAAGGTTCAGCAAAACCGCCAGCAGCGAACGAGGCTGGTTGGAAAGATACTGTAGTAGTCAATCCGTTTGAGGTGGTTCGTGTGATAGTTCCTTTTGGTGCTAAAGCCGCAGCAAATTTACCTTTTGGCAATTCATTCACTGGACGATTTGTGTGGCACTGCCACATGCTGAATCACGAGGATAACGACATGATGCTACCTTTTGACGTTCTACCGTAGCTTCGTATGTGTTGAGAAGAGAATCAAAGATGGGGTTCTTTAAGAATAAGTCATTAACCAAAGACGATCTTAATAGTGATTTGAAATAAAAAGAAAAATAGAATGAATTTTGACAAAAAACTTGCAGTTACTTTTACTGGTACGATCTGTTTTCTAACGGCTATGATGCCTCCTGTTTCGGCTGCCATGTTTAATTTTTACTACTCTGGTACAAGTGTACTGAACCCAAATGACAATGTTATAGCCAGTGGAACATTAACAACTAGCCCTTACCATTCCGCCACAAATAGTTATGAGATTATAGATATTACAGGCACTAGAAATAGCGATCCAATAGAATCTTTATTACCTCCAGGTTCATTTCTTGACAATGACAATCTCTTACTAGTTGATTCTCCAGCATTGAGTGAATTTGGATTTGCTTTCACCGCAGGAAAAGTGTCATATAATGTTTTTAACACTTATGACTATTTAGAAGTTGGATATCAAGGTTCCTATACAGGTTATCCCCTCAGTTCTTTTTCTATAACACCTATACCTGAGTCTTCTTTAATATTGGGAATACTAAGTGTAACTGTTTTAGTAGCTATCAACAAAATAAACGGTAGGCTCGTTCTTAAAAAACTCAATCATTCCAATGGAGACATTGCTAATTAACAGATATTTTTAAAAGTTGATCGTCGGTAATCCTCGCCATATAAGAACGTTTTATGGGGTAGTAGAACTACAGCTAAAAATTCGGCGATGTCAAAATCAGTCATGTCTGCGGTACAAAAAAGCATATCGACCAGAGCAAGAAGGGTCACTCGCTCTACCACAAAACGAATTTGGTTTGGATGTGATTGCTTATATAGGAGCGTCTACGACGGGCTACGCCTACGCAACGGTGGACTGCTCATCTTTGCCTAATTCTGTTCATAGTTGTTGGCGAACTTGGTCGTGCATTTGTTGCCAGATGCCAAAGCGATCGCCATTTCTGAAAATAGCCATACACAGTGGTGTAGGGTGGAAGATCGTGGGGTAGCATTTCCCATTGGCATCCGGTTCTTTGCATATAAAATATGGCATTGATAATTTGGCATAACAAGTACTGAAGAACCATATATGCAAACTGCTGTAATATTAAAACGGCTGATAGCGCACTGAAAAACTAAAGCCATTATCTTGCAGGGAAGTACCGCGATCGCTTGTGCCTATAAATGGTATACCATAGTCTGCACGCAATACCAAACCGTTAAAAGGTTGCCAATTTAAGCCCAAACCCAGGCTAGCAATGGTTTGTGGGTCAGGATTGCTAGCGCGATTGTTCCAAGTTGTGCCGATGTCAAAAAAGGGTATTAGCTGTAAAGTTTGCACATTTGATGTTAGGGGAATACGAACTTCCACACCTCCAACTACCCCATTGTCAGCAACAAGTTGATTTTGACTATAACCGCGCACTGTATCAACTCCGCCAATGCTGATTTTTTCCAGCGAAAGTAAGGAATCAGGAGTAAGTTGAGTGTTAACTTTGGCCAACATCAAAATGCGGGGAGATAGCCGTTGCACCCATTGAAATTGTCCTACCCAGGAGAAAAAACGCCCATCAGTACCACTATTGTTGATAGTTGCGTCAATTGCATCGATGCCAAAACTAAATTGCGATCGCGCCGCTAAAACACTGTTAGCATTACGTTGTAACCAATCTTGAGCAAAGCGGATTACCGTAACTCTTGATTGCCCATCTTCAGGCCCTTCAGTAAACGAGAAGGGGATATCATTGAGTATATAAGTTTGACTGCGCCGTAAATCGAATGCTAACGATAGAGCAAATTCATTGTTTGGTGTGTGGGTTAGCGGTTGACGGACGTTAAAAGAAAGGGTTTCGGCTTGGCTGCGGATATTTAAGTCACGAAATTCGCTTTCAATAATCCGGCTAGTACTGTTGCTATAGCGGACACCAATAGTTCCATCTAGGGCGTTAAAGGGAATAGAATAACTGATATCATAAATGTCTAAACCTTCACTACCAGCATATTCAGCATTGAATTTATCCCCAAACCCTAAAAAATTATCGTGAGCAATAAAAACACTTCCTTGTTCTGAACCAACGCTAGGTGATTGGTTATTGGCAAAGTTCACCCCAAGGTGGAATGGTGGCGATTCAGTAATTGTCACCTGTAAAATATTGCTAGCTGGGGTGCTACCTGCGGTTAACTCGGCATTGACTCGCTCAATCACGGGGTCAAGTTGTAATAATTGCAGCGCTTGTTCTAGGCTTTTTTGATTTAAAGGCTTATTTGTAAAGCGTTTAATCCGGGAACGCACGTATGAAGTTTGTAATCTTTGCAATCCTAAAATGGAAATTCCTTCGAGTTCGCCTTCCACAACTTGGATTTGCACAACACCGCTAGCGATATTTTGATTGTTGGGAATAAATGCACCACTGGTGATATAGCCCTTTTTAACATAGAGTTCAGTGATTTGCGATCGCAGTTGCAATAACTGCTCAAATGTGATGTTTTTATTTTCTAAGGGCTGTTTTAATTTGATGATTTCATCTTTTAAAACAGAATAGCCTGTGACTTGAATTTCTTTGACAAAAAAACTTTCACCGCTAGGAAAGATGTTATCAGGTAGATTTTCCTGTGGGGGTGATGGGAGTATGGGAACAGTTGGTGTCGCTGGTGTGGGTGGAAGTGTTGGTGTCGGTGATGGTTGGGGTAGAGTTTCTTCAACTTTCCCTGGTGTATCGGGGGGAATTGTTACTCCAGATGGGGGTGTCGATTGTGCAAATACTGGGAGTGGAGTAATGCTAATGCAGGTAAGTAATATGAAAAAAAGCTTTGAAAAACGAAAGTATGAACTCATTGTTTATTTATGATTTGAAAGGGCGATCGTTTGTCATTGATAAGGTTTTTAGATATACTTACATTCCGTAACATACTTCTTTTTATTTCCACCAATTGAATTAGCGATCGCATTAATAATTAGATATTTGGCAAGGGTTATCACTCAATTAAAATACCATAGTATTTTGCTTGATGATTGCATAAAGATGAAATCATCAAGCTCTGATTTGGTCATTCTAATATTTAGAATTTAGGTATTGATAAATAAGACAATAAATGCAGTATGAAAATAATACGCAATAACGCAAGCGCTGACTTGTCAGTGTAGCTTTTCACCAGGGAACTTGAAAGCCAGATAATTTACGCTATGTTTATTTAATATTGAGACACTATTCTTTCTATATCTACAGCCGAACATTGCCTTCGCTCATCGCAAGTATATGCTGTTAGTGAACCATCAGGCTCAACAGAAAACAAAAAATTATCAGCAGCATAAGTAGGGTGTCTTCTGGAAGTCCCAGCATAGACTGGGTTATATCCCAATAAAACTAATCCTTGAGGAGAAGACTTGAGGCTAATGTTCTGGTCTACACCCTGCTTCTGATTTATACTAGGGTTAAAATATCTAGTTCTCATCACTCCAGAATATCCCTCCATCACCAACACGCTTTGATAAACGATTCCATCAATGCTATATCTGAGCTTCCAACTTCCATAAATTGGAGAATTTGCATCTAAGAGTTGCGCGATGACCTTCGGCGCAGCAAAGCCGATCGCATATGATGAAGATTGAGAAACATCTGGTGTTTGTAGTAAGGCATTTCTCGCATCTGCTGACTTGATACCAAACAATCCAATTCCAGCTACTAAAATTGCAATGGAAGTAGTTTGTTTGAAATTCGGTAATGTCAAAGATGTTGCTAAAACTGTGTTACGAACTAGTTCAGAAAACATAATCAACCTCTAATCTGAGTTAAAAAAAATAACGATAATTTCATCAGCAATGGTTGATAAATTGATGATTTTTGTTGTTTTTCGATTTATTAACCGTTTCTTTAATACTCAGATTAAGGGATATGACTAGGTAATTCATTCACCATTTATGCATATATAGTTGCATGATTTGGATGGTGCGATCGCACAATGGTGCATACCATTTTGCAGAAAACTGTGTATGCAATTTTTCTGATATGTGCAATATTTATTTTGAACAACTTCGACTCAAGATTAATTGCCCATTGGGCAATCGATACAATCCTTGTGGTTCAACTATTGGGTCGCCTTTTTTCCAAGGACGTGGTGCTGGTTCCACATTACGCACATCACCAGTTGTGTAGGCTGAAGTTAACACATCTCCGGGAGTATAGCGTAAAGCACCAGAACCTGTAATGGTAAAAGAGTTTTCTTGTCGCTTGGTGCCGCGTGAAATGCAGCTATTGGCAATGAGTGCGTTGGTATCGATGACGTTTGGTGATAATCCGGTGAAGCTGTTTTGAATAGAACTGTTATCGGGTGTATTGATATTTGTTACGCCGGAAACGCCTAATTCCGAACTGGCGGTAATATCACTTTTTTCGGTTAGTTTTGGACGCGATTCAATACCAAAGATACCTTGCGAGTTGATTTGGATGTTTCCACCAGTTCCGGTAAAGGCGTTAGCACTGATATCGCTATTTTCTTCGGGAACTGCAACGATAAATCTTGAGTTGATATTAATATTACCGCCATTGCCGCCTAATTTTTCTGTACCTGCGTTGGTGGAGATTTGAGCGCCACGACGGAGTAAGAGTAAGTCGCTGTTAACGTTGATGTTACCACCGTTACCTGATGCAGATTCAGCGTTGAGTTTGCCTTGGTTGTCTAAGGTAATTTTGGGTGAGTTAATTTCGATGTCGCCTGTGATTCCTGAACCTGTGGAACTGACAAATAAGCCACTGTTAACACCAATATTTACTACGTTGTCAGGAAAATTAGTAATGCGATCGCTGTAACTAGGATCAATACCACTAATTATTACTTTATCAGTAGCGTTGACAGTAATTTTACCTGCACGTCCATTGCTTGAGGTAGTGGTGATGAGTTGTCCGCCGTTCAGTGCTTCAAAGACATTTGCATTTACCGTAATATCGCCACCCTTTTGATTATTTCTAGTGCGTGCATCCACTAAAGCGCCGTCTGATACGCGAAAGATATTGGTGTTTACGTTAATATCGCCACCTTTGCCTTGAGAATTAGAATCAGCAAATGTGAATAAAGCACTAGATAATCCTGTCTCTTGATTAGTTCGAGAAATAGTTATTGCATCTTTTGCATTGATACGAATATTCCCCGCATTCCCCTGTCCAAAAGTTGAGGCATTAAGTAGAGCGCCACCACTTAGAGAGAAGTCACCAGAATTAATGGTAATGTTACCGCCATTCCCAACCGTTCCTGTACTCACCAAGCTGAAAATCGCACTAGGAAAACCGTTTTTCTGCCCAACAATATCAACAGCACCTGTTACCAAAACATTGACATTTCCCGCATCCCCCTGTCCTGCTGGTTGAGTAGCAGATGCTCCACGAGTAGCAGTTAGCAGTTGAGCGCCATCAGTGAGTGACAGTGTTGTGGCATTGATGTCGATGTTACCTCCTTTACCTACGCCTCCTGTTTCTACTGTACTGAAGATGGTAGTTGCTTGACCTGCAAGGGAAACATTGTCAGCACCTACTGTCACATTGCCTGCATTCCCCTGTCCATAAGTTGAGGCATTAAGTAGAGCGCCATCACTTAGAGAGAAGTTACCAGAATCAATGGTAATGTTACCGCCATTCCCAACCGTTCCTGTATTCACCAAGCTGAAAATCGCACTGGGAAAACCGTTTTTTTCCCCAGCAATATCAACAGCACCTGTTACTAAAACATTGACATTGCCAGCATCCCCTTGCCCTGCTGGTTGGGTAGCAGATGCACCACGAGTAGCAGTTAGTAGTTGAGCGCCATCAGTGAGTGACAGTGTTGTGGCATTGATGTCGATATTGCCTCCTTTACCTACGCCTCCTGTTTCTACGGTGCTTAAAATGAAAGCGTTACCTGCAAGGTCAATAGCATTTTTTGCACCCACTGTCACATTGCCTGCATTCCCCTGTCCATAAGTTGAGGCTTCAAGTAGAGCGCCATTACTTAGAGAGAACGAGCCAGAATCGATGGTAATGTTACCCCCATTCCCAACAGCCCCCGTTCCCACAATACTGCGAATCCCACTGTGAAAATCGTTTTTCTCCCCAGCAATATCAACAGCACCTGTTACTAAAACATTGACATTGCCTGCATTTCCCTGTCCAAAAGTTGAGGCTTCAAGTTGAGCGCCATCACTTAGAAAGAACGAGCCAGAATCGATGGTAATGTTACCCCCATTCCCAAGTGTTCCTGTTTCCACAAGGGTACGAATCCCACTGCGAAAATCGTTTTTCTCCCCAACAATATCAACAGCACCTGTTACTAAAACATTGACATTACCCGCATCCCCTCTTCCTGCTGGTTGAGTAGCAGATGCACCACGAGTAGCAGTTAGCAGTTGAGCGCCATCTCGTAGTGACAGTGTTGCTGCATTGATGCCGATACTGCCTCCTTTACCTACGCCTCCTGCTTCGACTGCACTGAGGATGTAAGCGTTACCTGCAAGGTCAACAGTATTTTTTGCACCCACTATTACATTGCCTGCATTCCCCACTCCAAAAGTTGAGGCATTAAGTAGAGCGCCATCTCTAAGAGAGAAGTCACCAGAATCAATGGTAATGTTACCGCCATTCCCAACCGTTCCTGTACTCACCAAGCTGAAAATCGCACTAGGAAAACCGTTTTTTTCCCCAGCAATATCAACAGCACCTGTTACTAAAACATTGACATTGCCAGCATCCCCTTGCCCTGCTGGTTGGGTAGCAGATGCACCACGAGTAGCAGTTAGTAGTTGAGCGCCATCTCGTAGTGACAGTGTTGCTGCATTGATGTCGATATTGCCTCCTTTACCTACGCCTCCTGCTTCTACGGTGCTGAAGATGTTACTACCTGCAAGGTCAACAGCATTTTTTGCACCCACTGTCACATTCCCTGCATTTCCCACTCCAGAAGTTGAAGCAGAAAGTTGAGCGCCATCACTTAGAGAGAATGAGCCACTTGAGATGTCTATATTTGCCCCATTACCTCTTGCTCCCGTTTCTACATCGGTAAAAATTGCACTAGCAAGTTCACCTTTTGTTCCAGAGATTGTCAACGCACCAGTTAGATTAATATTGATACTTCCCCCATTTCCTCGTCCAGCTACCTCCTCAGTGTCTGCTCCACGAATTCCACTTTGCAGTTGAGCGCCATCAGTGAGGGAAAGAGAACTTCCTGTGATGTTGATACCTCCACTATTGCCCACGCTTCCAGATTCCACATTGTTAAATATGCTACTACCCACAAGGGAAATAGAATCTTTGGCAATCACTGTTACCTTTCCTGCATTCCCTTGTCCATAAGTTGAGGCATTAAGTCGAGCGCCATCACTTAGAGAGAATGAACCAGAATCGATAGTAATGTTACCGCCATTCCCAACTCCTCCGGTGAGCAAAGTACTGCGGATAGCACTGTCTGTCCCCGCAACTTCTACTTTTCCTGTGGTATTGAGAGTAATATTTCCTGCCTGACTCTTAGGTGAATCTAAACCTTCTCCACTAGTGCTAGCAACCAGTCGAGCGCCATCAGTTAGGAAGAACGAGCTACTTGAGATGTTTATATTTCCCCCATTACCTCTTGCTCCCGTTTCTACATCGGTGAAAATTGCACTAGGAAAACCGTTTTTCTGCCCAGCAATATCAACAGCACCTGTTACCAAAACATTGACATTGCCTGCATTTCCTTGTCCTGCTGGTTGAGTAGCAGATGCTTTAAGAGTAGCAGTTAGCAGTTGAGCGCCATCAGTGAGTGACAGGGTTGCTGCATTGATGCCGATATTGCCACCTTGACCTACGCCTCCTGCTTGCACAGTGCTGAAAATGTAAGCATTTACAAGGTCAATAGCATTTTTTGCACCCACTGTCACATTCCCCGCATTCCCAACTCCTGAAGTTGAAGCAGAAAGTTCAGCGTCGTCACTTAGAAAGAATGAACCAGAATCGATGGTAATGTTACCGCCATTCCCAACTCCTCTGGTAAGCAAAGTACTGCGGATAGCACTGTCTGTCCCCGCAACTTCTACTTTTCCTGTGGTATTGAGAGTAATATTTCCTGCCTGACTCTTAGGTGAATCTAAACCTTCTCCACTAGTGCTAGCAACCAGTCGAGCGCCATCAGTTAGGAAGAACGAGCCACTGGAAATGTTGATATTTCCCCCATTACCTCTTGCTCCGGTTCCCACATTAGTGAAAATCGCACTAGGAAAACCGTTTTTCTCCCCAGCAATATCAACAGCACCTGTTACTAAAACATTGACATTGCCTGCATTCCCCTGTCCTGCGGCCTGGGTAGCAGATGCACCACGAGTAGCAGTTAGTAGTTGAGCGCTATCAGTGAGTGACAGGGTAGCTGCATTGATATCGATATTGCCACCCTGACCTACACCTCCTGCTTCCACTGTGCTGAGGATGTCAGCATTTACAAGGTCAACAGCATTTTTTGCACCCACTGTCACATTTCCTGCATTTCCCACTCCTGAAGTTGAGGCAGAAAGTCGAGCGCCATCAGTTAGGAAGAACGAGCCACTGGAAATGTTGATATTTCCCCCATTACCTCTTGCTCCGGTTCCCACATTAGTGAAAATCGCACTAGGAAAACCGTTTTTCTCCCCAGCAATATCAACAGCACCTGTTACTAAAACATTGACATTGCCTGCATTCCCCTGTCCTGCGGCCTGGGTAGCAGATGCACCACGAGTAGCAGTTAGTAGTTGAGCGCTATCAGTGAGTGACAGGGTGGCTGCATTGATATTGATATTACCACCCTGACCTACACCTCCTGCTTGTACGGTGCTGAAAATATCAGCATTTGCAAGGGAAATAGCTTCTTTTGCACCCACTGTCACATTCCCTGCATTTCCCTCTCCAGAAGTTGAGGCAGAAAGTTCAGCGCCATCACTTAGAGAGAAGTTACTGGAATTAATGCTAATGTTACCGCCATTCCCAACTCCTTCGGTGAGCAAAGTACTGCGGATAGCACTGTCTGTCCCCGCAACTTCTACTTTTCCTGTGGTATTGAGAGTAATATTTCCTGCCTGACTCTTAGGTGAATCTAAACCTTCTCCACTAGTGCTAGCAACCAGTCGAGCGCCATCAGTTAGGAAGAACGAGCTACTTGAGATGTTTATATTTCCCCCATTACCTCTTGCTCCCGTTTCTACATCGGTGAAAATTGCACTAGGAAAACCGTTTTTCTGCCCAGCAATATCAACAGCACCTGTTACCAAAACATTGACATTGCCTGCATTTCCTTGTCCTGCTGGTTGAGTAGCAGATGCTTTAAGAGTAGCAGTTAGCAGTTGAGCGCCATCAGTGAGTGACAGGGTTGTAGCATTGATGCCGATATTGCCACCCTGACCTACGCCTCCTGCTTGCACAGTGCTGAAAATGTAAGCGTTACCTGCAAGGGAAACAGCATTTTTTGCACCCACTGTCACATTCCCTGCATTTCCCACTCCATAAGTTGAAGCATTAAGTTGAGCGCCATCACTTAGAAAGAACGAACCAGAATCAATGGTAATGTTACCCCCATTGCCAACAGTCCCTGTTTCCACATTGCTACGAATCCCACTAGGAAAATCGTTTTTCTCTCCAGCAATATCAACAGCACCTGTTACTAAAACATTGACATTGCCTGCATCCCCCCGTCCTGCTGGTTGAGTAGCAGATGCTTTAAGAGTAGCAGTTAGCAGTTGAGCGCCATCAGTGAGTGACAGGGTTGTAGCATTGATGCCGATATTGCCACCCTGACCTACGCCTCCTGCTTCCACGGTGCTGAAAATGTAAGCGTTACCTGCAAGGGAAATAGCATCTTTTGCACCCACCGTCACATTCCCCGCATTCCCCTGTCCATAAGTTGAAGCAGAAAGTCGAGCGTCATCACTTAGAGAGAATGAACCAGCATCGATAGTAATGTTACCACCATTGCCTTTTGAATCTTCACGCACAAGATTGCGAATCCTACTCCCGGAGTCAGCAATTTTGATTTCTTCCGTAGCATTAAGGGTAATATCCCCCGCAGTCGCCTCTGGTTTCCCCAAACCTTCAGCGATACCAGCATTCAGCTGACTCCCTCCCAAAATATTTATGTTGCGGGCATTAATCGCAATATCACCGCCACCAGCAGCTTCTACATACACAAACGCTTCATTGGTAAGTGACACATCTGCACGAGTTACATTCTCAGGAAATTTCAAGCTGAAATTATCCCCATTAAAAAAAAGATTGACATTTCCAGGTGCTGCTAACCCTCCTAATTCAACTCTGCCACCATAAGCATTTAATTCCCCGCCATCCATGCTGACATTACCGCCCACTAGCAGCAAACTTTTCCCATCTGCTACTCGTAAACCAGATGCATTAAAACCTGCTGGGTCTGTTCCGGCTCGTGCAATTGAGTTATTTTGAATTCCTGCACCTTGATTAATCTGATTAAAGAACAACGCCGAAGGATTTACCGTCAACAATGGTGGTGCTTGAGGATTGGTGGCACTGAAAATACCCTGATTGCCAAACTGCACTCCATTGGCTGTTGTCCCGACAAAACTCCCCTGCACATCTAACCGCGCATTCTGCCCAAATAAAATTCCATTGGGATTAATCAAAAACAAATTTGCTGCGCCAGCAACTCCCAATGTCCCGAAAATATTCGATGCATTCCCACCTGTTACCCGCGTCAATATATTTTCTATTCCAGTGGGGTTAGCAAAATACACTCGTTGCCCATTTTCGATATTAAACTCGCTGAAACTATGAAAAAGATTGCTGCCACGTGTTGCACCACCCTCAATTTCGTCGCTTACTGCGCCATTAATTATCAGATTTTGCTTGAGTTGAGAAGCTTCTGCACCCAGAGTATTATCGGGCGTGATTTGTGCATGGGCGGGCATTGCTTGGCTGAATGCAGTGGATATTAGGCATAAAGAAAGAATGCTTTTAATGCTGGCTTTTTGAGGATGATATGGTTGATTCATAAATAATTTACCTTGGATAAATTAGATAAAATCCACAATCAGGTAAACAGCAAGGTAATGCATTTACCTTTTATGCAAATATAATTACATGATTCTGTATAGTGCGATCGCACAATTTATGCTTGCATTATATGCAAGCATAAATTGTGCTTAGTCTGAGGCTAAGACAACTAAGCCTAACCCAAAATCAAGTATTTTAAGTTTTGTCTATTTAGCTTGCACTTCTAGTCACCAAATGCAAGGAAATTTGCATAAAACTGCACACTTTCTCAAAACTCAGTTTTCGATTACTATTTCTGGTAGTTTAAAAATAAAATTCATACAAGTATTTCCTCTATCAATTAATTGTAATCAAAAAAGCTGTATAAAAGATAACTTTTTAAAATTCAATACCAGATCCAGACATTGCTGAATTAAAATATGAAATCCCCAAAACAATATCTTAAACTCTTACTTTCTAAACCTTTACGACCACCATTCGCCTTTCGCTTCTCCCAAAGAAAGAAGTTTCGAGCAGCAGATTCCGTCACTCGATTTTTTTTATCTGCAAGGCAAATTCGTCTCTTCACCCAGCATTACCAAAAACTAAATCGCCATCGATTGATTAAAGTATTATTTTTGGCAAGTCTCGTAATTTGTTTATTGTTTGGACAAGTTGTATCTGCACAAACTCCAAATGTCACTGCACTAATTGAACAAGGAATTAAAGACTATAATGCCAGAAATTTTGTTAATGCCATAAAAAATTGGCAAGAGGCATTAAATCATGATAAAAATAATCCAGAATTTACGGCGGTTGTGAATGAAAATTTGGCGCGTGCTTACCAACAAATAGGAGAAAATAAAGCTGCGATCGCATCCCTATCGGCGGCAATTAATGACTATAGCACGGTAGAAAATATCCAGCAAGTGGGACGGATGAAGTCAGAACTTGCCCAAGTTTACAGCAATTTGGGACAACCGCGCAAAGCGATCGCACTTTTGTGTGGCAAACTGGTAAATAAAAGCCAGCAAATAGAATGTACTCCAGACAGTGCAGCACAAATCGCCACCAAATACAACGACAAACGCGGTCAAGTAGCAGCTTTGGGAATTCTCGGTGAAGCATATCGCTTAATTGGCGATTACGACCAAGCAATTAAATATTTGCACGTAGCTCAACAACTTTATCCAGAAGATGACTTTTTGCTGTTAAATAGTTTGGGTAATGCTTATAGCAGTCGCGCTCAATTGCGAGAGTTACAAGCCGATTCTGCAAATAAAGCTGGTATTTCTAGTAAAGAAAATGAATTTACTCAAAAGTCTAGAGAAGACTATAGCAGAGCTTACCAATATTTTCAGAAAAGTACCAAACTCGCCAGCGACCAAAAACAAACTTTAGCTCAGATGCGAGGATTGTTAAATTTAATTCAATTGGATTCCCAAACCAATAAGAGCAAAGTTATTAATAATCAGGAGTTTCACAAAACTGTTGACGATGCTTTGAAGGTTATTGAAATTTTACCCGATTCAGCTACAAAAGTCTATGGAGCAATTAATTTAGCATACTTGCAGTCAGATGCTAAAGGAACTTTACCTTTTACATACTGTCCAACTAGCCTAATTTTACCAAATGCAGATGTATTAAATTTACTACAAAAATCACTATCAGCTAGTAAAAATTTACAAGATAATCGCCTACTTTCTTATTCTAACGGCGCTTTGGGTCATTTCTGGGAATGCCAACCAAAGAATGAAACAGCAGCATTAAAATATACTCAAGCTGCGATATTAGCAGCAGATAACAAATTGAGTGCCAAAGATAGCTTGTATTTGTGGGAGTGGCAAGCCGGACGCATTTTAGATCGACAGAATCGAAAAGAAGAAGCGATCGCATCTTATCAACGAGCATTTGATACTCTAGAAGATATCCGCAGCGATATTTTAACCTCTGAAAGGGATGTACAGTTTGACTTCCGCGATGTTGTACGACCATTGTATCGGAGATTGGCACAGTCGCGGCTAGATTTGCTGGGAGTTGGTGCAATCGCAGATGAACAACGTGCGAAAGAGTTATCGGCAGTAGTTAAAACCATCGATGCTTTGAAACTAGCAGAATTACAGAATTATTTTGGCAATGATTGCATTTTAAGTGCCTTAAATCCCAAACAGGTGGGAGAACTCCTCAAGGATAATAGTGTAGCCTTTAAGAATACTGGGTTTTTGAGTTCGATCATTTTAGATGGTAAAACCGGGATATTATTGCAGTTACCCAATCAGGCAACTAAATTTAAATGGATTGAAGACCGCAATCAAGAAGGTGCAAGCACAATAGTTAGCAGCAATACCTTACAAACAAAAATTGCCGAGTTTCGCAGAGGACTAGTTAAAGGAAAAGAAGAAATTAACTACGATACAACAACTGCGGCACAGCTTTATGATTGGATAATTCGCCCCTTTGCTGAGGATATCAAACCGGAGAAAGTCAAAACCCTGGTGTTTATTCAGGATGGTTTTTTGCGTAGCGTGCCAATGGCAGCACTTTACGACAGCCAACAACAAAAATATTTAGTCGAAACCTACGCTATTGCTACAACTCCCAGTTTACGACTTACCACACCCAAAGCACGCGATGGTCTCCGACCGACCGGAGATCATCGCAATACACAAAAGGCATTAATTTTGGGTTTAACCGAAAAAGCTACAATCGACGGAAAGACTTTTGATGCGCTTTTTGCTGTTCCCGATGAAGTTAGCGCAGTTCAAAGTATATTTCCTAATCATACCGACCTGATGGATCGGGATTTTTCGCCTGAAAGTTTTCAGAAAACACTTGACAAAACCACATATCCTATTGTCCACATAGCTAGTCACGCTCAATTTGGCATTATTCCTGAAGACACCTTTATTATCACAGGCAAAAACCAAAAACTTACCATCAGCCAATTAGAAAATTCCCTGCGAAACCTCAACAGTAAATCAGATGGCGTCGAACTACTGACATTGACTGCATGTGAAACCGCAGTTGGCGACGACCGTGCCACACTAGGATTAGCTGGAGTTGCATTGCAAGTTGGAGTTAAAAGTGCGATCGCATCTTTATGGAGTGTCAGCGATCAATCGACATCCGAGCTAGTCAAAACATTTTACACCAACTATGGCAAAGCTGGCATGAGCATTGCAGAGGCGTTGCAAAAAGCCCAAATTAAAATGATTAATGCTAAAAAACTACCGCCATCTGAAGGTATAAATATCAGTTATGATAATCCTGCGTATTGGGCACCAATGATTGCGATCGGTAATTGGCTTTGAAACCCACAGATCCCCGAAAACCTCACTTCCATTACTCTTCCCTTCTAGGGGCTACAATGTACATACAAGTATGACCAGCATAGGTTTCAACTCTTCTAGTAGTTTCGTAGTGGCGTGGCAAGGCTAAAATGTTGCAATAGATTTTATTGTGGGATGGGTGTCCTCACCCGTCCGGGCGGGCAGGATGCCCGCCCCACAAGAGTTTACTAATGCACTATTTTAAGCTTGCCACGCCAGTAGGGTGCGTTATGGACACGCCGAAATAACAAATGAGTACTCCGAAATAACAAATGAGTACTCCGAAATAACAAA
>NZ_JAVRCD010000007.1:0-119391 GCF_034530895.1 Nostoc sp. DedQUE08
CGATCGCCTACATTTGTGATGACCCGTAGCCAAAAATGGATAAAGTCGAGCTTAGGGCGTGGCGGTTATTGCTTTTACATCTGATGTTTTATCTGTGTTAGATTTCAAGCGTGTCAATCTGCTTTTACGGATACGTTCGCTGTCTCTAACGCCGCCTGCAAGTTCATATTCATTGCTGTTTTTGCCGTACTTGCAACCAACCCACGTCAGCATTTTGTCTGAAACCTGACTTAAGGTTTTTTCCATCTCATCTAGCTTATTTCTAGAAGAGTCAATCATAGCTATAGCAGCGTTATACTCATCAAGCATATTGTGAAAATTGTCTATTAAGTGAGTCAGGTTTTGCAAGTTGTGAGTATCATCAAAATTGATTTTTGGATCGATAGCTTTCAGTCCGGCAACTCTAAACTCAGCTTTTTCTAAAATCCGGGAATTACGTTTTTTTCGAGTCATAAATTTACACTTTTAAAAGCTTTACAAAGCTATTTTGTCTCAATTAACCTGGATTTTGGTTCAGCAAAAAGCGCATTTTTCGTAGTAAAAGTTTTTATTTACGTCCGTGATTTCTCGGAATTTAATCATCAAAAGTTGATTTTCAGCAAAATAATATTATGTTAAAACCTCGTTTCTAGCCTCTGGCTGGAAATGCACTTCAATTGCGGCTCTGCCGCCAGCAAGAGAGGCGGAGCCTCAAGGATGAGCATTCCCAGTCTCCGACTGGGAACGAGGCAATCTAAAAGCTAGTTCTAGACTTGCTTTCACGTTAAGTTGACACAAATGAGCATTGCTGTGCCCCTACGAATGGTCTGTCTTCTATGTCAACTGCGATCGCTTTAACTTTAAGCCTTAATGTTGTAACCTTAAGCCTTTATGTTCTAGCTCTAAGGCTTAATATTGTAACCTTAAGGCTTAATGTTATAACCTGAAGCCTTAATGTTGTAACTTTAAGGCTTTATGTTCTAGCTCTAAGGCTTTATGCTGTAACTTTAAGAGTCAACATTGTAACATTGATGACCAAAGTTTGTTGGTGAGTGCAACCATCGCTATATAGTGTCTAATCTTATACTTTTTGCAACGGAACCACGAGAACTGGTATCAGCGCAGCAGTTTGCGGCCGCACCGATCGCATCGAACTGGTTGGTGATGAGGTCGGGCATTGGCTTAGTTGTTGTGGTGTCACTCACCGCAGTCTTGCGCGGCGCTCGCATCTCGATCCCCACTGGTGTAAACTCAAACCCAAGCCTCTTTGCCCACTCGATAAAATTCGGCGGCACACACAGATGTATCTCGTGCCCGCGATCGCGCACCTCCAACGCCAAGGCGATCGCTGGTTGCACATCTCCACGCGTACCGACCACTGAAAACAACACTCGCATATTCTCTCCAAGGCAATCTGAAAGATGTCAAATGGTTTTTATAAGGAAACGCGATCGCGCATATTTATAGTAAGCAAATTTAACTAATTTATTTATATATTGTATAGTAAATAATGTTACTAATTTATAACTTATTCAGAATTAGTTGCTATAATTGCTTCTCTTTTACCTAAAATTTTATAGTAACATCTGGATATTTTTAACTAATTCAGATAAACTAATAAATTTGTCCGTAGCATGACCTTCTTTTGTATATGCCCAAAACTTACACTGTAGAAATTGATCACCAAGGCAAAATTCATACCTTGCAAGTTCCTGAAAATGAAACGATCTTATCAGTTGCCGATGCTGCTGGTTTGGAACTGCCGAGTTCTTGCAATGCAGGTGTCTGCACAACTTGCGCCGGTCAAATAAGCGAAGGAACTGTGGATCAAACTGATGGTATGGGCGTTAGTCCAGATTTGCAAAAGCAAGGTTACGTATTGCTTTGTGTTGCCAAACCCCTTTCTGATTTGAAAATTCAGACGGAAAAGGAAGACATAGTTTATCAATTACAATTTGGCAAAGGCAAATAATCAGCGAACAGTTATCAGTATATCGGATGATTTTTCATAACTGAATAACTGTTTGCGGAGATTACCAAACCTGATAAATTACGCAAGTATTTAATTGCAGATAAAATCAGCTATTCTAGAAACTAGAAATTAACAGGAATTACCAAAATGACGACTCATTTTATTACCGCAGAAATTGATTTACAAGAAACTCCCGCAGAGTTACTAGAAGTAATTGAAACAGAGTTAAAGAGACAAGGCGAACCTCTGCGTTGGGCAGTTACTTCTGTGGACGTTGACGAACAAAAAGCTACAGTTGAAGCCGTTGTTACGACAGTTGAGAGTTAGGAGTTAGGAGTTGGGAGTTGAGACGCGATTAACCCAAGTCTTTCCAAGAGTTAGGAGTTCGGAGTTAGGATTTGATGGCTTTTGATTTATAAACTCATTACTCATCACTCATCACTCATCACTCATCACTCAATATGTACACCGCTATCTTAATTGTACCAACTGGCGTTGGGGCTGCCATTGGGGGTTATGCAGGAGATGCTTTGCCTGTTGCCAGAGTTATAGCACAGGTTTGCGATCGCCTAATTACTCACCCCAATGTCCTGAATGGCGCAAGTTTGTATTGGAATCTCCCCAATGCTTTTTATGTTGAAGGTTACGGACTTGACAAATTCGCCTCTGGATGCTGGGGGTTGCGTCCAGTCCGCAGCAACAAAGTAGGTTTGCTTTTAGACCAAGGCATTGAGCCAGAGTTACGACTACGACATATACAAGCCGCCGATGCAGTCAGAGCAACTCTGGGATTAACCTTAACAGATTATGTAATTACGGATGCGCCATTAAATGTAGAATTACGGACTACAGCATCGGGGGCTAGTTGGGGAACAATTGGCAACCCAGATAGCTTGTTACGAGCAGCCGAGATATTAATAAAAAAAGCGGGGGCAGAAGCGATCGCAGTTGTCGCCCGTTTCCCGGATGATATGGACTCAGAAGCAGTACAGAAATATCGTCAAGGTGAAGGGGTAGATTCTTTAGCGGGTGCAGAAGCCGTAATTAGCCATTTGCTAGTGCGAACCTTTCAAATTCCTTGCGCCCATTCACCCGCCCTTTTAAGCGAACCTCCGCAACCAGATTTATCTCCCCGTTCCGCCGCCGAAGAATTAGGTTATACCTTTTTGCCCTGCGTGCTTGTAGGATTAAGTCGTGCCCCACAATTTATAATAGAGAGAGCGATCGCATCACAGCAACGAGATATTTGGGCAGATGAAGTGGATGCTGCGATCGCACCTGCAACTGCCTGTGGTAGCAGTGCCTTACTGAGCTTAAGCCAAAAACGATGCCAAATAATTACAGTAGAAGAAAATAAAACTCTAATAAAAGTTCCTCCGCAACCGTTGGGGATCAAATCTATACAGGTAAACTCATATTTAGAAGCAGTAGGTGTATTGGTAGCACATAAAGCAGGCATCAATCCCTCCGCTCTCCGTCCCAAATTATTACCTTTGCAGTCAGTAATTAAAAGTTAGGAGTTAGGAGTTAGGAGTTAGGAGTTAGGAGTTTGGAGTTTGGAGTTATGCCCAATGCCCAATGCCCAATGCCCAATGCCCAATTCCCAATACCCAATACCCAATGCCCAATGCCCAATGCCCCCTCTCTCTTTAAAAACCTGTGATTGAACAACAAAAGCAAGAGCCAGAAATTCCATACCTAACGCGTATCCAAGTACTTGGGGCGATGGGAGCGACTGCAATCATTTTGTTGATAGTCGCTAAACTTTCGTTATACTTTGGCAACTTTTCGCTATTTTCTTGGGACTTGAATCCAAGAGAAGCGCTATTAGGTGTAGGGTTGGGGTTTGTACTCACCGCGTTAAGTGGCTTAACTTACCGTCTATGGACTGCCTATCGTAAGAGTGCAGATTATTACCTAGAAATCGTACTGAAGCCTTTAGCTTTACCAGATTTAATTTGGCTGGGGTTGCTACCCGGATTGAGTGAAGAATTGTTATTTAGAGGTGTGATACTACCAGCTTTAGGCTCCGATCTGACAGCTGTAATTGTATCCAGTCTTTGCTTTGGCATCTTGCATTTTAGCGGTTCCCAACAATGGCCTTATGTAATTTGGGCAACAATTGTCGGGATGATATTGGCATATAGCGCTCTGCTCACGGGCAACTTGTTAGTGCCGATTGTTGCTCATATTATTACCAATTTGATTTCTAGCTATTTCTGGAAAATACGGCAATTTTCGGCAATTAAAAAATAAATATTTGTTGATCCGCAGAATGTTATCACAATTCATGCTTGGTTTTTGGGCATTGGTTACATTGGATAACATCATAAGTTGACAACTGGTCTAATTTATTGTTGTAGCTGGGCAAAAGTTCCACTTTTTTTACTTTCTAGTTAGAGCAAACTTTGCGCTGCAACGCTTCGATACGTCCATGAGGGCGCAGTGCTGCACCGGACTATTAACCAGGAGACTACAACAATGATGAAAGCTGAAGATATCATGACCAAAGACGTAGTTACCATTCGCGGTTCGGCAACTGTTGCTGAAGCGGTGGGGCTGATGAAGGATAAAGGATTGCGGGCGCTGGTTGTGGATCGTCGCTATGACAATGATGCTTATGGTATTGTCACAGAAACAGATATTGTTTATAAAATAACAGCCTACGGGAAAGATCCAAAGCAAGTGCGGGTTTATGAAATTATGAGCAAGCCCTGCATCGTGGTCAATCCTGATTTGGGTGTGGAATATGTAGCGCGGTTATTTGCTAATACTGGTATTCATCGCGCACCTGTGATTCAAGGCAAGCTGTTGGGGATCATCTCGATTACCGACATTTTGACTAAAAGCGACTTTGTGGAAGCGCCAAAAGCGCTACTGCTGGAGGAGAGAATTCAAAAAGCAATTGAGCAAGCTCGTGCTATTTGCACCGAACAAAGTGCTTATTCTAAAGCCTGTGCAGCTGCCTGGGATGAGGTAGAAGAACTTCAGGCAGAAGCAGCTCATCAAAAAGCTGAGGGTATGATATCAGCGAAAGTTTCTTTTGAAGAATACTGCAAGGAAAACCCCAATGCACCAGAATGTCGAAATTATCACCCGTAATTGAAGTGTGGGGATGAAGGAGAATAATAGACATCTGGTGAAAAAGGAATATAGAAATGTAGCACTGCTATGTTTCTACAAGGGTTATGGATAACGCATATTTAATTTCACCAGATGTTTAATAATTGTTTGTCTACTTCCGCATCCTCCTCAATTCATACCAATTTAAAAAAAAATGCGACAGATACATACGAACATACCTTTGTTCTGTTTAGCTTTCCTAATTTTGAATTTTGAATTTTGAATTTTGAATTTTGAATTGGTATTACCTTCTCGCAACTCGCATCAATAAGAATAAACCTATTCCCAAAAAAAGAAAGTTGGGCAACCAAGCCCCCATAAACGGAGAAAGGACACCTGCTTGTGCCATCGCCCCACTAACAAAGAATATTAAGTAGTACGAAAATATAACTATGACACTAATCCCAAAGCTGGTACCTCTCCCCGTTCGCTGGGGTATGCTTCCCATCGCTGCACCTACCAAGCCAAAAACCACGCATACAAAGGGCAAAGAGATTTTTTGTTGAATCCGCACTTCAAGTTTACGAATTTTTTGGCGATCGCCACCAAGATTTTCCACTTCTAGTTGCTGTAGTGCTTCGGCAATATTCATTTCACCATAATCGCGGCTTTTTTCTGCCAGACTTAATGGCGTGCGCGGTAGTTGCAGTTGTTGCTGTTCAAATCTGACGATGTTACGATAAGAGCGATCGGCTGCGACAAAATAGATCGTGCCGTTGTAAAAATCCCAAACATTTTGAGAAGGATTCCACTGAGCCGATTCTGATACCACAATTTGATTCAGATTTTTGGTTGAGCGATCTATAATTGTCAACCCTTTCATTCGCTTACCATCAAATTGGTCGGCGTAAAATAAGCGTGTCAATATCCGATTTTTAGAGCCATCTGGCTGGACAACATCCTGGTATTCAGGATAGAAAATATTTTGTTGTTTAAAAGTGGGCTTGTCTGATTTAAGCGCTTTATCCAGAGTCATCGCCGCTTGATAATTTGCTGCTGGTGCAATTTCTTCGTTAAACACAAATGTCATTCCTGTGACTACAAGACTTAACATCACAGCAGTTAGCACCATGCGATAGACACTGACACCACAACCACGCAAGGCAATTAGTTCGCTCTCGCTAGAAAGACGACTGTAAGTCATCAAAGTAGCCAGCAGCGTAGACATGGGGAAGGCTAAAACGATAAAGTTGGGAAATTTTAACAAAAAAACTTGAATAGCAATGTCTATAGGTAGCCCAGATTCTACAATTTTTCTGACGAGATCGAATACAGCATCAATAGTGACGCCAATTGATGAAAAAGCTCCGACACCAAAGAAAAACGGCGCTAACAATTCGCTGGCAAGATAGCGATCCATGATCGTAAAAGGCAGCAGCGAATAGAGACTATTAAAATACGTGAGCTTCTTTGATATCATAAGCAATTTTAAAATTTAGATATTGGCAACCCTGGCAAAGCAAAACATCTCTAGTGTATTTAAGATCAAAATTAAATACTTAATGGCTAAAAATAAACTAATAAATTCATGCTGAAAAATCAAAAATCAAAATATCCTGGGAGATTATTAACTAAATAATTGTTAATTTAGACTTGAAAATTATCCCCCAAATAATATTGCCGCACGAGGGGATTGCTGTAGAGTTCGTCAGCAGCGCCAAAAGCAAGAATTTGTCCCTCACGCATGATATAGGCGCGATCGGTGATCGCGAGGGTTTCACGGACATTATGATCTGTAATTAAGATACCCATGCCGCGATCGCGCAGTTGTGCTACGATTTGCTGAATTTCTGAGACTGCGATCGGATCGACTCCGGCAAATGGTTCATCCAAAAGTAAAAATTTTGGCCCTTCTTGTCCAGCAGCTAAAGACCTTGCTAATTCCGTCCGCCGTCGCTCACCACCAGAAAGTTGAATTCCTTTACTCCTAGCTAATTTTTCCAACCGAAACTCCCGCAGTAAAGTTCTGAGTCGCCTTGCCCATTCCCATCGTGGCACATGAGTTTGTTCTAGCACTAACAGAATATTATCCTCTACCGAGAGTTGGCGAAAAACACTGGCTTCTTGTGCTAGATAACCAATACCCAGTCGTGCCCTTTGATGCATTGGCATTCCCGTCACGTCTACATTACCCAGCCAAACTTTTCCTTGATTGGGTTTTTCTAAACCTGTGGCAATGTAAAAAGTCGTCGTTTTACCAGCCCCATTGGGGCCTAGTAAACCAACGATTTCACCCTGAGCAACAGAAAGATTGACACGATTGACAATTACTCGCTTGCCGTAAGATTTGTGAATATTCTCTAAAACAATTTTCACGCTGGAAGCACCCTTTCTTGGTGGTAAATGCTAATTAGAAGGCTTCAAAGGTGGTGTTTTTGGGGCAGGTGTCGCAGTTTGTCCATTATTATCTGATTCCTGCACCATGTAGATAGACTCTACCTGACGGTTGGATTGGGGTAAAGCAACAAATCGCCCTTCATCAATTAAATAGGTTACTTTCTCTGCTCGGATACTGTTACCGCCCTGTTGCAAAATATAGACATTGCCACTGAAATCAATTCGACGTTCTTTACTAAAATACTGTGCTTGGGCAGATGTTGCCTGAAGTTGGCGAGCCGGATACAACATTTGCACATTACCGCGAGCGGTGATTACTTGATTTTTCGCGTCATATTCTTGCACATCAGCGCGGATAGTCAGGGGGCGATTTGCCTGAGATGTTTGTGCAGTAGCGGTTTGCACTTGGATAGGGAAGGCAAAAGCGCCCAAAAGTGTAGCTGGCAGCATTAAAGCTAATCCAAAGCGACGTATCTGGGATAAGGGCAATTGATAGCAGGGCATCATAGCAATTGGGGATTTAGGATTTCAGCTTGCATTCTAATTATCTCAAGTACTTTATCCAGATTATGAAATATACAATCTGGAGTGATTTCTGATAACTACTGGCTGAAATAGTGACGCTACCCCCAACCTCAAGGTTTCAGGTAATTGACATCTGAATGAAAATGACGTAGACACAATACTCTTTTTTTAACAAAGACGCTATGCGTAGCTTGCTTCCACGTAGTAGTACGGGAAGCCCTCGGCTAGATGAATTTTGCCTACCAAGGATTTCGGGTAACACATAATTAATTTCACTCCTATGTCTAATCAGTCGTTAGCACGATTTTAGGCAAAGATAAGACTTGATTTTCGCCCAGATTGCCAGCAGCAATCAAGTCTGGCCCTATTTGCTGTAATGTCGTCAACAACACTGCGCTCTCGCTCAATAGCTCATCTACGTCAATGCCGCTGTAACTAGATGGGTAACGGCGTAGGCGATTGCTGCCTTCTCCCAATAGAATTACAGCACCTCGCCAGTTCCGATTTTCCAAATGATACAGTGCCACAGCAATTTGGAGAATTCCTTGATAAAAGCTTTTTTCCGGTTCGCCAGCTTCAATCCACAAAGCCTCTAAAGTGTCATGACAAGCGTAGAACTGTCCAGAATTGAACTGTTCTACGCCTTGCCAAAACTCTTGGGGGATGATTTCGCTCATCCCATGCTGTCTCGTACTTCTTTGATTGTTTCCAGAGAGATTTCTTGTTTATCTCCAGCAAACTCATTGTCAGAGGTGAGGAACAACATGCAATGGCACTCTTTGCGTTCTCTCATTGGCACACAAGGACAGTTCCAATATGTGGCGTGAATCTCAGCTTCTTTATCTTCGTAATGGCGACAAGGACATAAAGGCGCACCCAGGTCGTCTTTATGTTTGGCTAATCCTTCAATCACAACTGCGGTGACAGAAGGTTCAGAACAGAAGTATGTTCCAGTACGCTTGGCGTATTGTTCGGAAAAATGCCGCATTGCCTCTAGGCTTTTATCGCTGGATTTTGTGTTATGTTCTGATGCGATCATGTCGTTCATAATTTAAATATTTCTTTGCATTGTACCTCAGCCTCATGTGGGGATTACTGGGTGTATTTCCCCAACCTTTTCCCCTCAAATTGTTTTACATTTGCTCAAAGGCTGATATATCCGGTGTCCTGGGATCGGAGAAAATCTTAGAAATCGCAGAAGTTGAACTTGTCAGCGGTCTTTGAAATTATAAAATTTGAATTGATTTATGAATGTAATGTTTTTTGTAGCTGGGGTTGCAGTGGGCGATCGCTTTGCAAAACTATACCAGGGTGTTCCCAATTAATTACCTCTCGTTCTGCTGGTGAGGAAATATTTGGCCATAAAACCCAGCGACTACCTTGAGGAAGAGTAGCAAGGCTCAGGGGGTTTTGAGTCAGCCAAATCAAAGGATAGCTTTTAGGAATTATTGAACTGGTATCTTCTAAGGCTGCGGTTGCTGCTAAGGTTTCTAGAACAAAGCGATCGCCTTTGATTAAATTTGTTGATGCTGTCCACAGTTGCACCTGTAATTCTTGTTGCTGTGCATAAAAGTACAAAGATGCTGCGGCAATTACTGCTTGTTCAAAGTTTTCTTCTTCCCAATTGCTAGCACTGTCAAGGGCAATCACTATTTCTTGTCCACCTGTTACCATTTCTAACTCCCGCACCCTTAATTCGCCATAACGGGCACTAGTCCGCCAGTGAATCAAGCGAGTAGGATCTCCTAGACGGTAGGGACGGAGCGATCGCACCAGCCCCGTTGTCGCTGTTTGCAAGGGTTTACCACGAGGATCGCCCCTTTTGCTCTCTTCTTGTCCCATTTCATCTACTAGGGGGCAGCTAGCCAAGGGTAACACTGTGGGATAAACGATCGCTGTGGCAGCACAATCACGCTGACGGCGACACCAAAACAAACCCAAAGGCGCACCAGAACCAAGTTCGACTGTGTGCCAGCGATAAACACCCCGACGCACAGTCGGGTGGTAATATACCCAACGGTAACTACCTTGGCTAGGAATTGTTTCGATTGCTTTTTGTACTGGTTTCCCTAAGACGAAGGGGAGTATATCTTCAACTTGCAATAAACTTACAGGCTGCTGTGTCTGATTGCAGATTTCTAATTCCACCGTCAACTCGTCGCCTGCTGACACAGGTTGTATGGGACGGCGAGTGATGGATAGACCTGTGAGCGATCGCGGCGGTAAGATGGCTGCTACACCCAAAAGGGCAAAACTAATGCCGCTAATGGCGTAAAGCCAACCAGCCATCGTATTGATACCTGCGCCAAAAAAACAAATAGCGGTTAATCCTAGCACCCAACCGCCGTATGCAGGGGCACTGGCGCGGGTTTCTAACCAATTGGTGATGGGTTTGATGATTTTCATGTTTCTTTTTTAACCCAACACCACCCTAAATTCACAGGGTCTTAGGGTATGTCAAAAAAACCATAATAGTAATATTTATGAAGCCATCTAGAAAAATCTGGAAGACCGCTCTTATGGGTTCCTATCAATGATAATTTTAAGCATTGGGAACCCCTAAAAATCGAAGTTTATGAACGCAGCCGATGACAAAACGATTGTTCGCGAATATTTCAATTCCACAGGGTTTGACCGTTGGAAGCGAATCTACGGCGATGGCGAAGTCAACAAAGTCCAATTAGACATCCGCAATGGACACCAGCAAACTGTGGATACAGTTCTCGGTTGGCTGAAGGCTGATAACAATTTACCAGAGCTATCAATCTGTGATGCTGGGTGTGGTGTCGGTAGTCTCAGCATTCCCCTGGCAGTCGATGGTGCCAAAGTCTATGCCACCGATATTTCGGAAAAAATGGTAGAAGAAGGCAGAGATAGAGCAAAACAAACTTTGGGAAATACCGAAAATCCGACTTTTGCGGTGCAGGATTTAGAATCGTTGAGTGGTAGCTACCATACCGTTATTTGCCTAGATGTTCTCATCCATTACCCTCAAGAAAAAGCCGATGAGATGATATCTCACCTCTGTTCTTTGGCACAGTCGCGGATAATTCTCAGTTTTGCGCCGAAGACCTGCGCCCTGAGTATACTCAAGAAAATTGGCAGTTTCTTTCCTGGGCCAAGTAAAGCCACTCGTGCTTATTTACATCGTGAGGCTGATGTGGTGAAAATCTTAGAAAGCAATGGCTTTTCTTTGCAACGACGGGCAATGACAAAGACTCGCTTCTATTTTTCTCGCCTACTGGAAGCTACACGCAATTAAGGTTAAAATCGCAGCAAAGGTATAATAAACCTCTTGCTGCGATTTGACAATCTCAAACATGAGATATGGTAAATATTACCGTTGACATCAAGCTTTGTTTTTCTCAATATTGGTATTCTGGCAAATCGAAAGGGGAATAATAAAGTGATTAAATATGCTGAACGTTGTATTTTTTCCGAAGAAGAATATCTAGAGGCATTCCATTCAATTTATGAGGGATTAACTCCAGGGCATAAAGCTATCTTGGATAAGTTATATCAGCATTGTTACTTTATGAAAGATAATCGCAGATTACGTACTTGGGAGTTATCTGAAGCTGCTGAATATAATGGTGATTCTCCTGGACAAATTGGTCATTTAGGTGCAGTTTTTGCAAATTTTTTGGAGTAAAAGATGATGAATTTGGTCAACCAGCACTTGCAATAGTTAATTGGTTTGCAGATGAAACGAATGGGTATTGGTACATTGAGCTAATTCCTGAAGCAGCTAGAGCATTTAAGCATTTTCGCCTCGAAACTATCTAATTACAAAGGTTGATAATGTTAGTTAATTTATACAGGAAAAGGTTACAGCTTTATTTTCTAATATTGGGCATTTTTAGTTGCAGTCCGCTACGGCTATATTTTAAACACTAAGTAGACAAAGTAAAAATAAGTTTCTCGGCTCAAAAACTCCATCTGACTGCGAAAACTGCGATAGCGGGTAGTAGGTGTGGGAGACGAATGTGCATCCATTCCTAAGCCTCGTGCCATCAATACGGCTCGCTTCATATGCAATGGATCGCTGACAATAAGAAACTTGGTTAATTGGTGAGCATTCGCTACTTCCAAAGCATTTTTGAGGTTCTGGTGAGTTGTGCGAGATTGAGTCTCAATGAGAATATCAGCAGCTTTTACCTGGTGTGCGATCGCATAATTTTTCCCAACTATAGCTTCAGCTGGTTCATTACTCTCCCCAACTCCGCCAGTAAAAATGATTGTCTTAACAAATCCATTTTTATATAAGTTAATGGCGTGGTTAATTCGCTCTCTGAAAACAGGAGATGGTTCTTCTTTCCAAACTGCCGCTCCTAAAACAATTGCTGCATCTGCCTTGATATTATTATTACTCCTGCCATATAAATAAATACTTGAGGCAGAAGAAGCGATCGCCAGCGACAAGGCAGATATCAAAGCCACTGTCATCAAAATTAACCATTTTTTGGGAATTTTGTAATTGAGCATGGGGCGTTGTGCTATTTTTCATTCTTAGTTTCAATTTGCTCAAGGGCGATCGCAGTCTTTACGGTTTAACCTGGGATTGAATGCTTTAGTGTCGGCGCTTTTCGAGAGATGTTGCGATCGTCTCAAATACCGAGCGTTGTAAGGCTGAAGCTCAGGCTCTATCTAGTTAAACCAATTTTTGAATATCACCATAGGCACGGTAAAATCCGCCACTGGCTGATTCACGTATTTCTTGAACAAGGTAACGCGCACCTTCAATACGAATATCCTTGGGAAACTGAACTTTCCAGTTGTGGTTGTAACCATCAGAAACAACACGAACTCTCAATTTACTTCCTTCTCGAAAGCATTCAACAATAACCCCAGAGCTTGTATTTGTAGTAGTTTCTAGAACAGATGAGGGTGCAACTCCTTCACCTAATGGTGCTTTAATTACTACAGCTTCGGGAACTGTGCCTGTTTGAGCAGAGCCAATCGCAGTTTCACTAGCATCAATGCAAGCCAAATAACCATCTGTTGTCACAATATAAATATGGTTGTTGAAAAACTGCATAGATAAAGCCGAGCCACACCCTGTAGAAAGCTTCCAAAGACGCTTTCCTAGCTCATCAAAGCAGTAAATGGAAGAACTATTATCTCCAGCAAACACATACTTGCCGTTAAGTGCGGTAGCGCAAGAGTAAACTGAGGCATCACATTTGAAAACGGAGCCAACTTCCCCATTTTTATTAAAGCAATAAACTTTATGGTCGCTTGTTCCGGCATAGACTGTTGATGCCTCTTGCCAGCCAAATAATACGTTGCCTTGAGTTTTTTGATGCCATAACATCCGACCTTCAAGGCGATCGTACATAGTCACGCCTTTGCTGTGACCGTGATAAATCCCAGATTGGTCACAACGTACCATCCAGCCGGAATCGCCTTGACTCAGACGAGTCCACTGTGATTCATCATCATGATCGATTGTTGTTACGCCACCATTGGCATCAGAGACGGCTAACAATCCATCTTTGATATCTAACCAAAAAATATCAACATTTTCATCAATTTTATAGCTCAGACGCGGTAGCTTGCCGGTCAGGTCGTAAACATTACCATCATCGCAACCAGCATAAATCCAAATATCATCAGCAACTAAACATTTAACGCCATCAGGAAGCTTAAACCGATTGATTGCTTGACCTTGATGATTTAAAGCAAAAACTTGACCTGCTTGATTCCCAACCCAGCAACGTTTGGCATCAATGAAAATTCCAAAAGCAGCTGAAGATGAAGCAAACTTCCAAATAATCGGAGCTTGTTTTGCGGTGGAAATAGTGCTGCTGACTTGGCGGCGTGTCACAGGACGCTTCTGGCGAACACCCATAACAGCTACTTCATAACCTTTTTTGAGCTTTTCTTTAATTTTTTTACTAGCCTCTGCTTTCGCTTTCTCAGAAGTTGGATAAGCTTTTGTTTGAGTTTGCCCACAGTCGCCAATACGACCGTAACGTATAGTTAATTGGTTATCTTGAACTATCACTTCATAAAACTTGTGAGAGTTTCCACTAGCTTCGGAAAGCTCTAAATATGTCTTTTCTTCTGGGATAACTTCTCTCATAAAATCAATGCCAGTGTTTAAATATACAGATAAAATTGGGATATGCAAATTAGCTATAGAATTAGACTTTGCCCCAATCTATTGTGGGAAGTATCTTGAGTTTTTAGCACTGATCTAGATCACGAGCTAATAAACTTTTTTTAAGTTATTTATAATACTAAAAATTTAATATATTACATATACTACTTAGTTAACACTGACATAACGAGGTTTTGTCGAGCGACACCAAGTCCTATTTTTTGGACTAGAGCATAATATTTCTCAAGAAGCGAGTAAATAGATCGGGACTTATGCAACTGGTACAGAGCGATCGCTATTTTATAGTATTTAAGTACATCAGTGGTGTTACAAGGGTCAGCCAGATACAATTATTACAACCGTTTTTAACGATTATATTCTCTAGGCTATTATTTAGGTGAACAAAATACGTCATTGATGCTGATAGTCTTTGGTATCGTGATTGGTGTAACATTTTTTGAATAGAATTAAGAGATTAACTTGGTATTTTTCTAAGCCTTGGCAGTATAAATATGGAATTTTTTAACAGGATTCCTTTAATGCCTTTAATATTCCTTTTATTGGCTTACATTCTTCTGGGATGGTATCTTGCTGCTAATCATATTATTTGGTTAGTAGGAGCTTTTGTTGTTGCTATGGTTATAGCTGTAGCAAGAAAAAGTTTTTCTTGGTTAGAGCGTTTAATCGAGTTTGGCTCGAAAACTTTAGTTGTTATCTTGTTTTTAAGTATATCAATTGCTTTAGTAGCAACTTGGTCGATATTATTAAGGCTCTTTATGATACCCTTAGCCACTACGCTTTTAGCTGATTTAGAAATGCGCTTTTCTGGCTACAATAAACTAGATTCATTTTGGGTTATAACTGTCCTAGCTGTATTAGGTTTGGTAGTAGGTGAAATAATAGACATTTTACTTTTCCCCAGTAGCAGATACTAAAGAATTAGGGATTAAGAAGCCGATATATTATTTATTAATTAACAACGCACATATATGCATCCCTACTTAAGCGAAACTATGGAGCGATCGCTGTCTTGAGTACAGCAGGGCGTAAATAAAGTATCAATTTTCAATCAATGAAACGTGTACGGTATAAAAATCCGTATAGCAGTACCAGCTTTTTAATCAAACCAGCACGATTACCCCTTATGAGTCAATCATTCTTTAGATGAATATAAATCTCACTAGTGGAAGACGTTTTACCAATTCAGATTTTCTACTGTATTTGTAGAGTGCTGTTGTCTGGCAAAAGAATTTAGAGCGATGCTTACAGTGGTAAGCTACGCAGGGAAGTTAATCTAATGTTACCAGATGAATATAATTTGAAATCTGCTGTATCGCTGGTGACTGTCACATTCTCATCACATTTATTGTTAACCATAGAACTACAGGTAAAACAGTGATTTAAGGTCTTATTGAATCGTAAGTTCCCAAATCTGGAGTACATAAATGATTCCTCTGTTGAACAAAGACTGTAAAACAAAGCTAAAAGTCCCAACTCAACACTATAAGGAAATAATGTGAGTAGACGTAAAAACTACAATTTGCTCGATCAAACAATATCAACTGAACTAGCAACACCCAAACCATCCCTGACATTACCAGACGCAGTGGCTCTAATTGTCGGTATTGTCATCGGAGCGGGGATTTTTGAAACTCCGGCTCTAGTGGCCAGTCAAGCAGGTAGCGATATTGCTGTACTGCTTTTTTGGCTAATGGGTGGTGTGGTATCTCTAGTAGGAGCGTTGTGCTATGCAGAGTTGGCCACTGTCTATCCCGACGTTGGTGGTGCCTACTATTATTTGAAACGTGCATTTGGGCAAAGAGTCGCCTTTTTATTTGCTTGGGCGCGGATGACAGTGATTCAAACTGGTTCCATTGCTCTTTTGGCATTTGTTTTTGGTGATTATGTTTCTCAGATATGGCGGCTAGGCACGTTTTCGTCTTCTATATATGCAGCCATAGCGATCGCACTTTTAACTGCTTTGAACATCGTTGGTTTGCAACAGGGTAAGTGGACACAAAACTTACTGAGTGCTGCGAAAGTTCTAGGTTTGTTGCTGGTAGTCATTATTGGGCTTACCGCCATTCCTAATTCTGCCACTCCTGTAGAATCTGCATCATCGGGAACCTGGGGACTAGCGATGGTGTTTGTGTTGCTATCTTATGGCGGTTGGAATGAAGCGGCTTACATCTCCGCAGAAATTCAAGATGGACGACGTAATATTGTGCGATCGCTAATGTGGAGTATTGGGATCATCACTGTCATTTATCTGCTAATCAATCTGGCTTACCTGCGGGGACTGGGATTAGCAAATATGTCACAGTCAGAAGCAGTAGCCGCAGATTTAATGCGCTCTCTTTGGGGTGAACCGGGAGCTTTGTTTATCAGTGTGCTGATTGCGATCGCGACTTTGGGAGCAACCAACGCCACAATCTTTACTGGAGCGCGTACCAATTACGCACTGGGACAGGATTTTTCGCTATTTGGTTTTATGGGACGCTGGCAACAACGACCTAGCAGCCCTACCTATGCCTTATTCTTGCAAGCAGCGATCGCCTTAGCACTGGTTTTTTTAGGCACGCTCACCCGCAAAGGCTTTGAAACAATGGTGGATTACACTGCCCCGATATTTTGGTTTTTCTTTTTGCTTTCCGGCGTATCACTGCTGGTATTGCGCACACGCGAACCCCACATAGTTCGCCCTTTCCGTGTGCCATTTTATCCTTTCACTCCATTACTATTTTGCGCCGTCTGCACTTACTTGCTGTACTCCAGCTTGGTTTATACAGGTGTGGGAGCGATCGCAGGTGTTTTAGTCGTGGCAGCAGGTATTCCTCTGTTGTTCTGGAATAACTACCGTCAACGTAGGACGTGAGACGAGTGAGCAGAGGAGCAGAGGAGCAGAGGAGAATAATTAATACCAATGCCCAATGCCCAATGCCCAATGCCCAATAACTATTGACAAAGGAGAAAATTCATGGAGTTCAAAAAAATTCTGTTTTTACTGGTTACAAGCGTTAGTATTACCAGTTTAGGAATTGCTGGGTGTACACCGCAACAACAAGATTTGGAAGCCGGAACACAACAGCCTTCTACTTTAACAGGTCAGACCGAAACCGAAACACCAGCGGCGACAACTCCCACAACTCAAGTCCAAGAACGTCCTGGAGATGTTCCTTATGTACCTACACCACAGCCAGTGGTAGATGCAATGTTACAAGTGGCAAAAGTGGGTAAAAATGATGTGCTTTACGATCTTGGTAGTGGTGATGGAAGAATTGTCAATACTGCGGCACAAAAATTTGGTACGCGCGGCATTGGTATAGATATTGACCCCGATCGCATCAAAGAAGCTAATGCTAATGCCCAAAAGGCAGGAGTAAGCGATCGCGTCAAGTTTGTCCAACAAGATTTGTTCAACACTGATTTGAGTCAAGCAACAGTAGTTACACTTTATTTACTGCCAGAGATCAATGCCAAACTTCGTCCCAAGCTGTTGAAAGAACTTAAACCTGGGACTCGCATTGTTTCCCACGCCTTCGATATGGGCGATTGGAAACCACAGCAGACTCTCAATGTAGAGGGTAAAACTGTTTACTATTGGGTAGTCCCTGAACAAGTGCCAGCGAATTTGCGATAGAGATTAATAGCAATTTGTAATTAAAAGGTGTCAGATTCAAGTTAATACCAATTTGAAAAAAGAATACGACAAATAGACCATTTGTAGAGACGCGATTCATCGCGTCTTTACCCAAGATTGAATTGGTATAAGTTTCCATCTCTTGAATCTGTAGCCTCATTTTTGAGCTTTAGCAGCTTAAGCAAGAAATATGATAGGCTTAAAAGGAAAGAATGTTTTAATTACAGGTGGAACATCAGGTATAGTCCATTGCACGAAGTTACCACAGCATACTTTGACCGAGTAATTGCAGTCAATCTCCGGAGTGCTTATCTCTGCGCCCGTGAAACTATTAAACACTCCTTGCCCCCACTAATTGTCTTTAATTTTGAATTGATAATTTTGAATACTTCGACAAGCTCAGTACAAGTTTTGAATTGGAGCGAAGCGACTTGACTGTATATGCTTGACTTTCGGGAATCTTGGTCAGCTTGAGGTTAGGCTGGCGTACTTTCCACAATTAAGCCGATACATACCATTAGTGGAATTCAACGCCTATGATTAGCGCGATCAATAAGAACAGTCAGATGGAAGCAGAAGCCTGGGAATTATTGGAAAATTCTGTAATTTATTACCAAGGAAAACCCATTGGTACTGTAGCCGCCAAAGATGCAAAGGCAGATGCACTCAATTATGACCAGTGCTTCCTCCGCGATTTTGTCCCTTCTGCCTTGGTGTTTCTCATGCATGGCAAAGCAGAGATTGTGCGTAACTTCTTAGTAGAAACACTGAAATTACAAAGTCATGAAAAGCAGATAGATTGCTTTGAACCGGGAGCGGGATTAATGCCTGCCAGTTTCAAGGTTCATTCTAAGGGGAACGAGGAATTTTTGGTCGCTGATTTTGGAGAGCAAGCGATCGCTCGTGTTCCCCCAGTTGATTCTTGTATGTGGTGGATTCTCCTGCTACGAGCTTATGAAAAAGCTACAGGTGATTTTTCCCTGGCGCGTCAGCCAGATTTTCAAGCCGGAATCAAACTAATTTTGGATCTTTGCTTAGTACATCGGTTTTCCATGTACCCAACAATGTTAGTTCCCGATGGCGCGTTTATGATTGACCGTCGGATGGGAGTTTACGAACATCCTTTAGAAATTCAGGTGTTATTCTACGCGTCTTTGAGAGCTGCTAGTGAATTGCTTTTACCAGATGGGGATGGCGATAGCTACCTTAGCAAAGTCAATAGGCGATTGGGATCTTTGAAATATCATATCCGCAACTATTATTGGCTAGACCTAAAGCGATTGGGGGAAATCTATCGTTACAAAGATAACGAATTTGGTAAAGAAATTGTTAATAAATTCAACATCAATTCAGAATCAATTCCTAATTGGTTGACCGAGTGGTTGCCTGAAACTGGAGGATATTTAGCGGGAAATCTGGGGCCGGGACGGATAGATTTCCGCTTTTTTGCTCTAGGAAATCTGATGGCAATTTTAACTTCCTTAGCTAGCGTTAAAGAATCTCAAAGCATTATGAATTTATTCGCCCAACGTTGGCAAGACTTAATCGGCTATATGCCTGTTAAAATTTGCTTTCCCGCAATGGATGGTTTAGAGTGGAGAATTGTTACAGGATGTGACTCTAAAAACAGAGCTTGGTCTTATCACAACGGCGGTAACTGGCCGGTTTTACTCTGGTTATTTACCTCTGCGGCATTGAAAGCCGGTCGAACAGAACTTGCTCAAGCAGCGATCGCTATTGCCGAAAGGCGTTTATTTAGAGATAAATTCCCGGAATACTACGATGGCAACAATGGTCGTTTAATTGGCAAAGAAGCCCGAATTTATCAAACTTGGAGCATTGCCGGATTGCTAGCTGCTAAACAGCTTGTGGAAAATCCAGAGTACTTGGAATTAATCAGTTTTGCAGAGGGTCTTGAAGGCCCAGGCTGTAGCCTGTAGGTAGATTGTAGAGACGGCGATTCATCGCGTCTCTTGCCTGAACCGAAGAGTATTGGGTAGTCAATACCTGGCAAAGTTTGGCCCTAAGAATGATTTAGTGGTGTAATTATACAGGGTGTTTCTGCTAACTAGTACAACTTGGTGTCAATCCAGCTATCATCTCAATTCAGCAGACAATAGGCAGAAAAGTTGTTTTGAGCAGCTGGTTAAAGGCAGACAAACTTTCGGCTGTACTAGCTATACTGACATAACATTACAAGCGGCTAAACTTTTGGTAAGTATAAGTTAGTAAATAGTAGATTTGTACCATAAAAATCCTGAGTAAAAGGTGACAGCGATCGCACAGCCGACTTTTCCATCAGGGAGTACGCCAACGAATGACCCTGCCTCTGAATACTCTTCTCAAATACCCGATAACTGATACACTATAGTTGTAAGAGGTATCTGAAGTGTCATACTTAGTAATATCAACAGATAATCTTTGCATAATTATCACGTTTTAACGTGTATTAACCATGAAAACTACTTCAGATTTAATTCCAGAATTTGAAAAACTATTCAGACAAAAATTACAACTAAATAATTGTAAACTTAGAAAGAAAAGACAAGAGAATAATTATGAAATTATTACTCCAGCTAAAGACATTTTTTTGATGTATTGGTCTGAGTTTCCAGAAGTTAACTTAATATATCAGGCTGTAGGGGTACGCACTCAGCAGACTAGTGTTTATGAACGAGCTATCCGCTCCCACATTAGTTCTAGTTTGAGTAGTATTCAGGAGAATCCTCACTCTGAATCACCATTATTGGTGAAATAGCTGATGCTCAGATAACACAGATAATATTTACTAAGCTCTCGCCAGTTTTGTTATATAACTGACGAGAGTTAATCGCCGAAAATGTGTCGATCGAGAGATAAAAATGCAATCCGAAAAAAATCAAGATCGGCTAGATTATAAAACCTTGTTAGCCAATGCAAAGCAAGCCTTAAAAGTTGAATATCAAAAATCAGCCGCTTTAGCATCCCAATTGAAAGCCATCAAAACTCAGTTAGAACAAGTTATGGCTGAAAACAAAACTCTGAAAGAAAGTGCCTATGAAGATGTAGTTAAGCACTTTGAGGCGCGTACTCAAGCAGCAGAAGCACTGGCGCTAAAAACAGAAGTACGCCAAAAATTCCTGGAAGCCAATGGTTGTAAGGATGATGAGAGCTTCGATGCTCTATGGGATATTATTAAAAATAAGATTCAGATCCAAGACAATGAAGTAAGAATCGTTGCTCAAAATGGCACTCCTAAGTTCACCTTAACAGGCAGCATGATGACTTTGAGAGATTTTATTCAATCCCTCAAACAAGATCCAATTTCGAGAAAATTTTTCTTGAGCTAGAGAGGCAAATTCATGAAGGCCTCTGGCTAAAAATAAACTAAAGATTCTAGTCAAAAGTTATTTATCTTCGTCTCCGTCTCCTGACGACCGTTTGATTTGACTTTGTTAAGCATTCCACTCCAAAGCAATGCACTCTTAATACTTATCAGTTCAGGAAAAAAGGGGAAGGGAAAAGGGAAAGAAAAAACCTTTAACCCTTCCCCTTTTCCATTTTCTCAAAACCCGATTTAGAATCACAAATTCACAAAGCGAAAAGTATTGAATTCACTTCAACATTTCAGATTGCGTACAGTTGTTAACATTGGCGTATATTTTAATTAGCCAATTCAAATTCCAGAGAGATTTAATGATGATACAAAATGATTTTATTGAAAGTTTTTGGTTATCACCTAATGATTTAATAAAATGGTTGTATGACGGCGAGCCTGCAAAAAGTGATTTGCTCAAACTTGTGCAAATATTTTATCAAGATTAAGTAGAGTTCTTCGTTTAATATTTGTTCCGATTAATTATAAATATAACGAGCCAGATGACACCACAAGACGCACGAAAATACGCACCAGCAACCGAGCGTAACCGCGAACCAATTCTAGAAGTACTTTTACAAGTGTTGCCGGAGAGTGGCACTATTTTAGAAATAGCAAGTGGTACTGGTGAACACGCAGTCTTTTTTGCATCCAAGCTCAAAGATTATCTGTGGCTCCCAACCGATGTAAATCCACAATCAAGAGCCAGCATTATTTCATGGACTGAACACAATGTATGTGATAACGTTTATGCACCGCTTGAGCTAGATGCAAAAGAACCAGTTTGGGCTGTGGAAAATGGTGGATTGGATTGGCTGAATACGAAGCCAATTGTGGCCATTGTCAACATCAATATGATTCACATTTCACCTTGGTCAGCCTGTCTGGGGTTGATGGCAGGGGCAGGTCGTATCCTAAAAGCAGGAGGTATCCTCTATTTATATGGCCCCTTCAAACAAGGTGAAGAACATACAGCTGCGAGTAATGCAGCTTTTGACGAATATTTACGCACTGAAAACCCAGAGTGGGGTGTGCGTAACTTGGATGATGTCATAGCAGTAGCTAGGGCACAAAATCTGATATTGCAACAGATTTACCAAATGCCAGCTAATAATCTTTCAGTAGTGTTTCAACGTTCAGGGTAACTGAAAGTTTAGGGTTCAAAACCCTTCATTTGGATGAAGGGTTATTGGTGTAAATCATTGGTCTTTTAAGATGCGATAAATCGCTTCTCTACATCAGGGTTTTGGCCATTGTTTGCGTAAGTCCTGGGTTAATTGAACGCTATCTGAGTAAGCAAGTCTTTACTTTCTTCTTACCGCCGACTGCGAAAACCCTGTTTACCATTAACTTGGTCAAAGAGTACATCGTATTTATCAAACAAAGCGATTCCAGGATTTACAAATACAGTCAGTTCTGATTGTGGCGAGATACTCAAATTCCAGCGATTAAATCCGTCACGGGTTCCTGGTGTCAAGCTGTAATCAAAAATGCCATTAATTCCTACTTTTACAGCATTTGCTGACCCTAATAGTCCGGGTTTGAGTTTACCTGCTGTAGAAGCTGACTTGAATTCAGTTAAACCATTAATAGTTCCAGTATCAGCGATCGCTCTGCTATTACACAAATTTTTCGCAGAACTCCCAGCAAGAGTTAAACAAACTTTGTTCAGTCGAGAATCCCATCTTTTACCGGGTACACCATTAATTTCAGGTTGTTGACTCCAAGAAGCCATTTTGAAACCTGCTTGATTCTCGGCAGTTAAACCGAGAATCAGGCTGCCATTATTATTACTACCACCATTACCAACGACAATAAATCCGTTACTCAGATTGCCTGGTAATTTTCTCAACGGGTTATAGGGAAGTGATTTTTCAAAATAGTTAACACCGATAATTCCCGAAAATGGTACACCACTGTTTGCTGAACACTTAGGTTTGTTGGCGCTACATTGGCGATTAGTAACAACCTGTACGGGAACAGGTTCGGCGGTGGGAATCAAACCAAATCGGACATTAGTGTAAACTAATTCTCCTTCCAGGATAGTACCATCGCTTAATACTTCCTTGAGATTTTGACCTGTTCTTTGGATCGGAGAATTACCTAAAAACTCTTTGGGAACTCTTAACCCTGCTGACCCTGTATCTAATAAAATACGTTTTGGTTGACCATTTGCGATCGCAACTTCCAAAAAATAACCGCGAACACGTTGTCCAAGAGAAGGTTTTGGATATAAAGGTAAGCTTATGGTGTTAAAAGTTGGCTGGCGGGGTGTATTTTGCGAGATATCGCGCAACGCTGAATTTGGGAAAAGAGCCGCAAATGCCGACTGGCGTTGCGCTGCTGGTTCAGGGGCAATATCCCAAAGGCTTTCGTAATAGAAAAAGCCGATACCTAAACCGCGTTGTTGCACTGCTTCTACCTGGGATTTGATTTGTGGAATAGCAACTGGACGATTTCGTAAACCCGCCATAATCCCGATACCAGTTGGAATAATTTGTTGGGTTTCTAAAATTTCTGGGCGGGTAATTTGAGCGATAAAACTTTCCACATCATTACGGTACACCTGCATAACCAACTCATCGACAATACCCAACCGTACCCAGTTTAGCCAGTCTTGCAGTTGCATTTTATAGGCGAAATTATAGTAATTAGGAGCAACTGAAAAAATAGCATTCGGTTTTCTGGCTTTCACGGTTTGGTAAAGGTCTATCATAAAGGCAGTAATTTTATCTGCCCGCCATTTTATCCATGCTTGGGCTTGGGGATTGGGTGGAGGAGGATTGCCAGTTTCTTGAGTATATAGACTAATCGTGTACTTATCGTAACCAAAATCCACAGGTAAACTCGTATGGTCGTCAAATTGAACGCCATCAGCATCGTATTTAGCAATCACTTCCACGACAAGTTCCCTGATAAAATTTTGCACTTCCGGGTGAAAGGGATTTAACCACGCTACTTCACCCGCAGCACTAATTGAAGTTTGAGTCCCATCCCCTTTTTGTGTTAGCCAATCTGGATGCTGCGATGCAAGTTCCGAAGTTAGAGGAACCATAAAACCAAATTCAAACCAGGGTATTGCTAGTAACCCTTGTCTGCGGGCTTGAGTAATAATATCTGCAATTACATCTTGTCCATCTGCTCCCTTGAAGAAAAAGGGTATCCCCTCTTTCTGCATGATCGCACTGGGGTATTGTGTATAACCATCATTCCAAACTACGGGATAAACAGTATTAAAGTTTAACTGCCGCAGTTGGCTCATGGCTGCTTGCACCTGTGAACGATTTCTAAAAACACTAAAATCGTTACCACTTAGCCACACTCCCCGAATTTCCTGACGAGGTTGAGCAGGTAGTTGAGCAACGGCAGGGGCAAAACTGTTTAGTAGCAATACCAGAAAGAATGATATCAGACATAATAATGGCAACAGACGCTTTTTCAAAATCCACGGCGATGTCTGTTGACTCGTTACCTGTAGCTTGCTTAGACCTACTAGTACTCGTCTGTGTACAGGCTTAAATAGTAAGTTAGTTAGAGTTGCATTAATTTCTCTACTTTTTTCCCAAAACTGAGTTGTCATTACTTCTGCTTATTAAATGAGGTTAATTGGTTATATTTAATACCATACAAACGTTAAATTACTACATCAGAAAAACTGATGCAGTAATTTAGCTGCAAGATAGTTGACGCAGTTATAAGGTTAGTGGTGCCAAATAGAAATGTTTCAAATGTAAGCTGTAATTGAGATGTTGTGATGAAATTTATTGTTGTGCCATCCTCAAACCCATGAATTTCCAACCTCACCAAAACACTTTTGATGACAAACTAAGCGCAAGTATTGGGCTGGCCATTGGATTGCTGTTTATTGGGGGTGGTTTTTGGGTACGTAACATAATCGCCCACGAAGGTGCAACGCTAAACGAAACACGCGGTACGGTGGTAGACAGCATCAGTCGTCGCGATCGCAGCAGTACGAACAATAATGATAATGAGCAAAAAGAAACCTATGCGCCAGTTATCGAGTTTTTAGCCAACGGTAAACGCACTCGTTTTACAGGCAATTATGAGTCTTACCGCTCCAGCAACGGTCAAACAGTGGTGATACGTTACAATCCTCAACAACCCATAAGTACTGCGCGTGTGGTGAATCCGTTGGAAGGTTTAGTACCTTGGGGAATGTTTGGTATGGGTGGGTTAGCTGTGGTTTTTAGCGTGAGCGCACTGTTGCCTGTACGCTGGTCTTCAGGTAGATAACTATAAATTAGATATGTTTTGATTTTCGTGCTGACTTTGGCGGCGTTCGGTGTGCGCCAAAATATTTCTCACTGCGGTAACGCAACCACACCCGCAACACTTGCGGAATCTGCTCTTTTTGTTCTTTAGTCAGGGTATTGTAAAGGGCTAAAGCGCGATCGCGTTCGCCCCGACAAGCAGCATTGTTGTGAGCATCCCAATAGCTACGGGCTACTCGAATCCGCCGACAGACTTCTTTAATCAGCGCCTCTCCCGTAAGTGGAATGTCTTGCTTGGTCATACTCAAATGTGATGAATTTCTAATGCCATCCTAGCAAGTCAGATTTATCTGGACACTTCAAATATGTCATTTGGTATATGTGCGCGAACCGCAGTAATGATTAACTTTAAGCATTAGGAAAATGACTGTACTGGTTGAGTTTAAGCTAAAGGGAATCAATAAAAGCCCTTTGACTGACTTTTTGATGGTATTTATCTACAGTCTCACTGCCTGCATTTTTCAGCCTTGAGAGTTTTTAACAAGCTCACTAAGCTGTTATGCTGCCATATTCAGGCAAAATCTCTGGTAGAAATCAACCTGTATTAGGAAGCGGGCAATGCACATTGGATTTCTCAACCCTCAAGGCAATTTTGATTCAAGCAATAGTCACATAACGAAACACCCAGATTTTGGGGGTCAGCTAATTTACGTTAGGCAAGTCGCTATAGCCATAGCTCAAATGGGTCATAAAGTTGATATTATCACCCGTCAAATTATTGACCCGGAGTGGCCAGAGTTTGCCGAAACGATTGACACTTATCCAGGGATCGATAATGTCCGCATTATCCGCTTACCAGCTGGGCCAAAAGAATTTCTTTGTAAAGAGTTGTTATGGCCTCATCTTGTCGCTGATTGGGTACCCAACATCTTGAAATTTTATCAACGAGAAGGTAGCTTACCCGATGCTATGACTGCTCACTACGCTGATGGAGGACTGTGCGGCGTTCTAATTGAAGAGGAGACAGGCATACCTTTTACCTTTACTGCTCATTCTCTCGGCGCTCAAAAGATCGACAAATTGGAAGTCACCCCAGAAAATCTCACAGGGATAGACGAGCAATTTAATTTTAGATATCGCATTTTAGCCGAACGCCTGAGCATGAATCGCTCGGCGGTTAATATCACCAGTACACGACAAGAACGTTTTGAACAGTATTCTCATCAAGTCTATAGTAGTGCAGTGAATGTAGACAACGACAACCGCTTTGCAGTGATTCCACCGGGAGCAGATTTCTCGATTTTTGGTGCAAAAGCGCGTTACGAAAACGAGGAGGCTACTTACGAGTTCATTCAGGAACGATTGGCGCGGGATATTGCAGAAGACCGTCGAGATTTGCCCGTCATCCTAGCATCTAGTCGATTAGAGCTGAAAAAAAACATATTGGGGCTAGTGCAAGCTTTCGCAATCAGTCCAACACTTCAGGAACGAGCTAACTTGGTGCTAATTACAGGGGCGCTGGACAATCCTTTACAAGAAGAGGCTAGCGACGAAATCACTGAAGAAGTATTAGCCCCTATTCGGGAAGCGGTCAAAGAAAACGACTTGTGGGGCAAAATCAGTGCATTTAGCTTGTTACATCAGTCTCAAGAGTCACTAGCAGCAACCTATAGGTTTATGGTTAAACGCCGCTCAGTATTTGCGCTGACCGCACTTTACGAACCCTTTGGGCTTGCTCCCTTAGAAGCAGCAGTAGCAGGTTTACCAGTGGTAGCAACCAAGAACGGTGGCCCTAGCGAGAGCTTGCAACAGGGAGATCGGGAATATGGGGTACTGGTCGATCCAGAAGATCCTGCTGATATTGCACGGGGCTTGGAGCGGTTGCTATGTGATGCTCAGGAGTGGGAGTATTTTGCCCAAGCTGGTCAGGAACGGGTGCTGAAGAAGTACACTTGGGAATCTACTGGTGAAAACTACCTGTCTTTGCTTGAGCAAATTCTGTCTTCACCGGAAACTCGCCCTCGCCCTGAACTCCTTCCTATCCATCCCTACTTCCATAATCCAGAATCGCAGACCGATGTTTCTTTGGAAGAATTGAGCGAACTCTACTTTGGATCTAATCAAAAGGTACTAAAAAATGCGGATTAAATAAAGTGCAAAACTAGGGTTAAAGCAGAAGTTGCTACAGACTGCGCGAAACACCGAAACGTCAAAGCAGAAGTTCTTGCAGGGAAGGCGGAAGTTGCTACAGACTGCGCGAAACACCGAAACGTCAAAGCAGAAGTTCTTGCAGGGAAGGCGGAAGTTCTTACAGGGAAGACGGAAGTTTCTACAGACTGCGCGAAACACCGAAACGTCAAAGCAGAAGTTCTTGCAGGGAAAGCGGAAGCTCCTACAGACTGCGCGAAACACCGAAACGTCAACCCTGGAGCAATATTTTTTGATGGATGCTAAATGTGGAATTTAGGCAGCTATGAGCAGCTAGCAGAAAATCTGCTGACTGCTTCAGAAAACTGCTGGTTTTGTTCCATCAATGCCATGTGTCCACCTGGTTTGAGGGTGACTCTTTCAGAGTAAGGTAATTCTGCTTTCATGCGATCGCTCGCCACAGGTTTTGTCGCTATATCTGAACCGCCGCAAACAACCAACACAGGAACGTTAATAGTTGCAAGTGTGTCTGTTTCGTCGAACTTCAACATTCCCAGTGTGCCACGAGCCAGAACACCAGGCGAACCCAATGCTGATAAGAATGCTGCAAAATTTAGTTGACCGCGTGTTTCAGTACCCGTAAATCCAGATAGTTCGACGGTGATGTACAGCGAACCATTTAAATACGAGAGCCAAGTCATCAACCAAAAAATCGGCCACAGCACGATAGTCAGGTACAACACAGGTTCGAGTAGAGGTTTCTGTAATTTCCGTACCAGATTGCTGAAGATACAAGTTTTTACCGGATTAGTGTAAGTAGTATCTACAAGAATTAAGCCAGCCACGCGACTCCCTAATTGCTCTGGAAACAGGCGACAGAATGTCAGGTTAATCATGCCGCCCATGCTGTGTCCCAACAAGATAACAGGTTTGTCCCCTGCTATGGCGACAACAGCTTCCAAGTCACGGGCATATTTTTCTATAGAGTGATCGTTGTTTTTCGGTTTAGCAGATTTTCCTAACCCTGGTAGATCCCAAACAATTACTCGGAAGCGATCGCTTAGTTGTCGTTTGGCATAATACCATACAGTACTGTTTGGCCCCCAACCGTGTGACAAGATAATTGGTTGACCATCTTCAGGGCCAAAAAACTCTACCTGCAACACACTCCCATCTGGGCGTGACAAGCGCTGCACGCTTTTGCTCCGCATAAACTTCGGTTCCTGTTTTCCAGGACGGCGCAGCAGTGGCAAACTGATAAAACGACCGCCAAAAGACCACAGAAACATTACTAGTCCAGCCACCAAGTAGGGCGTTCCTACAAGTTCTCGTTCATACCACTCATAGAGAATGTAGATTCCCCCGCCAAGCACCCCAACGGACAGCAGTTGAAACAGCCATACAAGTAGAAAATTATGAGGCATGAATATCATGAGCCTAAACCTTGCAATGCTTTGTTAACTGCTTTTAGGTTCATACCATAGTTAGAATCATTCAACTTTCACTCCCAAGAGTGATTTATACAGGGTTATAGGGGGTGATAAAAATGCTGGGTTAGTCGATCAACAGTGTAGATTGGCAAAAATAACTATTAATAAAAAATATTTCCTCTGCCTCCTGCTTTTGATTAATTAACAACTCTTCAGTAAGGGCGTGTTAGTGACAGGTGTATGGGCCTATAGCAGAATGGCACTAAGAAAACGCGAAAGGCTTATTTAACCTCGTTCCCAGTCTGAAGACTGGGAATGTATTCCAAGAGGCTCCGCCTCTCGTCAAGAAAGAAGAGGCAGAGCCTCCCAGAATGCGTTTCCAGTCTTCAAACTGGGAACGAGGCAACACAAGACTTTGGACTTATCTTAGTGCCATTCGCCTATAGCACGCTAGCGCATTCGGATTAGGGATGACGAATTAATATCAAATGCTTACTACTCAGGCAAAATATTAACTGAATCGTTACCAAAATTTTGTTCAAGATAGTGTGGATTGCTTACTCCTACGTGCAAAAGCAGTGCTGTAGCTAATGCACCGATAGCTGCTACTAAGAAGGTAGTTCTATAGTCAATATTCTCTACTATCCATCCACCTAGTAAGGGAGCAAGCATGGTGGCAGGAGCAATAAGGGTATTACCAAGACCAATATAGGCTGGTCGTTGATGTTGGTTGCCAAACTCTAAGGTCATTACCGCAGCAATATTTTGCAGAGCCATCATACCTATTCCTTCTCCTATAAATACCAAGTAAAACCAGTTTGCATTGGGTGCTAAACAAGCAAAAATCGAACTGAATGCACAAGCCACACAACCAATTTGTAAAATTAACTTGCAACCTGTGCGATCGCCTAACCAACCCAAAACCAATCCAGCAATAGTTTGTGTAACCATCAATAGAGTCGTAATTAACCCAACAGAAACTTCTCCCATCCCATATTGATGTATGGCATAGAGTGTATAGAAGGGAAGTGGCATCAGTGCTAACTGTGAGATCATACGTGCGATCGCAAAGCAACGGAAATTCTCATCGCACCGGAGAATTACACCCAGAGTGTCCCAAAATTCACGTCTAGTTTCAAAGGCTGATGATGTGGTGTTTACTGGCTCTCGCGTCCTAGACATAAAAAACCAAGATAAAGCCATTGCCAAACTGGCACACAAAAAACACAGAGCAAAGTTAAATGGTTGAGCAACTTCTTTAAGGACTAAACCAGCGATCGCAGCACCACAAATACTCATCAAATTACCAGATGCTGCTAAAGTACCGTAAAAAATCCCAAGCTTTCTGGAGGGAACAATTTTAGCAATCATGCTTTGCCAAGCAGTGGCGCTAAACCCACCGCCTAGCCCTTGCCAAATGAGTATGGCAAATGTCAAAAGTAAGATAGTTTGGTGATTGAGTTTTAGTTGTAATAAAGCCACCAGTGCTAATCCCAAAAAAGGAAGCTTATGATGAATTGTCAACGACATTACAGTTGGTTTGTAACACTGTAGGCGAGCTACTTTACTAACTGTTAATAGCTGAGGTAATTGCCAGCCTAAGCGTGGAATAGCTGGAATCAGGCCGATAAGCAATGCAGAATCGGTAAGAGTGCTAACAAATAGTGGAATAATCGTGAAAAATGAAGCAAAACCACTCCCAAAACCAAAAAATCCACTTTCAATAACATTGACAGTAAAGTTATGGCGAAGGTCTTTTTGAAGTTCAGAATTAAACATTTTTATAGATATTGCCAGTTTAGTGATTTATTCCCTTTTGGGGAAACTCAGACTGCATTTTGAACAGGTTTATCTTCTTTTTGTAGATACTTAGAAATTACCTAAGTACCTACAAAAATCTGAGTTCCATAAATTGTTCCCAAATGTTGTACTTAAATCACCGTTGAAAAATATTTTTGTAAAATATCCCAATTTTTGATGGTGAGCCTGACTGCAACAGAGTCATGGGTCAGTGACAGGTCTAGGTTAACCTTGAAGTGGTGCGTGATTGGCAAGTGGTGTAGATTATGCCTTCACAAAGCTCACATTTATTAATCAGAGAGATGACTTGACAATAAAATAGCTAAAGCATAGGCGTAGATCGTTGTAGACATCGCCTAAAGTTATTGATATTTGATTTGAAGCTGGACTCTTTGAGTCGAGTTGAAAAAAAACTGGAAGTGTGTCTATTGGTTTGTTGACTTACAGGATTGTCGTGAGTTAATTTTGGGGCAGTGGGTAAATCAGTTATAACTGGAGAGCCATAGCTTGAGACTTTGTGTTGGCTGTAAAGTTTTCAGTGTTCGCTGATTTGGTGTCAACCACCGATAATATATATGTATATACACCAGTCATTTACACAACTGGTAGCTTTGGAGGAGTGGGCGCAGCCATCCAGTTACACGCTTTTCTGTCAGAGATGGGAATACCTACTATTTCAAACATTTTTGCTATTTCTAAAATTGGAGACTCTCTGCATGAAGCAGGTGCTTCACAGGAAGCTGCTTTAACTAAAAGAATCGGTCAATTTTTGGATGAATTATTAAAGTGGTACGAAGAATGATTACAACGCGACAAAGAAAAGAAAAAGAAAACCCTTTCTAATCAAGTCAGCAATCAATTATTAGTTATAACGGACTGATTAATTAACTAAAGTTTTTTATATATGCTTTGGCGATAACTGCCATAGTTTCTTTCAATATTGGAAGCCAAACGCAACCCTTAGTCACCCTTTAAGAGAAACTTGTGTGAAGCTATAAGAGAGTGAAGAATTAAACTCTCTTCTACTAATCAGTTCTAACTTGCCCGAAGAAAAGCCCAAAGGCTTATGTAGCCTCGTTTCGCCTCGTTCCCAGTCTTCAGACTGGGAATGTATTGCCAGAGGCTCTGCCTCTGGTCAAGCCACTGGAGGCGGAGCCTCCCAGGATGGATTCCCAGCCTGGAGGCTCTTAACCAGTCAGGGCAAGGGCTATATTTTAACTTAGTGCCATTCCTAACTTGCCCTTTGTAAATATGCCTTCAATTAGCTACAACCGCACCAACAGCCAGCAGCCACAAAGCATTACCATTGAAGGTTATGTTGTCCGGCCAGGATTACACATTCTCAGTTACGAGCAACTCAAGTTGCTACGAGAGCAAACACAGCATCATTCTCAGCTTGAATCTTTAGTTAGCCAAGGTGTCATTAAGTTGACTGGTTAATAGTCGTCAATTCACTTGCAATTCATCTCATCACCTGCTTATTGAGTAGGTGATGAGATGAATTGCTGTATTAGCTAAGTTCTAAATAGATGAGTTTGAACGTTCTATTTGCTGACGAACGGTATCAATAGAAGCATTAATACCAGCCAGTTTAGACTCTAAATCATCTCGTAGCCAAATCAAGAATTTTAATTTCCGCTCTAAGCTAGCTTTGTGCGAAATGGGTTCGCTTCCATAACATGGATTACCCCAAAAAGGAAACATAGTTTACCTCTGAATTTAGCTTTTGTAACAGTGCAATATATTGCACCACTACATTCTGACGAATAACAATCAGACTGGTGTATGTAACAACCGACCATTATTGTGCGTGCTTAACGAACTTTTGCTAAAAGTGAACAAGTTGAAGTGACGATACCATATTCAAAGGTTCTGGCAATTTGGCATTACAACTCTGCATTTTGCAGTTTAAATGAGATATCAACAGAACAGAACAACCACAAATCGCCAGTTGTTGACCCAAAGCTGTAAAAGAACTCAGCAGACAATTTACAGCGTTTGGTCATCGCTTCTCTACAACTGGCTAGTAATTGACTAGAAAATACATAATAAATGTGCGTAAACTAGTAGTTCGCCAAGTAAACTTGGCGGGGTAAAGGGTAAGGGGGAAAGGGGAAAGGTTTTAAATCCCTTACCATGAGTCCCTTTCTCCAGACCTCACAAGCGCATTTTTGGGTTGGCAGACTACTAAAAAGCTCTCTTAACACGGCTGGTAAAATTGAATGTCAATTACCCGCAAATCAACGTACTTATATCAGTAAATACTTCTAATAATAGATGACTTGGTGAAAGGGAAAGGGATAATGCTGAAAAGGGTAATATTCTAAGACCAATTACTGAGTAGGAAATTCTTTTATGAGAACCAGAAAGCTAGGCAAACAAGGCTTAGAAGTTTCAACTATCGGACTTGGTTGCATGGGAATGTCTGAGTTCTATAGTGGTCGTGATGAAATTGAGGCGATCGCGACAATTCATCGGGCATTAGAACTCGGAGTGAATTTTCTTGATACTGCTGACATGTATGGGCCGTTTACCAACGAACAATTAGTAGGCAGAGCAATAAAAGATCGCCGAGATCGAGTAATTTTAGCAACAAAATTTGGCAATGTCCGTACTGAAGATGGTGGTTTTAAAGGGGTTGATGGCAGACCAGAATATGTCCATCAAGCTTGCGATGCCTCGCTAAAACGTTTGGGGGTGGAAGTAATTGACCTCTATTATCAACATCGAGTAGATCCAACTGTCCCCATTGAAGATACTGTCGGGGCAATGGCAGAGTTAGTCAAGCTAGGAAAAGTTCGTTATTTGGGGCTTTCGGAAGCTGCCCCGGCGACGATTCGCCGAGCTGTAGCAGTTCACCCGATTACTGCACTGCAAACAGAATACTCTCTTTGGAGTCGAGAGCCAGAGGATGAAATTTTACCTACCGTGCGAGAATTAGGAATTGGGTTTGTTCCCTATAGCCCATTAGGAAGAGGATTTTTATCAGGTGCGATCGCTAGCCCTGACGATCTTGCACCTGATGACTATCGAAGAAATTCTCCTCGCTTTCAAGGTGAGAATTTTTATAAAAACCTGCAATTAGTAGAGCAAGTTAAAGCGATCGCCAGCGAAAAAGGAGTAACTTCTAGTCAGCTTGCTTTAGCATGGCTATTAGCTCAAGGAGAAGATATTGTCCCAATCCCTGGTACAAAACGCCGTACTTACTTGGAGGAGAATGTTGCAGCTACCGAAATTATCCTGACTGAACAAGAGTTGAATCGACTGGAAACAGTTGCACCAAAAAATGTGGCAGCTGGCGATCGCTATCCTGATATGAGTACTGTTAACCGTTGATCCCGCTGAGTGCTGGAGTATTTTTCCAAATTCCGCTTTAGATGCACAAGCAGACATTACCGCAGCTTAACAAAGTAATTACCCAAAATTCTGAGAGGAAATGTCAAAAGTAGCGATCGCTATTTTATCGCCTGATTTGGATACTAATTCAATCATCTGGAAACTGCCAGCACGAGATATGTTCAATATCTTTGCTGCCGCATTTACTACAAACTGCATCCATCACAGAGTCTACCCATTCATCGCTACAACTACGACAATGACAGAAAATATTATTGCGGTTAGCCATTTCAATACCTTGATGCCACTGTTGTAGTTGAGAAGAGTCTGGAAAAGCTTCTGACATTTCATCAAACCTCGTTCAGGTCATTGTCATTATGAGCCTAACAAGCCCCGAAGTGAATAACTCAGTATTAATCGCTTTGACTCTTGCCGCATCTATAGTCCTGTCGCCCGTCAGCATTGCTGGTACTGTCCAAGGTTCAACCCATACTATCAAAATGTCTTCATTTAATCTCAATTCTCAAAAATGGCAAAACCGTGTGCTACTAATCTTTGCACCGTCTGTTGATAACCATAACTATCAACAACAAATGCAGGTATTTAACCAGCACCAAAACGATTTTAAAGATCGGGATTTAGTTATGGTTAAAGTTTTGGCAACAGATAAAAGCTATGCCAACGGACAGTTAATAGATGAGTCTTCTGCTGCCAATTTGCGAAATCGCTTTGGGGTTGATAAAGAAAATTTTCGCGTCATTTTGATCGGCAAAGATGGAGGTGTTAAGCGCCAAGAAACTACACCAGTGCAAGCAACAGCAATTTTTGAGCAAATTGACGCTATGCCCATGCGTCAGCGAGAAATGCAAGAACGATAAATTGGTAAAGCAGTTGGTTTTCTTGTTTAACACTAATGCAAGTACAGGTAATTGCTCTTTTGTTATCCCAATCCCTAAGCGCAAACTTCTTAAGCGCCAGAATCCTACAAGTTGAGTAAACTTAAGTGCGAACCTACAAAAGTAGCTGCTTTCAAACCTGAGCTTAATTTTTCAAGTAGATGAGAAGAATCATTAAAAATGCATATACTGCAATTATCAAGCAATGAATTTATTAGCTCCTGGTTTTATGCCTACTAGGAGCTTTTTTATGATCCATTGAATTAAGAGAGTTCATCACGAGAAGTAATAGCGTTCATCCTCAAGGCTATCGATCATTGCTTCTGTTGATAGATTGAATCTCAATATTTGGATTGCTATTGTGTATTTGTCACTAAAAAACGTTTATCAAATAAAAACAATGAATATTCTTGCTTGGATTGTTTTAGGTCTAATTGCTGGTGCGATCGCAAAGGCTATCTACCCTGGTCATCAAGGCGGCGGAATTTTAGCAACAATTTTATTAGGAATCGTTGGTGCTTTTATTGGTGGTAGTTTGGGTGTATTCTTCAGTACAGGAAGCTTTGCTCTAGCGGCTCCCTCTTTGAGTATTCCCGGTATTGCAGTAGCAGTTCTGGGTGCTATTGTTGCAGTCTTCTTGTGGAATGCCTTAACTAGCCGCAGTGCTTTGTAATAAATTAAATTGAATTAACTAATTTAGAACTTACGCATTTTTTGTTTTATCTGTCAATGCGTAAGTTCTGTTTATCAATAATTATTTACAGAATTTGCTGCTTGTTATCCTGATAGCCTCAACATTATCAACCTAAATAATGTTGAGGCTATGATTTTATTTTAGATGCCCTATCTGTCGCAAACATTTTTTGAATTGGTATTAGAAAAGTCGTAAATATCTGCTTTACAGGCTTATAAGGTCTGTGGCAACAACACCAACAGCGTGCTAAATCGCAAATTTTATACTTGCGATCTAACTCAACTTTGTTTGATGCATAGGCGTAGACCATCATAGACATCGCCTAGTAGTTCGCCAAGTGAACTTGGCGGGGTAAAGGGTAAGGGGGAAAGGGAAAAGGTTTTATAATCCCTTACCATGAGTCCCTTTCCCGAATGGCACGAAGACTCATGTGAAATATCGTCAGGGCAGGGTGTTGGGGGTAGGGTGTTGGGTGTAGTGTTAATAAAAATTGAATTTTAGTGCGCCAGACAAAACCAAGTTGTTCGTAATTCCCTACACCCCAAAACCAGTAATACCAAGGGTTAACGCTTATCTTAGTGACATTCGTCCCTTTCCCCTTTCTCCAAACCTCACAAGCGCATTTTTAGGTTGACAGACTACTAGTAGGGTAATTAAACAGTTGGGTTAGCGATCGCAATTTATTCTTTATACGTGTTTTACTTAGATAAAAGTTATATTTTATACTTAATAGTGTCGGGTTCCACACTGTTGTTATTTAATAATTTAATACTAGTAGTGTGTAATATAGATTAAGCTTGCCTCTCACCTATTTGCTATGAGATTTAATGAAGAGGTAGTTGCGATTCATAGTGTACAACTTTGACAACTGTCCACAATACTGTTGCATGTCTCAAGCTCATGGTAATATTATTTTACTGTCAGGGAGATATTATTTATACATCAATTTGTAACCATGCTGAAAGAGCTAGTTAGGTGCGCTACCTTCAAAAAACAAAAAATTATTCAACCTACCCAGGAAATCAACAAAAGCCCTAACGTGCAAAGCACAGAGCTTTTTAAACTCTGCTTATATAAGGTACTAAAGAGCTAACTAAAGCTCTTTTTTAGGAATCATCATAGCCAGCGAGAAAGGCATAAAACCTTCTTAAGATGGCAAAAAATTAGACAAGAGTAAATAGAAAAGTTTTGACGCAATGTCAATAGTTTTTTGTATATGTAAAAATATCAAAAAGCCTAATTTATCTTGCCAATAAGATATTAACATTGTGTGTTTTATTTAGATATTGATTCTCTTTGTGCTTAGTTACCTATATATAAAAGTCCTATTTGATTAGTGAAAACTTAAGCTACCTCGATCAAATCAGGCAAACACTTAAATTTAACAAATAATTTAGGACTGCTAGATCGATCTCGATCTAGTAAAAATTCGATTATTCACAAAGTCACTAAGAGTAACAGGAAAAACATGAATATCATAGTTCGTTTGTTTGGAGCGATCGTTCTCCAGTTATCTGCGTTGGCTGCAATGTCTAGCATGGCAATGTCTGATGACAAGCCCTTTCGCGTCAATACGCAACAGACACCTGCTGTTTATCCACGAAAAACAACACAGCCCTTTCGCGTCAATACCCAGCAGACACCTGCTGTTTATCCACTAAAAACAACACAGAGGATTTGCTCTTTAGATCCCATTGAAGATTTATTACCTCCACCACAAACTAAGACAAGTAATTCTTTGCTTTCTTACCTTGCTGAACAGGGTTTTACACAAAATAAAGAGGGTTCTTGGGTCTGTTATGCGAACGATCCTAAAAAAGAAGGACGTTACTTTACTTTATTTAAGGTCAAACAAGTTAATAGCAGGCTCATAGCAAGTTCTTTCCTAGATGAAGGCAGTCTAATTCAAGGTCAGGAAAATCGTAGCTTAGACTTCTTTATGATGCTGATTGAGCATCATACGAATACTACTCAAGACAACCGTCAAGGTATACGTAGATATCTACAAGCCTTCGTTTCCTTAGTCAAAGAAGGGAAGATTAAACCAACGCGTCGTGGGTATCTTTTCGACCAACCAAACCGGGCATTGGTCTTATATCACACACTCTCATCAGGAAATCTCAAAGGTACGGGAATCACAATCAACATTGATTTACCTAAGAGTTGAATTGGGGAGCAGGAAGTAGGAGAGGCAGGGGAGGCAGGGGAGAATAATAATTTTTGACCAATGACAAATGACAAATGACAAATGACAAATGACCAATCCCCAATTAAATTGATGTCGTCTAGTGGAGGTGCATCTTGCCTAAATCAATTGTTCAAAGAATTGCGATGCCGAAGGTAGTTCGCTTTGCAGCGATCGCATTTTCATCTGTTGCAGTAGTACTCACTACGTGTCAGTCTGCTTTTGCACAACTAAATGTTGGACGCTATGGCATCCAACAAGGATTGGAGTCTGAGTATCTCCAGTACCAAATCAATAACCAGAATTTGAGCCGGATGCGAGTCATTCCTGGATGTGATGTGGGATTTGGTCTGACCTGTAATAAGACTGGATCGGTAATCCAACGATTAGTAGAGTTAAACAATGGGACTAGTTATCAAAACCTTCTGATCCGAGCAGCCGGTGGGGAAAAAAACTTCCAGAATTTCGCTAGCTTCTATGGCAATAATCCTAATCTCTCTGCGGTGCCTTACGCCTCCTTTTGGAGAAACGCATCCCCCGCAATCATGGATGGATCTCAATACCTTCTTGGACAACCTTTTGGTCGCAATCCAGTAGAAGGACTCGGACTTGTAACCAAGCAGTTCTACTGGGCACCATACTCAGGAGTCAATGATTCTGTTAGCCTCCGTAATGGATTACTAGACCTGAAATTGTCATACGGACGACTGCTGTTTGAAGAGGCCTCAAAAATTTCCAATATTCAAGAGCAGATTCAGTCTCTAGGTCTGTCGCCAGAGATGACAAATTTTTATTTAGATAAAATCTCTACAGGCTTGGATGCGTTGAGTTCTGGTAATCAGAATCAACTCCAACAGAAGATTTTTGAAGTCCTATCCTTTCCATACTCCGAAGATGGTGGGGAACTCGGACGCCCTAATAATGCGATTCCAGCGGAATTTAATCAGCTCTTAGGAGAAGATATCGCAGGAGATACTTTGCTGAGTGAAAATCCACTACCGTTGGACGGAGAAACAATAGCTTTTGATGCTTTCCCTGGCTCTACGGGAGATGTCTTAGTACCAGAGAGTTCTGGTTCCTTTCCACTTTGGCCAATAATTGGCGTTGGGGGTCTTGGTTTAATTCTGCTTCTACTACTGAGTGGCGATAGTTCTTCAGCTCAACCATCTGTTTCTTCATCTCAACCACCTGTACCTGTTTCTCCAGAAAATACACCTTTGTCTCTCACCAACAAAGGCGAATGCGATCTGACTCCTAGTGGTAATAGTTCCGATCACACACAGATCGTTGAGATTCCGTGTAATGTTACTCCTCAAACCCCCACGGAAGTGAAGAAGGTAGTGGAGCCATCAACGATCAAAGCGCTTGTATTGATAATTGTTCTACTATGGATAGTCCGTAACAAACACCGAACTTTAAAAATCCGTCATTCGTAATTGTTACATAAAGGGATACATGGCACTAAGAAAAGCCCAAAGGCTTATGTAGCATCGTTTCGCCTCGTTCCCAGTCCTCAGACTGGGAATGTATTGCCAGAGGCTCTGCCTCTGGTCAAGCCACTGGAGGCGGAGCCTCTCAGAACTCGTTCCCAGCCTTCAGGCTGGGAACGAGGATACAATAAGTCTTTGGGCTTTTCTTAGTGCTATTCGTTTTAGAAGGCAGAAACCTAACTACGCTAACCGATGATGAATTGGCATATATCCGCAATCGCCGGATCGGTTTTGTGTTTCAGCAGTTTAATTTACTGGCTCGTTCTACGGCTTTAGAAAACGTGATGTTGCCAATGGTCTATGCAGGTGTTCCTAAATCGGAACGCAGAAAACGCGCAGAGTCAGCTTTAACCCGCGTTGGTTTGGCAGAGCGAATGTTAAACCGTCCTAACCAGATGTCTGGTGGACAGCAACAGCGAGTAGCCATAGCCCGCGCCCTCGTTAATCGCCCTGCACTTGTTCTAGCAGACGAACCCACTGGAGCGTTAGACAGTGAAACATCTCAGGAAGTGATGGATTTGTTGACTGAGTTAAATAGTCAAGGCATCACGATTGTTATCGTTACCCATGAACCAGATGTAGCCGATCAAACTAATCGGATTATTCATGTTAAAGATGGTTTAGCTGAAGGGGTAACAAAGAAGCTACAAACCAGACTGGATAATGTGCATAGCGTATAAAACCTGATGAAAATGGCGTAGTTTATCAGCCCTTTGCGTAGCGTTTAGTTCGGAGAGCGTCCCGTAGAGAAGGAAAGGTATCGCCTGTTAATCTGCGGCCAATTCACCACATTCCACCAATTATCCAAATACTCAGCCCGACGGTTGCGATATTTAAGGTAATAAGCATGTTCCCATAGATCGTTACCCATAATCGGATATGAACCCTCCATAATCGGGTTATCTTGATTTGCTGTGGTAACAATCTGGAGTTGTTTTTGAGGATTGCGTACTAACCAAACCCAACCACTACCGAAACGAGCTGCACCCGCTGCGTTAAACTGTTTTTTAAAGGCATCAAAACTGCCAAAAGTTTGGTTAATTTCTTGAGCGATCGCTCCTGATGGTTGTCCTCCACCTTGGGGACTCATCAGTTGCCAAAAAATCGTGTGGTTGAGATGACCACCAGCGTTATTACGTACCTTTGTCCGAATATCTTCAGGTACGCTGTTCAAATTCACTAGTAAACCTTCAACACTTCTTTTTTGCAAATCTGGATACTGCTTTAATGCATCATTTAAGTTCTTGACGTAGCTAGCATGATGTGCATCATGATGCAATTTCATCGTTTCAGCATCAATCGCTTTTCCGAGTGCCCCATAAGCATAAGGTAATGGTGCTAGTTGTGCGGGAGAAGTACTTAATGACCTATTAGGATAAGCTACAGTGGCAAACGGTCTAGTAGGTGTTGGTGTAGAAGTTTGGGCCTCAGCTATTGGTACTGGTTCGTGATAAATTAGCAGAATTGTCAACACAATTGTTGTGAAGAAAAAAACTATTTTTTTTCGCCAAAATCCGATCATAAATTGTAGCCTCAAAATCAATATTATTGGCTTATAACCCGATCTTAGAGTGTTATTTTGCAGTTATATTAAGCCAAATATTATATATATTACCTTAGTTATCAGTTAATTAAAGCAAAAATAAATCTAGCTAAAATTTTATTTTTTAAACTTATCATTCAAACCTTGTAAAGAATAAATCTCTTGGATTAAGAATAAGAATTATTCATACAACTCCTAACTTTATTATGTATGGGAGTCCCATTTGCCTGTACGAACATCTTGTTTACAGCATAATAGCTAGATTTTATCCACTATTTGAACTAGGCAACACCACTACAAATTTTCTATTATTTATTCAGCTGATTTTTTTTGTTTTTCATCTGTCTGTAAATAGCTGCAATGTTGCGGGCATCATCAATGCCACGATGATGTGTACCTTTTAATTCTATCCCCAACTCATTGAGAGCTTGTGCCATGCCAAATTTTTTAGATACGCCAAGATATTCCGAAAATTCCTCTTTGATATTTATGTGTTCTGAAGTAAAAGGATAAGGGAAATTATGAAACGTGCAATCTTGAATAAATTGCTTTTTGTCATAATTACCCCAAGAACAAAAAATATAGTCAGGAAATAAATTAATCCATTCTTTGAAGCGAGAAATTGCTTCTAAAAATTTTGGCGCTTCGTCAACATCTTGCTGGCGAATACTAGTCAATTCTGTGCAAAAATTTGTCAGTTGCGGATGTCTCACAGGTTGGATGAATTGCTGAAACTCCGAATCAATTTCCCACGTTGTTCGGTTGAGCATCACTGCACCGATTTCAATGATTTCCATTTGGTGACGTGGAATAGTTTTACTGTTACAGCATGTAGCTTCCAAATCAACTATCAGATAATAGTGAGATATTCTAGTATTCATATTAGATTGAGAATAATATTAGTAACTTTTTATACTTATATTTTAAAACTATGAAGTTTGTAGTAATCGCATACATTATACTACAAGAACGTAATGTTTACAGTAGCTTTGCTTTTTTCATTTATTTGAACCACAACCTTCTGTATAGGCTTACAGGTAGCTGTAAGATTACAGAAATTTAGATTGATGAAAAAGGTTTAACCCAACGGAGTTGAATAGCGATATCAAGAGCGATCGCAGCCAGCGCAAACCATAACAAACTTTCTGCCGCCAACACCAAAAAAGGCCAAATTGCGCTGTGGGAATTCCACCCAAATTCTATCTGAGTTAATCCGCGCACCAAGCCAAAGGCTAACACGCCACCAGCTTTGAGTTGGGGATTTCGATCGGAGCGGATGATATAGCGGTAGGTGACACCAAATAGGAAACCAATAAAAGTTGCGATCGCACCACTCACCACCAAGTGCCAGTTAACATCACTTTGCAGACATACAAGTGTCTGAAAATACTTTGCCAGTATGAAAGTATTCAACAGGTTAGCGATCGCAAAAGCCAAACACACAGAGAATCCCCCAACTATTCCAGCCTTGAGGGATTCTATGCGTTCTGCCATTAATTGAGGATCTAAAATTGAGTTCACTCTATATAGAAGTTAAGGATTAGATATTAGGGAAATTTTTCCTTACTCTCCAGTATGATAAATGCTTGAGCAGCTTTGTCATTAATTAAATACCGCTCTCAAGTGGGAATTTTGATGATAAATTCGGTTCCCATACCAGGTTGAGAATTCACTTCTAATATACCTTCGTGTTTTTCTACAATAATTTGGTATGCGATCGACAAGCCAAGTCCAGTACCTTTGCCAACAGTTTTTGTCGTAAACAACGGCTCAAACAAGCGTTTTTTCAGCCGTTCAGGAATACCAATCCCATTGTCAGCAATCCGAATTATAACCAATTGTTGAGAATCTATTTCTGTGATAATTTTAATCTGAGGAATTATATTGCTGATTTTGCCTTCCATTATAGCTTCATCAAGGGCATCAATTGCATTCGCGAGAATGTTCATAAACACTTGATTCATCTGCCCTAGATAACACTTAACCTGTGGTAATTCTCCATAATTTTTAATCACTTCAATGCGGGGACGATCGCTATTAGCATGGAGGCGGTGTTGCAAAATCATTAGGGTACTATCTATTCCTTGATGTAAATCAGCAGATATTTTGGCATCGCTATCCGAGCGACAGAAACTGCGGAGTGAACTAGAAAGGTTGCGAATTCGTTCGCTTCCTATGTGGAGTGAGTTCAAGATTTTTCCCATATCTTCGAGAACAAAGTTTAGATCCAAGTTCTCAATAGTTTTGGTAATTTTGGCTGTTGGGTTTGGATACTCTTGTTCATATAGTAGAAGCAACTCGGTTACTGCTGTAATATATTCTTGCAAGGGTGGAATATTGCTGGAAATAAAGTTGATCGGGTTATTGATTTCATGGCCAATACCAGCGATTAGCTCTCCGAGTGTTGATAGTTTCTCTTGCTGTACTAATTGGACTTGGGCTTTTTGCAAAGCCCTGGTGCGATCGCTAACTTGTTGTTCCAAAGATTCAGTCAATTGTTTGAGTTGTAAATGTACGCGTACTCTTGCAATCACTTCTTCTTGTGCAAATGGTTTCGGGATATAGTCAACTGCGCCAAGGGAAAATCCCTTCGTTTTGCTCTCTGTATCCGCTAAGGCAGTAGTGAAAATAATCGGAATGTTTTGGGTAACAGGATTGGCTTTGAGGCGGCGACAAGTTTCAAATCCGTCAATACCAGGCATTTGTACGTCCAGCAAAATCAATTCTGGTTGATTGCGTTCGACTTGAGCGATCGCACTTTCTCCATCGACTGCAACCCGAAAACGAAAACCCTCACTATTAAGCGCTTCACACAGGAGAGATAAATTTGTGGGATTATCATCCACAATCAAAATAAATTCGGTATCTGAGGTTTTAAGCATGATTAATTAACAATTGAAATTTAACTCAAATTAATTGATATATTCTTGAATAAAAGTTTCCAAACGTTTGAGTTGGAAATTACTAGCAAGCTGGACGATTTGCTGGACAAAAATGCTTAAACGCTCGTCAGATTTAGAAAGTTGCTCGGTCAGTTCCAAAACTTTTTGAATATCACCGTCTTTTGTCAGTTCGAGTAAATCTTGCAAAACCTCTTTGGCAGGATAAATCATCTCATTTGGTCGATCCAAAGCATCTATATTGGTTTTTTTTATTTCATCTACCTTCACGTCAAAAATCCATTCCAGTTGCAAAAACTGTCGTAGCATTTCCAGCAGCGTTTCAGCTTCTACAGGCTTTGGTAGAAATGCATTTGCACCTACATCAATACTTTTGTACTGGTCGGCTGCAAACACACTGGCTGAGGAAGCGATGACAGCAATCTCTTTAAATTGCTCAGATTTACGTAAACGATCGATCAACTCAAATCCATTCAATATAGGCATCACTAAGTCAGTAATAATCAAGTCTGGTTTGTGGGCTAGAGCCTTTTCCCATCCTTCCTGACCCTGACTAGCTTCTACAACAGTAAACCCAACTGGTTCTAGTAAATTTACAATTACCGATCGATTTTCCCATTTGTCATCCGCAATCAAAATGGTGCGGCTTTGTCCTTGATAACCAATAATAGTTCCTTGCTCAACCACTCTAGAAACCTTTGCCCAGTCTTTAGATTCTGGAAATTCTGCCTCAAACCAGAAAGTACTACCTTTGCCAAATTCACTTTGTACCTGAATCTGACCACTCATCAACAAAACAATGTTTTGGCTGATTGCTAATCCCAAACCTGTACCTTCAGATTGTCGTTTTTGATTTCCTACTTGTTCAAAGGGTTGGAAGATTTTCTGCGCTTGTTCAGGGATTATTCCAGCACCAGTATCTATTACCTCAAAACGAATTTTGTAGTTAGTTTTTCCATTGGTGTTTGATTGTTTAGCAATGACCTTAACTTTGAAGGTGACACTACCTTCATTAGTAAATTTAATCGCATTACTAAGCAAGTTAATCAGTACTTGCCGCAAGCGTTTTTCATCAGTATGAATGCCCGTTGGTAAATTAGGATCGAGTTGGACGTGAAATGCAATCACCTTTTGTTCTGCGCGGATGCGAGAAATTTCAGTCACGCTATCTATAAAGGCAGGTAAGTAGAAATCAACAGGATACAATTCTAGTTTCCGGGCTTCTATTTTAGAGAGATCCAGAACATCATTAATTAGGGTTAAAAGATGAGAACCACATTGATAAATGATGCTGACTCCTTTACGTCCTTTCTCACTCAAAGATTCTGTGCGTTGAAGAATTTGTGTATAGCCCAAAATACCGTTAAGAGGTGTGCGTAGTTCATGACTCATATTGGCGAGAAATTCACTCTTAGCTTGGCTGGAGTTTTGAGCAACTTCTTCTGCAAGGCGTAATTCTTTTTCGATGCGCTTGCGCTCGACAATTTCAGTTGAAAGCGCTCGATTGATAACTTCTAACTGGGTTGGACTAGGTAGTGTTAGAGCTTGAGGCATGAGATAAAATAACGCAAATGCCGTATATATCGAAATAATGGCAGTTAGAGCTTTTAAACTACCTGCAACCCAATAATTTGGATGCCAAAGCGTCCAAATATCCATTAAGTGCCCAGTACCGCAAGCAATGATAAAAGCACCAAATAACAAAAAGACGCCATTAAAAGGAAGGTCTTTACGCTTAGAAATAAAGTAAATCAGTAGGAAGGGAATAGAATAATAGGCTAGAGCGATCGTGGCATCAGAAATAATGTGCAGCCAGACTAATCCAGTTTGCCAAAGATAACAATGTCCATGAGGTATAAAACCGTTGGAGTGGAAAGGATAGTTGAAAAATGTCGGCATGATATTAGGGGTTGCTGGATTGGAAATATATACCCATAGCCCTAGTATTCCCAAAAGTATCAAGTCAGAAAGCGCGATCGCTACTTTTTTACATTCGTGTTTATCGTTGCTTTAAGTACTAACGTATCAAGAAAAGTTGGTGTCTTTTTTGTGTAAACGTACTCTGTCGTAAAGATCACACGCAAAAGTTACAATCTGATTGATAAAAAAATCTCAGCCTGCCCAATCCCTGTATGATAAGTATTAGAAACCTTTTGTAATTATTTGAAAAGTGGGACTATGGAGATTTTGACACTAGGTTGGGTAGCGTTGTTAGTTGTGTTTACTTGGTCAATTGCAATGGTAGTGTGGGGACGTAACGGACTATAGAGGCATTGTGGAAAGTCCATTCTTGAGTATTTTGGTTTTATTTGCTGTAGTGCTGCTCGTAGTAGTCACTGGTGGTATTGGTTATTTAACCCTGGCGGATTGGCGCGATCGCCGTCGCCGAGATGAAGAAAAACGCACCACCCGCAGCGCCACTCCCAAGCGGCGATAGTTTTCTGGTAATTGAAAATCTTTTTGTAGGGACGCGATACAATCGCGTCCCTACATTGTTTTTATGACATTCCCAGGAAATAACTGTTACCTTTGCGATCGCAACGGGAATCATGAAATAGAAGACTTTCAATATTTAAAGTCCCACTGGGAATGGAAAACTCCTCTACTACTCAATCCATACAACCAAATTCAGAACGGCAAGAATCTCATTCAGATGTAACATGCTCCTTGCGTCAGAATGAGCAACAAAAAGCCTTATCTGGAGTTATTGCCCGTATTCGGGAGTCTCTAGACATAGAAACTATTTTCAAAATTACAGTCACTGAAGTCCGCCAACTTCTGAAAAGCGATCGGGTTGGCGTGTTTCGTTTTTATCCTGATTTGGCATGGGAAGGAGAATTTATCTATGAAGATGTGGCAACCGAATGGAATTCGGCATTAGCAGCCAAACTGCGCGACCACTGCTTTAGTGAGGAGTTCGCAGGACTTTATCAGCAAGGTCGAATTAGAGCAATAACTGATATTTATCAAGTAAATGCCAGTGATTGCTACATCCAGATTCTGGAAAAATTCCAAGTACGTGCCAGTATAATTGCCCCCTTGATCAAAGGTAAAGATTTATGGGGATTGTTGTGTATTCATCAGTGTGGTAATCCTCGACAATGGGAAGCATCAGAAATTGAGTTTGTGCAATTAATTGCCGAACATCTAGGAGTTGCTTTACAGCAAGCAGATTTCCTCGAACAAGTCAAACTACAATCAACAGAACTAGCACAAGCAAAAGCCAGAGAAAAAGCGGCCCAATGGCAGAAAACTATAGCTATCACCATTGAGAAAATTCGCCAGTCCTTAGACTTGGAAATCATTTTCCACACAACCACCGCAGAACTTAGGCAGCTACTAAATGCCGATCGCGTCGCTATCTATCGGTTCAATCCCGATTGGAGTGGTGAATTCGTGTTTGAATCAGTGGCAGAGGGTTGGGTTTCCCTCATAGAGCAACAGTCGCAACGCCCGGAATTGAAAGATAACGTCAGCGAATGTAGCGCCAAAGATTTAGCTAAACCTCCAGTCGCTGATACCTATTTACAAGATACAGAGGGTGGGAACTTCACTCAGTGTGAAGTGTACCGAATTTGTAATGATATTTACAATTCAGGCTTTAGTGACTGCTACATTAAAATTTTAGAGATATATCAAGCAAAAGCTTATGCGATCGTTGCTATTTACCACGGTCAAAAGCTCTGGGGCTTGCTAGCAGCATACCAAAATGCTGAAACCCGTGATTGGCAAAAAGATGAGGTTTACTTGCTTACCCAAGTTGGCACCCAACTAGGTGTGGCTTTGCAGCAAGCGGAATTTATCCAACAAATGCAGATTCAAGCAGCAGATATCAGCAAAGCTGCTGAAAGGCAAAGAGCGTTAGCGCACACAGTAGAAAAAATTCGTCAGTCTCTTGAAATTGAAGCCATATTTAAAACCACTACTCAAGAAGTTCGTCGGTTATTAGAAGTGGAACGAGTCGCAATTTATCGCTTCTATCCTGATTGGAGTGGGGAATTTGTGGCTGATTCCATCGTTGATGGCTGGACACCAATGGTTAAGCCGCAGCCTGTGACAGAACGCGTTCTTGTGCAAGGAAAACAAGCGGGTAAGTATGCACGTAATGAAGTTTTTGTACCAATTTCTCAGGGTGAAAAGCTGTGGGGATTGCTAGTAGCTTATCAAAACTCCCAGCCCCGTTATTGGCAAGATGAAGAAATCAACTTGCTAGCCCAAGTTGGCGTTCAATTGGGGGTAGCATTACAGCAAGCTGAATCCTTGACACAGATGCAGGTGCAAGCCCAAAAACTGGCTCAAGCCGCCGAACGAGAACGGAAAGCAGCCGAAAGACAAAAGGCCTTAGCTGCAACAGTGGAGAAAATCCGCCACTCTCTTGATATTGACACCATTTTTGCGACCAGTACAGAAGAAGTCCGACGGCTATTGGAAGTTGACCGAGTGACAATCTATCGATTCGGGACTGATTGGAGTGGGAAATTTGTTGCTGAGTCTTTAGCCGAAGGTTGGACATCAGTAAAGGAAATTGTACCTGCAATGTCTACGATGGTCACTGAGCGACTTGCCTTGAGCGAAGTCGAAAGGAGTCGAAGTGCGGGCTACGCCGATGCAAGTAATTACTTGCAAGAAACCCAAGGCGGGGATTTTGCTAATGGTAAAACTCTTGTTATTAAGGATGTTTACAGCACCGATGATTCTTCTATTCCTTATATTGCGCTGATTGAACTCATGGAGGCTAGGGCATATATGATTGTGCCGATTTTTCAGGGTGAGAAACTTTGGGGATTGCTAGCAGCTTATCAAAATATCAAACCCCGTGATTGGCAAGAAGATGAAGTAGATTTGTTGATGCAAATTGGTACTCAGTTAGGCGTAGGGCTTCAGCAAGCGGAATTACTAGAACAAACTCAATGTCAAAAAGAAGAACTGACCCAGACTCTGAAAGAATTACAGGACACTCAGAGCCAGTTAATTCAAAGTGAAAAAATGGCAGGTTTAGGGCAGTTAGTTGCTGGTGTAGCACATGAAATTAATAACCCGATTAGTTTCATTTATGGGAATATCACTTATGTTACTGAACATACCGAAAATTTATTTAAATTACTGCGCCTTTATCAGAAACAGTATCCTAAGACAACAGAAGAAATTAAAAAGCAAGTAGCAGCATTAGATTTAGATTTCATTAATGATGACTTGCCCAAAATTCTGGCTTCAATGAAGATGGGTGCAGAGCGGATCTCTCAATTAGTCTTGTCGTTACGAAGTTTTTCTCGGCTTGACGAATCAGGAATGAAGCCCGTTGACCTTCATGAAGGTATCGACAGTACTTTGCTAATTTTACAACATCGACTGCAACCACAAACTAATTCTTTTGCTATTGAGGTAGTTAAGCAATATGGTGAATTGCCTCCAGTAGTCTGCTATGCAGCCCAGATGAATCAGGTGTTTATGAATATTCTCAACAACGCGATTGATGCACTGGAAAACTCAGCAATTAGTGGCAAAAAAATTGACAATCCTAAAATTTGGATACGTACAGAAGTTATAGAAGAGAATATTGTTCTGATTTGGATTGCTGACAATGGTTGTGGGATTCCAGAGATTGTGCGATCGCGCATTTTTGAACCTTTCTTTACTACCAAACAACCTGGACAAGGTACTGGTTTGGGGTTATCTATTAGTTACCAAATTATTGTGGAAAAACACGGCGGTAATATCAAATGTGTTTCTGAACCTGCTAATGGCTGTGAGTTCTGGATACAAATTCCGATGAAAAGGACAATTAGTTAGGAAAAAATAGGCGATGCATTCTCTATGAGAGGCTACGTCAGAGGACACACAGGAAGGAGAAAAAAGGCGAGCGCACTGTGGAGATTTTTGCAGGCGATCGCTCTTTTTAAAGAACCACTCCAGGCGCAGAGGACAGAGAGGAAGGAGAAAGCGATCGCTCCCCTTGTGGAATACATATCTTATTGCTGCTGTTGCAACCAAGCCACTAAATCAGCTTCAGTGGAAAAATCTAGTAACGCTTCCGCTAAATCCTCTAACTGAGTTAACGATAACCCGCGCAGCCGCTCTTGTAATTCAGCAGTAATTACACCAATTCGCTTTGTTAATAGACGCTGGATTATTTTTAACTCTCCTTGTTGTATCCCTGACTCCATCCAACTGGTGACGATTTGCATAACAACCTCCTGTTGAGTTGGTTCAAATTGAGCAATTTCAGTCTGGAAAATTTCTTCTTCTTGGGCATTTAGTCGCAGATAAGTATCAATAAACCCGGAAATCAATTGTATTCGCGCTGGATCTAGCTGCAAGGTAGCTAGCAGGCGCAGACACTCAGATTTTACTTTGGGCCTGTCTTTTGGCGCTATGTTCATTTTAGCCATGAGCGCACTAGCTACGGGATTTTGCTGTTGCAGATATTCTCGCCAATTCAGATGATTTAACTGGATGACATCATAGTTAAACTGCAAGACAACTTTATTGGAAAATGCTACTTGATGAAAATTTGTTTCAGCCTTTTTGGGGCTATCGTAAGAAAATAAAGCGATAGGATATACTGGCAAGGCGTATTTTTCATACAATCTAGCGAAGTAGCGATACATCCGCAAATCAAAAGCTTCTTGATAATAAGCTTGATGTTCTAGATGTATTAGAAAAAACGATTCTTGCTCTCTAAATCGCGCTTTTACTACTAAGTCAGTTTCATATTTTTCTCCAGCAGTAACATCGGTAAATACCTCTTTGTCAATGAAAGAGATCGTATCCCGTTCCAGATAAGCTGTTATCTCTGGAAAAAATAACTCGATGAACTCCCAGAAGAAGGTTGTTAATAGTTCTTTAAATAAGCGATCGTGGTCTATCATGTCAAATTTATATCATGTTTTGATGGGCGATCGCCTACGCATTGTGGAGATTGGCGATCGCTCTTTTTAACGAACCGCAGAGGCGCAGAGAACACAGAGTCAGAAGGGTGCGATCGCACCGTGGAGATTTGGCGATCGCTCTTTTATAACGAACCACAGAGACACAGAGAACACTGAGGAAGAAAAGGAGCGATCGCTCTTTTTAACGAATCACAGAGGTGCAGAGAACATAGAGGAAGGAGAGGGAGATCGCACAATGGAGATTTTGCAGGCGATCGCTTTTTTTACCAATCTGTTTCAGTACAAATATACTATAATTTATAAACTAACTCTAATAAGGAGAAACTACAATATGTTCGGTAGTGTAAGTCCTAACCATTATTCCTTGGCACTAGCGTATCAAGCGGCTCAAAATGCCGTTAAATTAACTAAAATTCAAGCAGTATGGGAAAAGGGTTTTATTCTTCAAAATTGCGATCCAAGGGTCTGGCGAGAAGATGAATTTGGAAGATTGATAAATAGATATGAGTATGGAAATCGTCAATCTACTCATGGATGGGAAATTGATCACATAATACCAAAATCTCAAGGAGGTAACGATCATATTTCCAACTTGCGTCCGCTACAATGGTACGTCAATCTTATTAGGTAACAAGTTAGGTTGCCTGTGATTATGCTGAACTAAAATAATTATTTACTATATCATCTCAAATAATGACTAAAACACCTAAGTCTGGAAGATGTGTACATTGTCTACAAAATGTGGATAATTTGACGCGGGATCATGTTTTCCCTTCTGCTTGGTATCCAGATACTACTCCAGAAAATTTACAAAGATGGACAATTCCATCGTGTAAAAAATGCAATGAGGAATATGGCAGATTGGAAGAGGATTTACTTTTGAGACTAGGTATGTGTATTGATCCTGAAGATGCAAAGTCAAGCGGAATTACAGATAAAGTACTGCGTTCAATAGATCCAGACTATGCAAATGATAGAACAGAAAAGCAAACAAGAGAAAGAAAAAGAAATAAGATAAAAAAAGAAATAGTTAAATGGGAAGCAATCCCACCTATAGGTTTACATCCAAACTTTGGAGTACAAAACAATGTTTACTATCCAGAATATCTATCTATTCCAATATCAGCCGATAAGTTAGAACGTTTGTGTCATAAGATAGTTCGTGGTATAACTTATTTTGTTGCTCAGACTTTTATAGAAAGCGATTTTGAGATTCAATTTTTTACTATAGATGATAAAGCTGCTCAAACCATATTAAAAAAATATCAAGAACATTTGGAGACATATGATCGTCCAGGTATTAAAGTAGTACGTGCTATGACAAGTGACAATCCAGATGCTGGTTTTTATGCTATAGAAATCTGGGGCAGATTAAAAATGTACGCTGTAATCAAACCAAAGAAACTATCATGCTGAATGCTATAAATAGTTTATGCAGGATAAACACCAAAATTGAAATTTGCAAAACTCCCTTTATTTTTACTAAAAAACTTGCCTTAGGAACATAACATCCCCAAGGCAAGCCAACTCTTTAATTTTTTCTATCTTCGCGCCTTTTGCGCCCTTCGCGGTTCGTTTCTCTTAAAGTTGCTTCACTTCTGAAACCAACTTCGCCACCATATCCTTCGCGCTACCAAAAAGCATTGTAGTTTTATCCTTGTAGAACAACTCATTATCTACACCGGCAAAACCCGTACTCATCCCGCGCTTAATCACAATCGTCTGCTTCGCCCGATCTACTTCCAAAATCGGCATACCATAAATTGGGCTACTTGCATCACTCCGCGCTGCCGGATTTACCACATCATTTGCCCCAATTACCAAAGCCACATCCGCTTGTTCAAACTGGGGATTAATATCATCCATGTCGTACAACTGGGTATAAGCCACATTTGCCTCTGCTAGCAACACATTCATGTGTCCCGGCATTCTCCCAGCAACAGGGTGAATGGCATACTTGACATCAACACCCATTTTTTCTAACTGATCTGACAATTCCCGGACGCTATGTTGCGCTTGGGCAACTGCCATACCATAACCAGGCACAATTACCACAGAACGGGCATAACCCAACATCATCGCCCCTTCTTCGGGATCGATACTGCGGACAGTTTGATCGGTTGCACCACCACCAGCAGCACCACCGCCAGAAGTAGATCCTGTACCAAAAGCGCTGAACAGCACACTGAAGAGAGAGCGGTTCATCGCCTTACACATAATCTCGGTGAGGATTAAGCCAGATGCTCCTACCAAAGCACCAGCGATGATTAACATATTGTTCATCACCACAAAACCAGCAGCAGCCGCCGCCACACCTGACAAGGAGTTCAACAGCGAAATTACCACCGGCATATCGCCGCCACCAATGGGGATGACGAACATTACACCCAGCACTAAGGAAACAGCTACCACTCCCAAGAATATGGGTAAGCTATCTGGTGTGATGATTAAATAGGCACTACCTACCAAATAAGCACCCAGCAGTAAGAGGTTAAATGGTTGCTGGAAAGGAAATGTAATCGGAGAACCGCTAATTAAACCTTGCAATTTAGCAAAGGCTAAAAAACTACCTGTGAAGGTAACGCCACCGATTAACACGTCCAATAGCATGGAAATGTTCACATCTAGAGGTACAGGTGCGCCAGAATCCAATAATCGCCAGAATTCGGCAACGGCGACTAATGCAGAAGCTGCACCACCCAAACCGTTGAGTAAACCCACCATTTGGGGCATTTCCGTCATTTGGACTTTGTAGGCAACGATCGCCCCAATTCCCGATCCAATCGCCAAGCCCAACAATATCATCTCGTAGTTCAACACATTCCGATCTAGCATTGTCGCCACAATTGCTAGCAGCATCCCCACAGATGCAATCACATTACCGTTTCGCGCTGTAGCTGGTGAACCCAGCTTTTTCAAACCAAAAATGAATAAGGATGCAGCGACTAAATATGTCAGCTGAATGCCAGTTGGTAAAAAGTCGCTCACGCCTTAATCTCCTTCTTCTTGAACATTTGCAGCATTCTATCTGTAACTAGAAAGCCACCTACAACATTAACTGTAGCTAGTACTACAGCAATTAAACCGAGAATTACTGACACACTGGTTTCTCTAGCACCTGAAGCCACTATTGCCCCAAGTACCGAAATGCCAGAAATCGCGTTTGAGCCTGACATTAAGGGCGTGTGTAAAGTCGGTGGGATTTTGTTGATGACTTCAAAACCGATAAAAGATGCCAATACAAATACAAACAAAGCAGCAAGTAATGCCTCTGTCATGAAATCAAAACTCCTTTTATAAGTGGGAATTGGGCATGGGGCATTGGGCATTGGTTATTCTCCTTGTTCCCTTGTCCCCTTGTCTCCCTCATCCCTAATTAACCGCCGGTTGTTGAGTATTCAAAGCTTGTAGCGCATCTCGTACTCGTTGATTGCGAATTTCACCTGCGTGGGTAACGCAAGCTGCATCAACGATGTCGTCACCAAAGTCCACCTGTAAAGCTTTGTCTTTAATTAGCAGTTGAATCAACGATGTTACGTTCTTGGCATACAATTGGCTGGCATGAATTGGCATCGATGATGGGAGATTGATCGGGCCGATAATTGTCACACCGTTCCAGACAATATCTTTACCTGGTTCTGTGCAGGCGCAGTTACCACCTTGTTCAGCAGCCAAATCCACAATCACTGAACCTGGTTTCATTTGTGCCACCATTTCTTCTGTAACTAGCCGTGGTGCTTGTCTCCCAGGTACTTGGGCGGTGGTAATTACAACATCAGAATTTTTGATGTGTTCAGCAACAACTTCTTGAGTACGTTGTTTGCTAGCTTCAGAAATTTCCTTGGCGTAACCGCCAGCAGCAACGGTTTCTTCGTCTAATTTGACTTCAACGAATTTTGCCCCTAAGCTTTGCACTTCTTCTTTGACGGCGGGACGGATATCAAAGGCTTCTACTACTGCTCCCAAACGTCTGGCGGTGGCGATCGCTTGCAATCCCGCTACACCAGCGCCCATAATAAATACTTTGGCTGGAGCGATCGTGCCTGCGGCTGTGGTTAACATCGGAAAGTATTTCGGTAAGGCTGCGGCGGCAATTAATACTGCTTTGTAACCGGCTAATGAAGCTTGCGAGGACAAAGCATCCATACTTTGCGCCCTGGTGGTACGGGGGATCATCTCCATACTCAAAGCTGTGACTTTCCGATTTGCTAGTTGCTGCGCCACAACAGGATTTCCCAAGGGATTGAGGAAACTGACTAATACAGCCCCTTCCTTTAACAAATCAACTTCTGAGCGTCCATCTTCTCGTTCTTGCGGTGGACTTACTTTCAGCAGAATATCTGTTTCACCCCATAATTTGGCAGTATCGCTGATTATTGTGGCTCCTGCTGCTTCATAGTCAGGATCGCCAAAAAATGAGCGTTCTCCTGCACCCGCTTCTACCCAAACTTCCAAACCTTGTTTTACCAATCGGGCAACGGTGTCAGGAATTAATGCCACACGACGTTCACAAACTTCAATTTCTTTAGCAACTGCTATTCTCATGAAATCTCCTGAAGATAAATACCTAATCTCTGCCAAGTAAGCGATTGTCCAGATGATGGGTGTCCCGCACTCATAGTACTTAGGCAGGAACATCAGCCATGAATTTTACTTGTAGATTGAACCTTGAATCTTTCCTCTCCCACTCTTTGCTCTCTAGACAAAGCCTCATTTTTTTGTAAAGTTCTGAGCGGAGGTTCCCTCCAATCGGACTTTTTGCTTTGCCGCTCGCAGATGTCATATTTTCAGATATTTGCAAACAGGGTTATGTATTGCACATCCTAAATTGATTCCCAAATTTTGCATCTTTATCTTTAGGTTGTTTTCGGGATTGAGAAATTTTGGTATTCCTTTCTTATAGAGTAATATTGACCGAATTTTGAAAGCTTGATAATTTCCCAATCAAATTTTAATGATTACAACTTCGATTCCAATCCAACTTATTTTAATCAATTTAGCCCAACTTAACTGGCGATCGCTGATGGCATACCTCAATTTTTATAACAAAATTCTCAAATTTAGATACACTTATACATATTTAGAAACACAATCCAACCCCCAACTGTGTTTATATCTAGTTCCAATTTGACCCAATTTAGCCATCAAATCATGGCTACATAAGGGTAATGAAGTAAATGTAATATACGTTTGTTTTTATACTAAGTAACTTTACTGTTGCCTAAACATCAGGCAGGATGGCACTTTTTTTGGAAATTAAACGTCCATTGTCGAGAAGCCAGTAGTAAAGTTTAGTAAAGAATACTAACACACAGTTATTTTTAGATCGCAGATTTATATTTTCGTAGAGGAAGCCCGATTATGCGACGTTTACTTTCTGCTTTAGCCGTGACTAGCTTTTTGGTTACTGGATTACCAGCCTTGACTTGGGCGCAAAGCTTACCTGGATTTACGCTGTTTAGCGGCGTCAAACAAGAAAATCAGCTACCCTTCCGATTAGATTTTGGCGGACAAGCTAATGGTTGGGATCGATACATACTAAAGATTCCAGCTAAAAGAATGAAATTGGCAGTTGGTCAATTTGCCATTACCTACCCTGATTATTACAAAGGAACTTTTGACCAGAAAAAAATTGAAGTCCGAGTCAAAGGCAAAGCAGTTCCGCTTTCTGAGGTGAAATGGGACAAAGAAGGTAAACTGATCAATATTTTTCCTCAAGATCCAGTACCAGCAGGTAGCCCAGTCGAAGTGGTGTTATCTAACGTGAAAAACCCATCCTTCGGTGGAGTTTACTATTTTAACTGTCAAGTGCTTTCCCCTGGCGATGTACCACTACTGCGCTATATGGGAACATGGATTTTGAGCATTACTTAAGAATAGGGAGTAGGGATATGGCCAATCAATGATTCCCAATTTCCTAACAAAGTGATACAATTAGAGATTGTGAGTTTTTATAAAAATCACTTAAGAGGAGAAGAGTATGAAAAGAACACTGGGCGGTACTAGCCGTAAGAGAAAAAGAACCTCTGGTTTTCGCGCCAGGATGCGGACACCAGACGGCAGAAACGTGATTAGCGCCAGAAGAAAAAAGGGCCGTCACCGTCTGAGTGTTTAGGACAGATCGAGCGATAAAGAGCATCTGTGGCTTTGCCCAAAACAAATCGGCTAAAATCCCGCAAGGATTTCCAGGCAGTTTTCCGAGAAGGAATTCGGCGTCATGGCTCTTATTTAACATTGAGAGCCTTAAAGCCCTTATATTCAACGAAACCTTCTTTGGACACTGCCACCCAGACTACACAAGCAACTGACTCAAAGCTCCTTGCTAGCACGCGGATTGGTATTTCAATTAGCACAAAAGTCAGCAAAAGGGCAGTGGTTCGCAACCGAATCAAACGGCAAATTACTGCTGCTTTATACAACTTGCTGCCAAAATTATCACCAGGATGGCGGCTAGTATTCATTGTCAAACCCACAGCAGCAGAATCTAAGTGCGTAAGCCCACAATTTCTGCAAGAATTAGAGCAGTTGTTGGCACAAGCTGAGGTGTTCGATGGGAATTCGTGAAGATGTTTATTATGAAGGTGGCCCCCATGTTGGGGATTTAATTGTCAACCTGCTGATTGGGCTAACCATTGTCGGGCTACCATTAGCAGTCGGGGCAATTGTCAGGGCATTGTGGCTGCGTTTCCGCATCACCGATCGCCGAATTACTGTTACCGGAGGTTGGCAGGGACGCGATCGCACTGACGTAATTTACTCAGAAATTGTCAAAATCGTCAAAGTCCCCCGTGGCATTGGCTTTTGGGGAGATATGGCCATTACCCTAAAAAACGGCAGTCGTCTCGAATTGCGCGCAATTCCCAAGTTTCGGGAAGTCTATGACTACATTAACGAAAGAATTGCTGCAAAAAATCCCGAATTTAGCGGCACTGCCAATAAGTGATGAGCAGGGGGAGCAGGGGAAGAAAAACTATTGGTTATTGCCCAATGCCCAAAGCCCCATGCCCAATGCCCCATTTATAATGTGCGGCTATCCGTAGCGAGAGATAGTCGCCGACAATTCATGATTTAGATAAATTAGATTCAGTTTACAGTACCTCAGGTTGAATTCAGAATAATGGATTTTGGTATCGGCTTTCTCTCGAACAACGTGATGCTGCCAATCATAGATTTCTTCTATGGTATTGTGCCTAGTTACGGATTAGCGATCGTTGCTTTGACCTTGATAGTCCGCTTCGCGCTCTATCCCCTGAGTGCTGGCTCAATTCGCAATATGCGGAAGATGCGAATTGTACAACCTCTGATGCAGAAGCGGATGGCAGAAATTAAAGAGCGCTATAAGGATGAACCGCAAAAGCAGCAGGAGGAAATGGTTAATGTCCAAAAAGAATTTGGCAACCCTTTGGCAGGCTGTTTTCCATTACTAGTGCAAATGCCAGTTTTGTTAGCGCTGTTTGCTACCTTGCGGGGTTCGCCTTTTGCAAGTGCGAACTACAGCGTTAACCTGCAAATTCTTCCCGCAGAACAAATCGAACAAATTCAACCACAAGCCTTTGCTACTGCTCCGCAAAATATTTACATTGCAGATGGGGAACACGTTAAAGTAGCTGCTATTATTCCTAGCGGAAACAAACTAGCAGTAGGAGAACAAACCAAGATACAGTATCAGACTGTTGCAGGTAAACCATTTCAGGTACTCTTAGCAGAACACCCAGAAAATAAGCTGGTTCCTGATTGGAAAGTTACCAAAGGTGAAGATAGGATAAAAATTGATGCCCAAGGCAATGTAGAAGCCTTGCAACCAGGAGAAGTTACTATTCAAGGAACAATTCCTGGATTAGCAGCAGAAAAAGGCTTTCTATTTATTGACGCTTTAGGTAGGGTTGGCGCACAAGATCCAGATGGCACAATCCACTGGGATATCGTTGCCATGATCGTCTTTTTTGGAATCAGCCTTTATGTTAGCCAAATGCTTTCCGGGCAAAATTCCAGCGGTGGCAATCCGCAGCAGGATACAGTTAACAAAATCACCCCCGTCATCTTTTCTGGGATGTTCTTGTTCTTCCCCCTACCAGCTGGGGTGCTGATGTATATGGTGATTGGTAATATTTTCCAAACCGCCCAAACTTATCTTCTCTCCCGCGAACCTCTACCGGAGGAACTACAAAAAATTGTAGAAACCCAGGAAAAAGAAGCAGCAGTCACAGAACAGAAAGCATTACCGTTTGAACCAAAAAGTCCTAAGAAAAAGGCGGCAGGGGGATCATGAGCGACATTCCAATGCAGAGAGGTCAGCAATGGTTAAAAACCCTGCTGGAACTCACTGGAATACCTGCTGAGATTCAGGGTCATTTAGAAACTGCCCAATCTCAAGACGGCGATTCTCCAGAACCAGATAACTACTGGTTGACTATTGACCAAACCAATTTGACATCAGAACAAATCCAGGTGTTAATTGGTGCTGATGGTTCTGTGTTAGATGCGATTCAGTATCTAGCAAATTCGGTTCTAAACCTCAGCCAACCGCCGGAGGAACAAGCCTCTTTCACTATTGAGTTAAATGGCTACCGAGTTAAAAGAGAAGCCGAAATTCGCGCATTAGCAGAAGCAGCAGCCGATGAAGTGCGCTTTTCTGGTAGAGAAGTGGAAATCAAATCTCTTAGTTCTGCTGAACGGCGTCAAGTTCATACCTTCTTAAAGGAATTTGGAGATTTAGAAACCTTCAGTCGCGGTAAAGAGCCACATCGCCATCTGGTTGTTTGTCCCGCTTCGTTGGAAGGAGTTAGGAGTTAGGAGTTAGGAGTTAGGAGTTATGAGTTTGGAGTTAATTGAAAACTCATAACCATATATAATTTCTTTCAAAATTTCTCTTGTTCTTAAGAGATAAAATTAAAGATGTAGTACCAGTATTATTGCTGGTAATGAAGATAAATTTTTAGTGAGGATGTCTCACAAATCCTATGGACGCAATTTATATTCCGCAGCTAACTAAAGCCCCGGAGCGAACAGAGGAAGTTCAAGTTAAGGAATTTCTGCCTGGTCTAGAGACGTTAACACCAGTTCGCGGTCATGTGCGCGTGCAACATCATGGCAATTACCTGGAAGTGTCGGGTCAGGCAGAAACAATTATTACTTGTACCTGCAACCGCTGCTTGCAGCAATACAATCGCCGTTTAGGGCTTGATACGAAAGAAATCATCTGGTTAGACGAAACTGCAAATCAGGCAAATGACTTGCCCTTAGAAAGGGAAGTGGTTATGGAAGATTTGCTGGAAAGCTTACCGCCCGATGGTTATTTTTATCCCAACGAATGGCTGTATGAGCAGATGTGTTTGGCAATACCGCAGCGCCAGTTATGCGATCGCAATTGTCCAGGTATTCCTGTAAGTAGTACTGTTGATAGTCCTGATACTTCTGATAGTCGTGAAACTCCTGTTGATAACCGTTGGGCTTCTCTAGAAGCACTTAAAAAGCAACTTCCGGGGTAGTAATTTGCTAATTCCGTCAGACTGAAGTCTGCACTCACATGAACTAAGCCTGTCTACACAGGCTTATTGTTTTATTAGTGAAAATGTCGATTAACCCCACAATCCCGACATTAATTTAAACGAAATAATTTTTTAGCGTTAATTTTATCTAATAAATTAAAATGCTTGTGTTAAGAAATGACCTACCTTCTTAATATGATTTGACAACTTCAACTGTATTAAAACGAACCTATGAAAGATAGATAACATACTGGTTATAGATTCCTATGTCTAGTTAAGGAAAAAAGTCAAAGATGAAAGAAATATTAAAGGATTTGGAAGGATTGGGTTTTTATTCTTATGAAAATTCAACTTTAGTTCCCATAATTCAAGCATTACAGTTAAATAACAATTCAATTTGGTTAAGAGATGGAAAATATAAAAGATTGAATACATTAGATATAACATCATTTCCAGAAGCAGAGGAACTGATGGATAATGAACCGGACGAAGACGATAACTTTTTGTATTTATACAGACCCTTACCACCACATCGTTGCTTTACTCTAGATAAAGAAGATTTGTATGAATATCCACCAATGATATTTGAAGATATTTACTTATGTAATAGTTTAAGCAGATGTGGCGTTATCATCGAGGATGTAGATGAATATGAGGATTCTGAGGGCAATTCGCATCTAATTACCAATGTATGCGATTTTTTAATTTGCCCTTACGAATTTAGAACGTCATATACTCAAAATTATTTAAAATGGCGGGTTGTTACCGCAAGAATTCTGTTGATGCTTAATCTTATTCTGTCTCAAGCAGATAGTGATGCAAGATTTTATCTACTAAGTGAAGAAGGTAAAGAGGGAGATACTATTGTAGTTTTGATAAATCCACCTATATTTAAGTTTTTTCAATACATTAGCGAATTAGAAAATCAAGATTTACCAAAGCCTATCGAGAAATATTTTGAAAGCATCTTGTTCTAATTTGATAGCGGCGACCTCGCAAAGAAGTTGCGACGAAAAGGCAGATGAAATCCTTAACAGCAATTACTTATAGGCATTAATAAAATATATTGCTCAACGGAAGTGTAGAGGTTAACCCCAGATACAATAGCTGAAGTATCCATAGGTATCTTAATCTTATTCTGTCTCAAGCAGATAATGATGAAAGATTTTATATACTGTTATATGTTGGTTTTTTAGTTGTTAGAAGCGATACAAACCTGAACAATGAGAGAAGAACTAATAACCACACCCAAATATGAACTTCCGTGAAGAGTTTAAACTGCTGTTACGTGCCCGCTACCCCTTGATTTATATTCCTACATACGAGGAAGAACGGGTAGAAGCAGCTATCCGGGAAGAAGCAAGCAACCAGGGTAATCGCCCGGTGTATACTTGGGATTTTGTCGATGGCTACCAGGGAAACCCCAATGATGTTGGGTTTGGGCGACGTAACCCGTTGCAAGCTTTGGAATTTATTGAAAAATTACCAGCTTCCGCACCTGCGGTAATGATTTTACGAGATTATCATCGCTTTTTAGAAGATGTGGCGATCGCCCGCAAACTCCGCAATCTGTCCAGACTTCTCAAATCGCAACCAAAAAATATTGTATTACTGTCGCCGCGCATCGCCATCCCTGATGACTTAACCGAAGTGCTGACAGTCGTCGAGTTTCCCCTACCAGCCGCCTCAGAAATTAAAACTGAGGTAGATCGCTTACTACAAAGTACTGGTAACTCCCTTTCTGGAAAAGTTTTAGATGATTTGGTGCGCTCTTGTCAAGGACTTTCGATGGAACGGATTCGCCGCGTTTTGGCAAAAGCGATCGCAACCCACGGAGAATTGCGACCAGAAGACGTGGAACTGGTTTTGGAGGAAAAGCGCCAAACTATCCGCCAAACCCAAATCCTGGACTTCTACCCCGCCACTGAGCAAATTTCTGATATTGGCGGACTGGATAACTTGAAAGATTGGTTGATTCGGCGGGGAGGTTCATTTACCGATCGAGCGCGACAGTACGGATTACCGCACCCCCGTGGTTTAATGTTGGTGGGTATTCAGGGAACTGGTAAATCGTTAACGGCAAAAGCGATCGCTCATCATTGGCATTTACCCCTGCTACGTTTGGATGTGGGCAGGTTATTTGGTGGTTTGGTGGGTGAATCAGAATCTCGCACTCGCCAAATGATTCAAGTAGCTGAAGCCCTTGCTCCCTGTATTTTATGGATTGATGAAATAGATAAAGCCTTTGCAGGGCTTGGTAGCAAAGGTGATGCCGGAACAGCCAGCCGTGTGTTTGGTACTTTTATTACCTGGCTAGCCGAAAAAAGCTCACCCGTGTTTGTCGTCGCCACCGCCAACGACATTCAAGCTTTACCGCCGGAAATGCTCCGCAAAGGGCGATTTGATGAAATTTTCTTTGTGGGTTTGCCTACTCAAGAAGAGAGAAAAGCAATTTATGATGTTCATTTATCCCGACTGCGCCCCCATAATTTGAAAAGTTATGACATCGACAGGCTAGCTTATGAAACCCCTGATTTTTCTGGGGCTGAGATTGAGCAAACTTTAATTGAAGCGATGCATATTGGATTTAGCCAAAACCGCGATTTTGCTACCGACGACATTTTAGAAGCAGCCAGTCAGATCATACCCTTGGCACGAACTGCCGTAGAGCAAATTCAGCAACTCCAAGAATGGGCTGCTGCTGGGAGAGCGCGTTTAGCATCTAAACACAATCCTTTGAGCGAACGCCTCCGGCGCACTACGTGAACCCAAAAAAATGTAGAGACAGCAGGAGTGCTTACGTCTCTACATTTTTTTGGATAACGCATATTTAATTTCACCAGATGTCTATTCAGCATAGCTACAATAATCAGTTAGTCAAAAGTCAATAATGATGAATTATTATGGACTATTGATTTTTATACTGATGGGTTATTTGCCTCTGAGTTTTCACGTCATGTGGAAAAGCCAATGGAAAACCTAACCCCCTAGCCCCCCTTCCCTACAAGGGAAGGGGGAGAAATCAAAGCCTATCTCCTTCTAGGGGAGAGGTTTGGAGAGGGGTTTTCCAGATCCCGTGAAAAGTCAGATTTGCTTCTCTACTCGTAACCCTTGAGAGCCAGTTAAACACCACTCTCCTCAATGGGGGAAAATACACAGATAACTGGCTCACCTACACCCTTGACTCTTGATAATCAGGTTTTAATTATGTTGTCTGGCTTAACAAAGTTTATACTGGGGTTTTTCTTAGCGATCGCTGTGCTAATAGGTGGCGGTGCTGCAATTGCACTCTATTTTATGAATCGCACCGGCATAGCCCCTGCCAAACCCATTTTTTCTAATGATAGTCCTTCAGTGAAAGCCCAAGCTCCTAAAAAAACTGAGCCTGGAGAAAGTAAGCCCGCTCTTACACCTGGAACATCTACTCAATCGTCTCCAAGCTCAACCTCTACTCCTACAGAATCACCAAAGGCTACCCCATCACCAAAACCATTACCATCGGGAGCTTACCGAGGACGTGTTAATTGGGCTGAAGGCTTGAGTTTGCGATCGCAACCAAATCAAGAAGCTGAAAAAATTGGTGGAGTTGCTTTTAATCAAAAAATTATTATTTTGTCAGAAAGCGAGGATAAAGCTTGGCAAAAGATCCGTTTGGAAGATAGCGAACAAGAAGGTTGGGTGAAAGCAGGTAATACTGAAAAAGTTGATGAACAATAGGCATTGGGCATTGGGCATTGGGCATTGGTTATTCTCCTTGTCCTCTTGTCCCCTTGTTTCCCTCATCCCCAGGACACTTACTTGTAAAGAATCATACGAAAAGTAATTCTTACATATAGTCAGTGGTATACTTTTTTATATTTATTAACTTAAAAAAGCAAGTGAAAACAGGGGTAGCTAGCCATTTAATCAAGCTTGCCTCAGTCTACGAGGCATCCGAAAGCATCAAGGTTGTTCCTATCGTAGTTAATTTTAATTTTTTAAATTGGAAAAAGTTATCGACTTTTGGTGCAATGCGTCTTTTGTCTGTGGCTCTGATTACGGGGCTTATGAGTATTGCTGGAGAAGTTTTAGCACTTCAGAAAATAGGAAGTAATGGGCCTGAAGTTAGCAGTAGCCAGAGATGTTTAAAAAAGTTAGGCTATTTTAACGGCCCAGTCACAGGTAAGTTTGCTAGCTTGACTCAAAATGCTACGATCAAATTCCAGCGAGCCAATAGAATATCGGCTGATGGAGTTATAGGTGTTAGCACTCAACGAGCCTTGCAACGAGCATGTAAAAATAGAAGTTCTAATAGAAATATCGGTGGCGCATCACGTTCGCCAGTTGGTCAATATCCTACTCTTTCTCAAGGCAAAACTGGTGCAGCCGTCACAAGATTACAACAGCGTCTACGGCAGTTAGGCTACTTTAATACTAATCCCACTGGGAATTTTGGACGAATTACTAAAGATGCTGTAATAGCATTCCAGCGAAGTTATCGTATAACTGCTAACGGGATTGTGAATCGACAAACTTGGAACGCACTAATGGGTTCTTCTCCGACTCCAGGAAGATCGAGTCTTTCCACTCAACAAGTCAGAGAACTGCAAGTGCGTTTGCGGCAGCTAGGTTATTTAAATGCTGATGCCACTGGGAATGTTGGCCCAATGACTAGAGAAGCTGTAATTGCATTCCAACGAAATAATGGATTACCTGTTGATGGCATTGCTAATGCCCAAGTTTTGGACTCAGTGCGTAGAGTCTCTACAGGTAGTATTCAACAACCAGGTAGAAATTATCTCACTGTAGGCGATCGCGGAGAAAATGTCAGAGTAGTTCAAGAGCGTTTGGCGCAGTTGGGTTTCTCTAATGCTAATCCTGATGGACTTTTCAACGATTACACCAGACAATCTGTGATTGCATTCCAGCAATATTCTCGAATTAATTCGAGTGGAAATGTAGATTGGCAAACTTGGGAAGCATTGGGGTTAAATGGTTCAACTGGGGGCAATTATACTCAGAATAATGATTATGTATTAGCTGACACTAATCGCTATGCATTACCTCCTGCCAATGACAATGTAGTACCTGTTACTAATGGCAACACATTAGTTGCTAATAATCCTTACAGAGTAATAATTCCCATTTCTAGTAATGATACTCTGAGTAAAGTGCAACAATATATACCCAACGCTGTCGCGGAGCAATCCAATTTAGGGGATTATGTGAATGCTGGAGCATTTAGCGATCGCGCCCAAGCAGAAACGCTAACGAAAAAGCTCCGCTCATTAGGTCTGGATGCACGGGTAAAATACAATTAACTAATTCGTAATTCGTAATTCGTAATTCGTAATTAAATTGACAAGCTCAACTGGGAACCTTCCTGAGTTTTATTCACTTCAATCCTGGCTTGGAAGGCTTCTTTGAGGTGGGGCATGTGGGTGACAGTGAGGATGCAGGCGAAATCAGAAGCGATCGCATTAATCGCGGCAATCAAGCGATCGCATCCTTCGGCATCCTGTGTACCAAAACCCTCATCCACAATCAACAATTGCAACGCCGCCCCTGCCCGTTGCGCTAATAGTTTTGCCAAAGCCAAACGGATAGCAAAGTTAATTCTAAAGGCTTCTCCACCTGAGTAAGTTTCGTAAGCTCGTGTTCCTCTAGAATCGGCGATTAAAATATCTAAGGTGTCTATCAGTTTGGCATTTTTCTTGGTTGATTTAGCACTACGTCCAGCTTTTTGAGTAATAAATTGTACATGAAATTGATTACCACTCAAACGCGAAAGTAGTTGATTTGTTTCGGCTTCCAGTTGTGGCAACACATTCTCAATCATCAGTGCTTGGATACCATTTTTACCAAAAGCTTGCGCTAATTCCTGATAAACCCGATATTCCTGCTTGCAAGCTTGTAATTGCTGCTGCTGTTGTTCATACTGAATTTGCAGCGTTTCTAGTTGATGCGCCAGCTGTTCTAAACGTCCCAACTTGGCTATTTGCTCGTCGAGTTGCCGTCTGCGTATTGCTAATTGCTGCTCTAAAGCTTGAATTTGGGCAGATGGGTTAGCTGTTGCTTGTAGTTGCTGAATAATGCTTTCGATATGGCTGCCAAGTTTTTGCCGCTCCGTTACTCTGGCGCTTCTAGACTCCTCTAATTCTTGCAATCTCGTCTGGAGTTGCGGATACTGCTGCTGGGCTGATAGCAGGTGTTGATACCGCAAATGCCAAGATTGAGCTTTCTTTGCAGCCATCCGCAGATTGTTGTGCTGCTCTGAACTGTAGCCAATTTCAGTAATGTGACGCTCAAGCGCTGCGATTTGTTTAGCACATTCAGAGTCAATCCGATCTTGCTGAATTCTGACTTGTAATTGGTCAATTTGCAATTGAAGTTCTGGTTTTCGGGCTAATAGTTGCGCTTGTCGCTTAGTTGCATCTTTTATTTGCCCTTGTTTAATTTCTGCCCAGCGCCACCGTTCAACTTCGCTCCGGGCAAGGGCGTGGTCTTGTTCATTATAATTAACTTTTTGCAAATATTGGTCTAGCTGTCGGAGTTCGGCTTGTTTATCAGGAGCGTAATCACCAGCTTGGAGCGATCGCTCTAAATGCTGTTTTTCAGCAGCAATTTGTTGTAACTGTTGTTGCACATCAGTTGTCGCTTCTAACTGGGCTGCTAACTGTCCCCGGTGTTCGCGTAAACCATCGTAGCCCGCCAATTGTTGGGATATGTCGCGATATTCCTGCCTGAGTGTCTGAATTTCTTTGTCAGACACAGCCAATTGTTCCCGCACTACCCAAAACTGCCCTTGAGTATCTTCTAACTCACTTTGGGTTTTTTCCACTACCCGACTCCAGTGATGTTCGTCTAAAGGACGCTCGCATAACGGACAAAGTGCTTCAGGATTTTGCAGCATTTGCAATTTCTGCTCTAATTCTCCCAGCAGTTTTTCATAATCCCGTTGGTGAGCTTGCAAACGTTCGATAAAATGCCGCCTTTCTTGCCCTTTTTCTTGGACTCGTTGCAGATAAACCCGCTTTTTCTCCAGTTCCTCAATCTGAATTGCCACATCCATTACCGCTTGTTGCAGTTGCGGTTGGCGACTGTGTTGGCGTTGTAATTGGTTCTCAGTGCTTTGGAGTTGTTCGAGTCGCGCTACTAAACCAGCATGAGTGCGATCGAGTTGGCTTTGTAAAGTTGCTCGTTGTTGCAACAAGGGAGTCACTTGCATTTGCAATTCATCTAAGCGAGTAACATGGTGACGAGCTGCGGCTAGTTGTGACAAAGCGGCTTCGACTTCACCTGATTTAGTTAAAGTTTGTTGAATATCTCGCTCTTGTTGCTGCAAAGCTTCTAGCTGCGCTTGGGCTTGTTGCAGTTGCCGTTCGATTTCGTGAATTTCTTTGGTAAGCTGTTGTTGCTTTTGTTGGCGATTTTGTTGAGCGCGAGTGTACTCTTCAAATTTGACAGCAAAGGCTTCTTCTTGAGATTGGAGACTTTGATATTGGGCGTATCCGGCTTTAATTTCAGCTTCTTGGTGTAATATTTTTTCTAAATCTGCTAGCTGAGAGCCAATTGCTGATTGTTCTTGTTGGAGGCGATCGCAATCTTGGGTAAGATTTTGGTATTGCTGCTTTATAAAGCTAAGTTGTTGTTCCCAATTTTGGCGCTGGTGCTGGACAACTTGCAAACTTTGTAATTGAATATTATCAAAAGCTTGTACCTGTTGCAGTTGGTTGAGTTCGGCTTCTAACTCCACTCTTTGCGCTTGGGTAATCTGGCGTTGTTGCAGCTGAATTTTTATCGATTCCAAAGAACGCTCTAATTCTACTGCCTGGGCTTTGAACTGACGAGAAGATTCCTTTGCCCGTTCTTCCAAATCATCGTACTGATTGAGTTTCAATAACTCCGCTAAAATTTCTTTGCGTTCTGTGGGACGCTTGAGCATGAATTCATCTGCGCGACCTTGACGTAAGTAGGCAGAATTAATAAAGGTATCGTAATCGAGCTTGATGTGTTCTAAAATCAAATCTTGGGTTGCTCTTACCCCTTTGCAAGTGAGTGAGCGAAACCCAGATGGTATTTCTATTTGAAATTCGAGGACACTAGTACCTCCCCGAATTCGGGTACGAATCACCCGATATTTTTGCTGGTTACTTTTGAAAGTAAAATCAACTCGAACTTCTTTCGCACCAGAATAGATGACATCATCTTCAGCAGTGGCGCGGCTTTCACCCCAAATTGCCCAAGTGATTGCTTCTAAAAGAGAAGATTTACCCGCACCATTGGAACCACAAATACAAGCCGTATGCAAACCGCCAAAATCTAAAGTTGCATCACGGTAACTAAGAAAGTTTTTGAGGATAAGTTGTACTGGGATCATTCACGCTATAGCGCCACATCTACTTTTAATCATTAACAGTACAGATGCACTGTTTGTTAGTTTAGCTATCTAAATATCAGGTTTCTAGTTTTGAAGACATCAAATTTACAAAAATTTACAATCATCTGAGTGAATTTTTCTTGTCCCATGAAAAAGTTTTGCTGTCTTCAAAGAAAAATGAAACTCTTCTGGAGGCTTTTCGTTATTTTTTTCTGTTGACTGAGAATAAAACACGAAAAGAAGAGTTGTTCTAAGAGTTGTGGGAGATTATTTCTGCTTGAATTCCCCAAGGTTCTCTATTTTTCAGAAGAAGGGTAGTGGAGAATTCTCTTAGCTGATTACTTTTTGTAGATAATGAATCCTAAAAAATCAAAACCTGCCAACGCAGGTTTCGATTGTGTGTAGTTATCACCACGCGCCAGAAAATATCTGGGCATGGTCTTGATAAAAAATCTAAGTTTACTCAAGTCTTGCTAGAGGATCGCCCCAGCGCCGATCAACAGAAGGTGCACAAAGATGATCGCGATCAGTCTCAAGATATTTAAATGTATTTAAATCACCTTGCCAGAAGCTTTCATCAGCGTATTTAGTGTAGAGTGTATAAACACGTTGATAAACTTCTTCAGCAGTCAAACCTTCAGCGAAAGCGCGATCAATTTCTGAATCACATTCAAAAAATATATCAGCAGTTTTAACAGCAAAAGTAAAGTCTATGTCGTAACCGAAGAAGGCACGACAACCATATTTTACAAAATCCACTCCGAGCAATGCAGCTATTTGACAGGATAAAAAATGAATAATTTTGCCTTGAGATTCTTCTGGGCTGTAGTTTCCTACTGTGAAAATTGGGTTATGATATTCGCCAGTAAAAGTGTCGTAGCTGCCATGTCCCACCCCTGTCAAATACACGACATTAGACTTGCTTGCTGCTAATGCAACATAGATACGGCGAGCCAATTGACCTTGGCAACGTTCAATAACAAAGCCTCTTTCGTCTATACAAGGATAAACTTTCTTTTGCCGATAATTAAATGCGGCTGTAGTAGCAAAATCATGGTTAGAATCAATTGCTATTACAACCGCATTCATTTTAATTTGAATATTCCGGCGCTGAGGCTGATCAATCATTGATAATTCCTTTCAACCTTCCACTTTCTGCTTCCTTAATGAGTCGGTTAATTAAACGTTGTTCTGCCTCAATCAAAATTTGTCCAATTGGTGTTTGTGACTGAATTTCAGCAATTGCCCGCTCTTTAGTGATGACACCAGATCCAATAGTGGCAATTGTCACTTCTGGTTCGCGTTTTATCCTTTCTACGGTAAGCTCAACTCGTTGCTTTGGGGTCAAGCTTGATATAGAAAGGGACTCCTTGCTCTTATCCTTAAGGAAGTCACGCAGAGTAACTTGTTGACCTTTGTAGTCAAAACTTACAGGTGAGTCTAGCTGTTCAATGATTGCTTTCGCTAAAGTAGACATTATTTTACCTCCAAGTTTAAAACTTTAAGGTTTACGAAAATAGGAAGTTAGTTTACGCCCTACAGTATTTTTACAGAAGCGTGTTTGAGTTTAGATTGAATTCAGGATTGCGATGTGGATGATTTGTGCATAAGTTTTTATTATAGAATTAATATTATAGATATTTTTATATGACAGGGCGATCGCTTTCTTGTTCTCCAGAAGGAATCCAAAAAGCAAAAAGAGCTTTAATTCGTTATTCCTTAACTCAACAAGCATTAGCTGAAGATTTAGAAGTAACTCGCCAGCCGATCGGAAAATTCTTTACAGGTAAACCTGTTGACCGCAATCTTTTTGTCCAGATTTGCGACAGGTTAAACCTAGAGTGGGAAGAAATCGTTGCGGAACCAACCAGTGAACCAGAGGTTAATCAAGATAACACCATTGATATTGATGCGGTCGTGCAAGGGGTACGCGAAAAGATAAAACCCCTCATTCAAGAACGTTGCGGCACAATGCGAGTGCTGGATATGACTAAACCCATTGGGTTGAATGACATTTACACCAGCGTAAATATTCTGGAAAAAATCACTGGGCGACAACGACTAGCAATTGATGAATTATTACAACAGTATAAGAGCCAGGATTTTGACCGCTTTGGACTCAATAAAATTCCTGAAAAACGAGTGCCAGGACTGGAAGCGGTTGAGAAATATTCCAAGCTGATGATTTTAGGTAAACCAGGGGCAGGTAAAACTACATTTCTGAAGTATTTAGCGATTCAGTGTATTGGAGGTGAGTTTCAGGCTGAAGGTGTTCCGATTTTTGTCACCCTCAAAAACTTTGCAGAAGCTGCAAACAAACCTGGATTATTACAATACATCACTGAAGAGACGATAAATCCTATCTCTTCCATCCGAGATGTATTAACCTATGGCAAGGCATTAGTTTTACTTGATGGGTTGGATGAGGTTAGAGAAGAGGATAGTAACCGCATCTTAAAAGAAATTCGTGAGTTTTCTGAGCGTTTCCCAAAAAATCAGTTTGTGATGACTTGTCGTATTGCAGCACGGGAGTATACCTTTGAGAAGTTCACAGAGGTGGAAGTTGCTGATTTTGACGATAACCAAATTTCCAACTTTGCCAATAACTGGTTTAAAGATAAAGCTGTAAAACCAGAGATTTTTATCAAACGTCTCGAAGAAAATAACCGCATCAAACAACTTGCTGCAAGTCCTCTGCTGCTGACGTTGCTTTGTTTAGCATTTGAAGAGTCAGGAGATTTCCCTGCAAATCGTTCTGAGTTATATAAAGAAGGACTGGATGCGTTATTGAAAAAATGGGATGCTAAGCGGGGAATTCAACGCGATCAGATTTACAAAAAGCTATCAGTCCAACGCAAAGAAGATTTACTCAGCAAAATTGCATTGACCACTTTTGAGGGGAGTGAATATTTCTTCAAGCAAAAAGTAGCAGAACAATACATTACAGAATACATCCGCAATTTACCTGGTGCTAATACTGACGAAGAAGCATTGCAACTTGACAGTGAGCAAGTTTTGCGTTCAATTGAGCATCATCATGGGCTAGTTGTCGCAAGAGCGAAAAGGATTTATTCATTTTCTCACCTCACATTTCATGAGTATTTGACAGCTAGAGAATTTGTGGTTATGAGACAGTCATCAGAGGAAGCGCAGCAAAATCTTGTTAGCCATATTACTGAGAAACGCTGGCGGGAAGTCTTTTTGCTGGCGGTTGGGATGTCTCCAAGTGCAGATCGGTTATTGCTGTTGATGAAAGACAAAATTGATTTTATAGTGGCTGATGATCCGAGATTGCAGCAGTTTCTTCTATGCGTAAGAGAAAAATCTCTTTTAGTTAAGTTTTATTATAAACCAGCAGCAGTTAGGGCCTTTTACCTCGACCTCGACCTCTCCCTTGACCTCGACCTCGACCTCTCCCGACCTCTGTTTCTATCCCTCTCCCGATCCCTCGACCTCGACCTCGACCTCGACCTCGACTCCCTTTCCCTCGACCTCGACCTCGACCTCGACCTCGACCTCGACCTCGACCTCGACCTCGACCTCGATCTCTCTCTCTCTCGATCTTTCTCTCTCTCCCGATCCCTCGACCTCTCGCGATCCCTGTCGCGATCCCTCTCCCGATCCCTCGACCTCGACCTCGACCCAGAACTCAAGAATTTGCTGCAAAAACTTCGAGACCAATTACCAAACAGACAAGACTGGCAAGAATCTGAGAAGTGGTGGTTAGCTAATGGAAAGGCTTGGTGTAAAGAATTAAGAGAAATAATAATTAAATATCGTAATATCGGTCATGATTGGCAGTTCACCGACAAGGAGAAAGAATTGCTTCAGCAGTATTATGATGCCAATCAATTACTGGTAGATTGCCTAAATAGCGATTGTTATGTTAGCCGGAAAGTTCGACAGCAAATAGAAGATACTTTGCTATTACCGATCGCAAAGATTAAACAGCGTCAGCAGCAATCTTAAATACATACATAGCAGATACTAAATCATTCGTTAAAAAAGCGAAAATATTTCTCCAATCCTAGCAAATCAATCTAGAATAAAAGTAAGAGTTCGCAGTCAGCCTATTCACCTCTATTCAATGGCTGAAGATATGTGGGCATAAATAATAAAACAGCATTCTGGAACCAAATAATACTCATTTTGCGTCTTAATGAGTGTCTCGCTTCTAATTTTAGTAACGCACATTAGCAGAATACAAATTCTGAACAGCGATATCTACGACGGTCTACACCTGCGCGATCGCAAAAACTTCCCATCATAATAAGTACTTGTATACGCCTACAGACAGGTTCAAAAACAGCCAGAAACAAACTCAGTGAATCCTCGTCATTAAATACATCACATACACAAAGGATAACCCTCTTATGACTCGCCTACATCAATGGAAATCTGGAACTGCTGCACTTATGGCAATAGCAGTTACTACAACCGTCATTAGCCCCCTATTGAGCTTGGCTCCTGCTAATGCTCAATACAACATTGGGCAAAACAGAAATGGGCAATACGGAAACGTTACCATTCCTTCTGGAGTTAACCTTCCTGTTACCTACGAAAAAGAGACAATTACTATTGCTCCTGGAGAAAGTAAATCTCTAACCTTGAGAATAGCCAATGACATTATCGACAGAAATAGAAATGTCTTAATTCCTGCTGGTACTAAAGTAAATGGACGGCTAGAATCTGTTGACTTAGATAGTTATTCTAGAGATACAAGAAATGATGATAACCAAGGAAAAGGCGTGCGGTTTGTCGCTCAAGAATTAGAATTTTCTAACGGTCAACGTCAGTCGATTAATGCAACTTCTCGGACATACACCACAACTCAAAGAGTATCACAGAAGCCCAACACTACTCAGGTTTTAACTGACGCAGCTATTGGTGGAGGTGCTGGTCTTTTAGGTTCATTAATTACTGGTAATCGCAAAATTGACGATTTAAAACCTGTTATTGGTGCGGCTGCAGGTGCAGGTGCGAGTGTGCTGTTGCGGAAAAAAGAAGGAAATGCCTTTGTCCTTAGACCTGAACAGGATTTAAGGCTTACATTGAATTCTAACTTGAATTTAGTACCACAATCCCGCTACTAGATTTAACTTCATTTAAGTTGTGAATTTAATCATCCCTGATATGCGATCGCCATTTTAACTAGAGTGTGCGATCGCCTTTATTTTTAACCCTAAAAAATTCTCTTGAACAGCAACTATTCCACCTCTGTATCGTCTTAATCAATATCGATATTTATTGTAATACTTATTTAAAAATTAGCTCTATTGTATTTTGTATCTAAAAGAGTATTCAAAATTATGGAATATCCTGATACTTTTATTAAGTAGTAGCGATCGAGGAGCTTCTTCTTATGGTAATTCAAGGTTTGAATTTAAGCACATATCTTGCAATTCCTGTAGTATTAAGTCTTTTGGTTCCGGGAGACAATATAAAGGTATCTTCAGTTGAAAACGCCAGTCAGGTATCCACTAACAAGGAAGCGAGTCTATCTAGCCGTGAGCTAATCAGCGCGAATTCAACACCGAAAACATACTATGTTAGTGGTAGTGGAAACGACAATAATAGCGGACTTTCTACTTCATCTGCCTTTAAAACAATTCAAAAGGCAGCAGACCTTACCAATCCTGGCGATACAGTATTGATTATGAACGGAGTATACACAAATACAGGCAAAGCTGGGAGTGTAGTAAATATTATACGTTCTGGAACTGCAAATGCATGGATTAGGTATAAAGCATATCCTGGGCATTTTCCAAAAATTCAGCACAATACATGGAATGGGATCACGATTTCAAATAAAGCTTCATATATCGAGGTCAACGGGCTAGAGGTTATGGGAAACAATGCCAATATAACCCTTGATTACGCGATGAGTGAGAAGACTAACAAACAAAACCCACTGACCAATGGAAACTGTATCAACGTTGATGGTCGAAGCAATGGTCATGTTCATCACATCCGTATTTTGAACAATAAAGTGCATGATTGTGGAGGAGCAGGTATTTCAGCAATTCAAGCAGACTATGTGACAATAGATAATAATGTGGTATTTAATAATGCCTGGTACAGCGTTTATGGTTGCAGTGGCATTTCGATGTTGAATAATTGGAATTCTGATAACAACCAGGGATACAAGATGTTTGTTACCAACAACAAGACTTACAACAATCGTATGTACATCCCTTGGATTGCAGTTGGAAAGATTACAGACGGTAATGGCATTATTATCGATAGTACAAGAAATCAAGACAACTCAAAATTGGGTGTATATAAAGGACGTACTTTAGTTAAAAACAATCTTGCATTTAATAATGGTGGCTCAGGGATTCATACATTTTTTAGCGACCATGTTGATATTGTAAATAACACAGCTTTTTTAAATAATCAGAGTCCAGAAATTAATGGGGGGCAAATATTTGCTCATACCTCATCCGATGTCAGAATTCTCAGGAACATTCTCTATGCTTTTCCTGACAAAAATATTAATAACAACACTAAAAACAAAAACGTTGTTTATGATTATAATATCTATCTCAATAGCTCTAAGATAACTGCTAAGGGGCCTCACGATATTGTTGCAGACTCAGAGTTTTTAAGTAAGCATCCCACTCTCGAAAAAATCTCTGACGATTGGAAATCACTAGAGAAACAAAATCCGCCAACGCGGACTGTTATACAGGCTAATTCAGCAGGTTTTGTTTGCGATCCAGTGAATTATCCTTTGCAAGGCAAACAGATCGTAGTGGGATGCTCCTCGCTATCTTCAACTCAAACTGCTTTTTCTGATGTTTCATCTAACTATTGGGCGGCACAATTTATTCAACAATTGTCTGGGCAAGGTGTAATTGCCGGATTTCCCGATGGTAGTTTCCGCCCAGAAGAACCGGTGACACGCGCTCAATTTGCCGCAATGATCGACAAAGCTTTCCCAAAAGCCCAGCAACGGCAGGCAATCAATTTTACTGATGTGCCTAGCAACTATTGGGCATCCAGTGCGATTGGGCAAGCTTATACTATTGGTTTCTTATCTGGTTATCCTGGAAATCGCTTTGAGCCTAATCAAGCTATTCCCCGCGAACAGGTTTTAGTTTCCCTCGCTAACGGTCTGAAATATAGTCCCAGTGGCAATACCGAAAGCACTCTGAAATACTTCAACGATGCCTCTAACATCACTAGCTATGCCCGTAGCCCGATCGCCGCAGCAGCCCAAAAGCAAATTGTGGTGAACTATCCAAATGTAAAGTTACTGAATCCAACTGCAACAGCTACTCGCGCCCAGGTAGCAGCTTTTATCTACCAAGCATTGGTTAGTTCTAATCAAGCCTCAGCAATTAACTCGCCTTATGTTGTGTTAAGACTTAGCAATTAACTCGCCCTATATAATGATTGTCGGGTCTACTACTTCAACACCTGTATAAGTCACAATTAGAATCTGTTGATTTAGATAGTTATTTAATAGGCGATCGCTACTTTAACTAGAGTGTGCGATCGCCTATACTTTTAACCATAAAATTTTCTACTCCACAGCAACTATTCTTTCTCTAGATCGTCTCACTCCGTATCTATATTTTTGGAAATCTGCTAATAGAGAATAGTGTGATGATATTACTTCTATTAGCTAGTTCGTTTGGCATAGATGTCTTAATGAATTTAATGATGACTGCATGACTAAAGTAATGGTTTTGACAAAAAGCAGAAAAATTAGGAACCTTGTACTTTAGTAAATGTCTAACTAATTAACAGTAAAAAAAATAATAAAACTGGAGCAAAAAAATAATGTTTAACTTAAATCGTTGGCAATCTAGAACAGCTGCACTCATGGCTTTGAGCGTCACAGTCGGTACTGTAGCGCCTTTCATTACAGCTTCACCATCTTTAGCTCAAACGACTTTTTCTGATGTTTCATCTAACTATTGGGCAGCACAATTTATTCAACAATTATCTCAGCGAGGTGTAATTGCCGGATTTCCTGATGGTAGTTTCCGCCCTGAAGAACCGGTGACACGCGCTCAATTTGCCGCGATGGTTAACAAAGCTTTCCAAAAAGCCCAGCAACGACCAGCAATCAATTTTGCTGATGTACCTAGCAACTATTGGGCATCCAGCGCGATCCAGCAAGCTTATACCATTGGTTTCTTATCAGGTTATCCCGGTAATCGCTTTGAGCCTAATCAAGCTATTCCCCGCGAACAGGTTTTAGTTTCCCTTGCTAACGGTTTGGAATATAGCCCCAGTGGCAATACCGAAAGCACTCTGCAATACTTCAACGATGCCTCTAACATCGCTAGCTATGCCCGTAGCCCGATCGCCGCAGCAACTGAAAGGAAAATTGTGGTGAACTATCCGAATGTGAACTTCCTGAATCCAACCGCAACTGCCACTCGTGCCCAAGTAGCAGCTTTTATCTACCAAGCATTAGTTAGTTCTAATCAAGCCTCAGCAATTAACTCACCCTATGTTGTGGCTGTCGGATCTACTACCCCAACACCTGCATCAGTGACAATTGCCCAAGGGACTACTATTCCTGTGAAGTATGACAAGGCAGAAAAAATTCTCGTTACAAAGGATGAAACATCGCCCTTGACATTGACAGTATCCCAAAACGTGGTAACGCAAGACGGAGCTGTAGTGATTCCTGCTGGTAGTCAAGTTGTTGGTCAACTCAAACCTGCTACAGGCGGTTCTCAATTCGTTGCTGAAAAACTGGTTTTGACCAGTGGTCAAGAGTATCAGCTGAACGCTACTTCTGACGTGATTACCAAAACTGAAACCGTCAAGAAGGGTACTAGTCTTGGTTCAATTATCAAGAATACTGTATTGGGCGCAGGTGCGGCAACTGCGGTATCTGCTGTCACAGGCGATCGCGCCATTGCCACAGAAGAAGTCTTAGGTGGTGCTGGTATCGGTGCGTTGGTTGGTCTGTTCTTCGGCAAGAATAGTGTTGACTTAATCGCCATTGACCCAAATACCGATTTACAAATGACCATCAATCAAAACTTATTGGTTTCATTAAGATAGTCATTAGTACATCTAAAGCCGAATTGTAAGAATAGCGTAAATACTAAATATAGTATTTACGCTAGTTTTTTTATCAAACTAGAAACTTTTAGAAAATTGCTGAAACTAAATTTAAGTTAAGCAAATTTTTACGCTGTTTTTTATTAATTCAACGTGAGTTCGACGAGTGCTATTTTGACCTCTCCCCCAGCCCCTCTCCTACCAGGAGAGGGGAGCAAAAACCCTCCTTACTCGTTACTCCTCCCTTGCCTTTTAGGAGAGGGAGGCAGGGAGGGAAGGTTCATCGAACTCCTAAGAAAACGCAGTTTTCTTTCGCCCTTACCGTAGGTGCGCTTTCGTTGGAGACTCACGTTAATTTATGAGAGTGATAATAGCGCTTTAGAGGTGAGACAAGACTAATTTTATAGGTATTTTAAAAAAAAATAATTTCAATGATTGGTACTTTCAGTAGACTGAAAAGTTTTGATTGAGGAAAGAATAAGGATTTCAGGCGACTTTGTTGGAGTTTTCCATCACGACCATAAGCGTAGACACTGCATCGGCTTGTCGTAAACATCGCTCTATTGTTTTTTATTCCATCCTTAAAAGAAGTCTAAGTCAAGCCGTTCGTAATCGTTCGATGTCTCGCATCGGTGGCGCACCGAATAGGCGGGAATATTCCCGGCTGAACTGTGAGGGACTTTCGTACCCGACCTGATAAGCAGCAGAGGTTGCATCACAATCTTCCGTCAGCATCAGGCGACGGGCTTCCAACAGTCTTAACTGCTTTTGATATTGAAGTGGACTCATTGAGGTCACTTGCTTGAAGTGCTGATGAAACGACGAAGTAGACATTCTTACCTGCTTTGCTAAATCCTCGACTCGCATCGGCTGTGTAAACTTAGACTTGATGCGTTTGATCGCTTCAGCAATTCGCTGCATACTGCTGCCAGATGTAGCAATTTGACGCACGGCTTCACTTTGTTCCCCGATCAGCAGACGGTAGTAGAGTTCCCGAATCATCATCGGTGCCAGCATAGGAATATCCTGTGGCGTATCTAAAAGCTTAGTGAGGCGAAGGGCACAGTCAAGCAACGTGGGATCGGCGTTGCTGACAAATAAGCCTCGGACGGAGTTCTCTTTCTTCGCTGAACTAAAGTTCATTTGAGCAGCCATTTCACAAAGTTGCATTGGGTCTAGGGTCAGCTTTAATCCCAAATACGGCCGATCGCTTGTCGCCTCAACAATACACCCACCGATGGGGAGATCGACTGAGACAACAAGACATTGCCCGATCTCATAGGGATAAGTTTCCTCTCCCAGCACTATGTTTTTCTTGCCTTGAACGAGAATGGCCAGACGCGGTTCATAATCCTGGTAGATGATGGCAGATGACGCATTCGATCGCGAAAAGCTCAATGGTGCGATCGCAGTTGGATAGACAAGGTTGTTATTGGGTTCGGTGTGCCGCTCCACTAATGCCGCCAGCGCTTCGCATCGATCTGCAACTACCTCAGAATTGGGGATAACGAAAGTCATGGTAAAGCCTCGACTCATTCAATGCCCTACACGATTATAGAATGTCTTCAAGCAATCCATGCTGGAGAATTAGGCAAGGATCGAAGAGTTTTAGGCATTGGAAACTCTGAATCGAATTCGTAGGATGAAAGCATCTCAAGCAAGACCTTAAAGAGTCCGAACAACGATGCCGCATTTGTTTCCTGAAATTAAAAACTTCTTGGAGGAAATGGCAATCCGTCCAAACAAACTTTGAAAAGTTTTACGCCTTTGAACTCTTCAATAACAACTGAAGCAATAAGCAGGAGAACCTATTTATGCAAAATACTCCCCAACAAATGCAAGCAATGGCTGTGGACGAGTTCGGTCATGCTGACAAGCTGACTTTGCACACCTTAGCCGTGCCTATGGTAGATGCAGGCGAAGTTTTGATTCGCATCGAGACTGCCGGAGTTGGCATCTGGGACGCAATGGAGCGTGAAGGCGATCTGGTGTATAACGAAGTCCACTTTCCGCGCGTGCTGGGCGGCGAATGTGCAGGCACGATCGTTGCCATTGGCGACAGCGTTGAGCGTTTTGCTATTGGCGATCGCGTTTACGCCCAGAGCTTCATGAATGACAAGGGCGGTAGCTATGCCCAATACGTCATCGTATCTGAAAAAACGATCGCGCCGATACCCGATGGTCTCGATATGGTGATGGCAGGCGGACTACCCATTGCTGGTATCACAGCGCTAAACAATTTGCTGGCACTGGGGATAGGCAGCGAAACCAAATTAATGCTGTGGGGCGCGAGCGGCGGTGTCGGTCACGTGGCGCTGCAACTGGCTAAACGTATGGGGGCAAACGTTTTCGCGATCGCATCGGGTGCAGACGGCGTAGAGCTGTCCAAGCAATTGGGTGCCGATGAAGCAGTGGACGGACACAGCGACGACATTGCCCAACGCGCCCGCGCTTTTGCACCCGATGGTTTCGATGCGGCGCTGGTGCTGGTGGGCGGCGACAAGGTTCAATCCACGCTGAGTTTGGTGCGCCAGGGTGGGATCGTCTCCTTTCCTAACGGCGTGATGCCCGAACCCAAAGCGCCCGACGGTGTGGAACTCAAGAAGGCAAATGGCTTCGCCGACCCGATGTTGTTAGACGAACTTAACCGATTGATCGGTATCGGTGAGTTTCAAGTTCACATCGCGCAGACATTTGCGCTGTCAGAGGCGGCACAAGCGCAGGATGCGATGAAACAGCACTATCTGGGCAAAATCGTGTTGCGCGTGAGCGGCGAATAAGCGCTGATTGAATTTTCAGGTTTTACAACAACTTTACTCTCAACAAACTCTGACATCTTTACAGAAAAAATACTTATGAATCTCACGGACAACACTATCCTCATCACTGGCGGCACAAGCGGCATCGGTCGTGGGCTTGCCGAGGCTTTCTATCAACGCGGTAATCAAGTGATCGTCGCAGGTCGCCGTCAACATCTTCTCGACGAAATCACTGCCGCTCACTCCGGCATGCACGGGATTCAACTTGACGTTCAAGACCCGGCAGACATCGAAGCCTTTGCGTCCCGCATTCGAGAGCAGTTCCCTAAACTCAATGTTCTAATCAACAATGCCGGAATTGCTAAGACGGAAGACCTCACCTCAGCTCCGATCGATTTCTTTGCGATCCAGTCTATGATTCAGACTAATGTTGTTGGTGTACTTCACCTCACGGCGGCACTCCTCCCGACTCTCAAACAGCAACCGCATTCAACGATTATCACCACCACCTCTGGCTTGGCTTTCGTTCCCATCAGTCCATATCCGACTTATTGCGCGAGCAAGGCTTTTCTGCACTCTTGGTTGCAGTCGCTCCGCGTTCAGCTTCAAGAAACCTCCGTGGAGGTTCTTGAACTTGCCCCACCCTACGTACAGACGGAACTTGGCGGGGCTAGTCAGGCGACCGATCCTGCCGCAATGCCACTGGCTGACTTTATTGCTGAAGTGATGCAGATTCTCAGCACTCCCAACCCGCCCCACGGCGAAATCCTTGTTAATCGTGTCAAAGCACTACGATTTGCTGAAAGGAACGGTGAGTATGAGCAAATATTCGCAAGCCGCAACGAACAATGACAAGCGTTAAGAATCTATCGATCGCCAAGAGAGGGCTGCGATCGCACGCAGCGACATCAATGAGAAATGGACTCTACAAAATTGCTTTCGTTAAATCACTAAAAAATTCTTGGAGAAAGTAGCAATATGTCTGAGCAAACGAACCTTGGTGGGAATTTTACGCTGCCGAACACTTCAATAACAGTGAAGCGCATAGGTTATGGTGCCATGCAACTCGCGGGCCCGAATGTAATGGGTGCGCCGCGAGATGTGGATGCAGCCGTTGCTGTTTTGCGCGAAGCGATCGCACTTGGCATTAATCATATCGATACCAGCGACTTCTATGGGCCTCACATCACGAATCAAATTATCCGACAAGCACTGCATCCCTACCCGGAAGATTTGGTAATTGTCACCAAGGTCGGGGCGCGTCGTCCTGAAGATGGCTCGTGGGTTCCCGCGATGTCGCCGCAGGAACTAACCGAAGCGATTCACGACAACCTGCGTAATCTCGGACTCGATGCGATCGATGTTGTCAATCTCCGCTTGATGGGTGACGTTCATGGGCCATCGGAGGGTTCTCTTGCAGAGCCGCTAACGACCTTAGCCGAACTTAAGGAGCAGGGATTAATTCGTCACCTCGGTTTGAGCAATGTCACACCTACGCAGTTGGCAGAGGCGCAAACGATCGCAGAAATCGTCTGCGTGCAGAATCAGTACAACGTAGCGCACCGGGAAGATGACGCTTTCATTGACGACCTCGCAAAGCAGGGAATTGCTTATGTGCCGTTCTTCCCGCTGGGTGGGTTCAATCCGTTGCAATCGTCAGCCCTCGATGCTGTCGCAGCATCACTTGGAGCTACACCGATGCAGGTCGCCTTGGCATGGCTGCTTCAGAGATCGCCGAACATCCTGTTAATTCCCGGAACGTCATCCATTAGTCATCTGCACGAAAACACCAAAGCGGCAGACCTGCAACTTTCACCGCAAACGATCGCACATCTCGACGCGATCGCTACAACTGCGGTTCAGTGAAAACATTATTGTCCAAGGCTAAAAACTAATTCTCAACTTCCGGCAACCAAATAATAAATGTAGTTCCTGGCGCATTGGGTGAAGTGAATTTAGAGTTGATTGCAGGGCTGAAAACCTCAATTTCACCCTGCATTTGCTCTATTAATTGTTTAGCGATCGCTAACCCCAAACCTGTACCTGGGATTTCTGTTTGCGCTTGTACTCCGCGATAATGCCGTTCTCCAAGATGTTCTAAATCTTGGGGTGGAATGCCGGGCCCGTTATCACTAATAACTATTCCCTGAAAATTAGCTTTTTCTTGCCCCGCCTGAATCAAAATTTTGCCACCAGTGGGAGTGTATTTCAAAGCATTATCAATAATATTAGTTAACACCTCTCGTAATGCTTTGACATTGGCACGTACTAGGGATGAATTCTCTTGAATTTCAGTTATTAGTTTTAGCTTTCGCTCTTGGGCGATCGCTTTGGCTGATATTAATAATGGTTCTAATATATCTGCTAGGGAGCAGTCAACTGCTTTATCTCCCGTTCCTGGTAATAATAACGGAGGTTTAGCATCTTTTTGGATAGTTGCTTCTACAAATACTTCTTCAGGGAGATGTAGTGGTGCTAAATCTGCCTCTGTCAAATCAATTACTTGATCGAATTGTTGCAGCAATTCTTGGAGGCGATCGCTTTCTCTGACAATACTATTTGCCACATCCCGGTTAACATCTGCTGGTCGTAGTCGTTTCAATAGGAGTTTGCCAAAAGTCCGTAACGCCGTTAATGGGTTCCGAAACTGATGCAACAAATTATCCAGCAAATCTCGCTGTTTTTCTTGGAGAATTTGTTGCTCGCGCAACTGTTGCTCAAACCATGCTCGCCGCTGATCTAAAATACAAGCGATCGCTAATGTTTGGGCTATCCGTTGAATCTGACTTTGTTCGTGTTCATTCCATACCCGATCTTTCCTACCTGTCACTAATAACCCCATCATCACACCCTCATAAATCAAAGGCAAAACAATTTGGTTGCCACTAAGTAGGTATTCCTCTTTGAGATCGGGTTGAGACGTATCTGGTATCTCAGACTCCCGTGATGAAGTTGGAGATTCTGAACCTGCTGTCAATAACCTTCCCTGTTGATTGGGTAATATAAACGCCTTTCCAAGTTGAAGTTGCTTGTATGCCGTCGCTTCAATAGTTTCCTCTCCTGGCAGCAATAATGCTGTTTCCGGGTAAATCACCACAGGAATCAGTTTGGCATCGCCAGAAGGAGTATCTACCAATTCTTGTGTTAAGTACACAATACTTAAAGTTGCTCCTAGCCCTTGGGTTAGTAGCGCTATTTGCTCTCGACACAAAGCAAGAAAATCAGAACTGGCAGACATTAACATTTTTTAGCTTTTGCTCAAGATTATAGATTTTGAGGCATGATGTAAGAGAGGATACTTAATTTTTACCTCACTCATTTCATCAAGCTTAACTAAAATCTTCAAAAGAGATGGTTTGTACTAAGGAATTATATTCTTAGGTGATTTTATTTTCTTGATGTTTCAAAGATATTAACTTTCTTATATTAAAAGGTTAAAAACTATTGATATTCTGAACTAGAACCTATATAATGACGACGGATTTTGTAGCTATCACTACAATCTATAGCTTGAAAGAGGAGGACAGTATATTGGCAAGGAGACGCAAAAGGAAGAGTCGTCGTCGTCAGGAAGGACGGCGTATTTTGGAACACGTGCCTCAATATAGCATCGAAAGTGGCGAAGAAAAGCCAGTAACAGCAGCGAGAAGATTCATTCAAGCTGAAGGGATTTTGCCACCAGCGTTGCTACTTGTAAAGCGAAATGAACACACTACAGATCGTTATTTCTGGGCAGAAAAGGGACTGTTTGGTGCTCAATACGTAGAGGAAAACCATTTCTTGTTTCCTAGTTTGAGGGTGTTGGAACCTTCACCAGGTCAAGAACCTCTTGCTTTAGCTAGTCGTTGAACCATAGATGGTCATCTTGGGCATTGAATGTGGCTCCTGACTATTATTAACTGGCAAAATTGCTAAGTTTATGCAAAATTTAATTTTTTTTTAGTTTGTAGCTGATTTGCCAGGAAATCTAGTCCAGGTAGTTGGAAAGTGAAGCTGTTTCAAACCACGCTAGATTGCATGGATTGATACTAATTTGATGATGCAAAAGGGAGTGAGTATAGAGCCAAGTGCGTCTAAAAAGAAGAGTGAAGTTGCGCTCTTATGCCGTAGATGGTTAAAGCTTGCTCTGTCAATGAATTTAAGTTAATGAATTTAAATTTTTTCCCCACGACTTTGGTCATGGGGAAAACTGACAAAGCAGCAGTCTTGATTTTCTCCTGACTACTTTCCATTGCCTGCATAGTAGGTTAGGTCAGAAGTCTGCATATCATAGTTAAGAGATGGTCGCAACAATCAACAATTATTTCCCAGGCTTGAGCTGTAGAGTCCTCTGCAACTCGCTGAGTTCATCTCGATGGGCAACTACAGCAATCTTACTTGAGGAGGTTTGTTCGCTCTGAGTTGTTTCTACTTTGAGCGATACCTTCTCAAGTCTTCCAGATTTTTTCCAATAAAATAGACCACTTAAAGGCGACAGCAGTACCATCGCCAGAACAAGGGTACTCAGGCTAGGAAAAAGCAGGGATGTCACCAGAGATAGACAAACAATGCCAGTCGCTGCTAGGAAAGTTAGAAATATGGCTAAGAACCAGCTGGGACGAACATTACCTTCAAAAATTACCTGATTTTGTTCTCGGTCTACCGTTGCCACTCGGTAAGACCGCGATCGAAAATACTCTTTTAATTGAGACATTAAAACAGCTTCATCTTGCTCAGATACTAGGTGGGCTATTTCTGTGCGGTCTTTAGTCGAGGCACGAATAAAGAAAAACAGCCCAACCGATAACAACAAGGTTAGCAGGAAGGTAGATGGCAGAATAGCAGTATCCATAACTAATTGTTAGTGTTTGACTGGAGGAGACTTATTCATTATCAATGATTCGTTACTTTTTCCTCCCGTTGATGTAGTCAAGCCATTGAAAAGCTAAATCCTGAGCTTGAACTTGCCATTCAGGAGAAACTTGGTACATCCGCCTGGGGCGCCCCCGTCCTTCGAGTTTCTTCCAATATCCAGTGATTGCCTTTTGGTCTTCTAGAAATTTGATTGCACTATAAAGTACGGTATCTGAAAGCCGATAGACGGGATACTCAGTTTCTAATTGCTCAATCAACTCGGTTCCGTAGGATTCACCTTGTAATAAAACAGACAGTATGTAACAAACTGCTAGTTCTTGACAAAGGTAAGTTGGCGGAGGATTCTCAAAAAATTGATATATATCCTCAAGTTTCATGGTTAGTGAATGGCTAAAAAAAATGCCTTAGGGTAAAGTCTACAATCCTTGTAGCTAGTATACAGTGCTACTACTACGCGAGTAATACATATAAAGCTACTTAGACTAGATATCTATTGCGTAAACATCAAACAATTACCCACGCCTGTGAAGTTGTGGGGCGAGTTTGCGAGTTTTAGGGGCACAAAACAATGTACCCCCACTCAAGCTCGATACGGTGTGGTGAGGAGCGAACAGACAGTGAGAGACTCAGTATCTTGGTGTTAACTGATGCCGAGCTGCTTAAGCAATAAAATGCCATCGAAGAAATTTTACAGGTAAAATGCTATTTTGTCTGTAAAGCTTAATAAACACTTTGTTTTACAGTGATTTTCCCAATGCAAATTCTAAAATCTTAAGCTAAGGGATATATCTGAGATCGAACTGCTACGTCGGTAGACATACTTAAACAGTAACCATTTCTGATTTCCTCGATCGCAGAATTTCTTGTCTTATTTGACAAGTGTGATAGTAAATTTATCAAAGAAGGCGCTAAACTCCCTTCGTCCTCTCCTCTTCGCCTTCCTTTATCAAGCACCCAGCATATTAGCGATCGCTATGTCACAAACTCCCGATGCCCCATCATCTTCCTCAACTCTTAGGGCAATTGCCCAAACTTTTCGCCTTACAGGTTGGATTAGCTTCTGGATTCAGCTAGTACTAGGCGTTGTTTCTAGCATAATTGTGCTGCTGTTCGCCATCTTTAATCAAAGAACTGGCAGTCCTAGTAATAATCCTGGGACTGGCTTTGGCGTATTTTTAGCAATTTGTGGACTGGTTGTTTTAGGTGGGGGGATTTATTTAGCTTACCGTTACACGAGAATTGGCAAGCAATTGGAATCCTCCAATCCCAGCAACCGCCCTCGGAAAAGCGAGACTGTGCAAGTATTACGCTTAGGTGTGTGGGTGAATTTAGGAGGAACGCTAGTGACTCTTTTGGGAGCGCAAGCGATCGTTGGAACACTGGTAGCACGATCCATATCTCCGCAAGCGATAACTACCCAATTTTTTGACCCTACCCGGATTATTAGCGGTCTAGATATGCTTGTAGTACAGGCAAACACCAACACTGTCTCAGCCCACTTTGCAGGGCTGGTGGCGTCACTTTGGTTACTCAATCGCATTAACCGACCGTAGAAAAGGGAGTCAGAAGAAAAGGTAATAGTCAAAAATCAGCAATTCTTTTGACTTCTTTTCTCCTCTTTTTCAAAAGTTGTATGGCAATAATTCAAATATGTTGATTGTACTTTTCCGAAATTATTAAATTACTGTGTGAAGAATAATACCAGTTTCTTACGTTAGCACCCATCTAAAGAGTGATATTAGAACCGTTATCAAGGTGAATTAATTTTTATTGAAGGTCTGACACTATGGAAAAACTAGAAATATGGAAGTTTGGTATACAAGTACTTTTTAGCACATTGATGATTGGATTATGTAGTTCCCTAATCTTTTTGGAACGCGATAATAGCCAAAACCAGGCAGTTTACTGGAGTGGTTTATCAGGCGTACTTGCCTACTGGCTAGCCTCACCTGCAAACACTCAGGAATCTAGAAAATCAGAATAATACTAAATTTAAATGGTTGCTTTTCTGCTCACACAAAGCCAAAATCAGTATATGCTGATGTGTTGGCAGGTAGATAATAGGCTAAAAACTGAGAAAAATCTGTGCTGGATATCAAGCAAATACGGGAAAATCCCCAATTAGTTCAAGAACGATTGAATAGTCGTAGTGGTAAATACGACATCGAACCGATATTACTGTTAGATCGGAAACAACGGGAACTTGAGGGGACGCGCAGTCAACTCCAAGCTCGGAGCAACGAAATTGGTAAAATTGTCGGTCAGAAGATTAAATCTGGGATCAATCCTCAAGACCCAGAAATTCAAGCTTTGCGGGATGAAGGTAACTCTCTTAAAGCGACGTTGAGTCAACTCGAACCCCAAGAAAAAGACCTCAAAGCTGAAATTTACCAACTTGTGTTGGCACTTCCGAATTTACCAAGTGACTCTACACCCCTTGGAAAGAATGAGGAAGATAACGTAGAAGTACGCCGTTGGGGTGATGAGTACATTCCTCAAAATCCGAATATTCTCCCTCACTGGGAAATTGGCGAAAAGCTGGGTATTCTCAATGTTGAACGAGCTGTAAAAGTTGCCCAAAGTCGCTTTGTGACATTAATAGGCGCTGGTGCAGGATTGGAGAGGGCATTAATTCAATTTATGCTGTCTCTCCATACTCAAGCTGGGTATGTGGAAGTCAGTCCGCCGCTGTTAGTTAATACTGAGTCTTTGACGGCGACCGGTCAGTTACCCAAGTTTGCGGAAGAAAGCTTTAAATGCGCTGATGATGACTTATGGCTGATTCCGACAGCTGAAGTTCCAGTTACAAATCTTTATCGGGGTGAAATTCTCGCTGCTGAAGATTTGCCTATTTACCACTGTGCCTTTACTCCCTGTTTTCGCCGCGAAGCTGGTAGTTATGGGCGCGATATGCGGGGATTAATTCGCCTGCATCAATTTAACAAAGTAGAAATGGTGAAGTTTGTCGAACCCAGTACGTCTTTTGATGAACTGGAAAAATTGGTAGGGAATGCAGAAGCAATTTTACAGGCGTTGCGATTGCCTTACCGAGTAGTAAATTTAAGTACTGGGGATTTAGGATTTGCCTCTACCAAAACTTATGATTTAGAGGTTTGGTTGCCCTCTTCTGGAAAATACCGTGAAATTTCTAGCTGTTCCAATACTATAGATTTTCAGGCACGACGGGCTGATATTCGTTTCAAAGAGACGGGGAAGAAAGGTACTCAGTTTGTACATACCCTCAATGGTTCGGGTTTGGCGGTGGGAAGGACGATGGCAGCAATTTTGGAGAATTATCAACAACCTGATGGGACGGTGAGGATACCAGAAGTATTGCAACCTTACTTGGGACGTGAAGTTTTGTAATTTGTCATTGGTTATTGGTCATTTGTCATTTGTCTTTTACCAATGAGCTATGCCCCATACCCCATTCCCAATGCCCAATTAGAATAGAGATAACTATAGCTTAATATCTTCACTAATTTACTCTATGTCAGTTTTAGCAGCGATCGCAGTCTTGGCTGTTTTGATCTTGGTACACGAGTTGGGGCATTTTGTTGCAGCACGTTCTCAAGGCATTCTCGTTAACCGTTTTTCTTTGGGTTTTGGCCCGGTTCTTTTGAAGTACCAAGGTTCACAAACCGAATATGCTGTCCGCGCCTTTCCTTTGGGCGGTTTTGTGGGCTTTCCCGATGATGACCCCGATAGCGATGTTCCACCCAATGACCCAAATCTGCTGCGTAACCGTCCAGTTTTAGACCGGGCAATTGTCATCAGTGCTGGAGTAATCGCCAATTTAATATTTGCCTACTTGGTGTTGGCTCTGCAATTGGGTATTGTCGGCATTCCCAAGGAATTAACCTATCAAGCTGGTGTAGTTGTCCAGCCTGTTAATCAAGAATCTGTTGCCTACCAAGCAGGAATTCGGGAAGGAGATATTATTCTGGCTGTTAACGGTCAGGAACTCCTAGCTTCTGATAAATCAACTCCTTTGCTGACTAAAGAAATTCAAACTCATCCCAATCAGCAAATCGAACTGAAAATTCAACGTGAAAACCAACAACAAACCCTGAAATTAACTCCGAAATTGGGAGCCGATGGCAAAGGCGTAGTTGGTGTGGCACTCAGTCCAAATGCTACAGCAATTTATCGCCGTCCTAATAGTCCTTTTGAAATTTTTGGTCTTGCTGCTAATAGATTTCAACAATTATTTGTTGGTACACTAAGCGGTTTTGGTCAGTTAATTACTAACTTTCAACAAACTGCTGGGCAAGTTTCTGGGCCAGTTAATATTGTCAAAATTGGTGCGAAATTAGCTGAGGACAATACTGTAAATCTGTTGTCTTTTGCGGCAATTATCAGCATTAACTTGGCTATTATCAATATTTTGCCTTTACCAGCTTTGGATGGCGGACAACTCGCTTTCCTGCTAATTGAAGGTTTACGCGGTAAGCCTGTACCCGCCCGCATTCAAGAAAGTGTAATGCAAACCGGTTTGGTGTTACTCTTAGGGTTAGGAATTTTTCTGATCGTCAAAGAAACTACCCAATTAACTAGCCAATTGGAATGGGTACAAAAATTGTTCCAGTAAGCATTACCTGCAAATCGTTATCTAAAAAGCAACGGGCGATAGAAATTTTAGCTCGGCTGAAGCGTCTTTATCCAGATGCTACTTGCTCTTTGAACTACTCAACGCCAGTACAATTGTTGGTGGCAACGATTCTCTCTGCTCAGTGTACTGATGAGCGGGTGAATAAAGTAACACCAGCTTTATTTGCTCGGTTTCCTGATGCAGAAAGTTTAGCGATCGCTGATTTGGTAGAATTAGAAAGTTTGGTGCGTTCAACAGGGTTTTATCGCAATAAAGCCAAGAACATTCAAGCCGCCTGTCGGATGATTGTCACTGAGTTTAACTCTGTTGTCCCCAACCAAATGGAGCAATTATTAAAGCTTCCAGGTGTGGCGCGCAAGACAGCAAATGTAGTCCTAGCTCATGGTTATGGGATTAATGCTGGCGTGACAGTAGATACTCACGTTAAGCGCCTGTGCGAACGCTTGGGTTTAACTGAACATACAGACCCCATTCGGATTGAGCAAGATTTAATGGGTTTATTGCCTCAGCCTGATTGGGAAAATTGGTCAATTCGGCTGGTTTATCACGGTCGTGCTATTTGTAAAGCCCGCTCTCCCGTCTGCGTTGCTTGCGAGCTTGCCGATTTATGTCCGGCTGCAAATAAGCCAGTGGTTGTAGGATAAGCGACACAAGTAACCCCAGAATTGATGGAGAGACTGTAGAATGGAAAACGGTGTCTTCAAATAAGTTAGAGAATATATGGCAAAAAAGAGCATGATTGAGCGCGAGAAAAAGCGCACCAAGTTGATCGAAAAGTATGCTGACAAGCGGGAAACTCTTTTAGAAGAGTTCAGAAGTGCAGCATCTCCTTTGGATAAACTAGAAATCCACCGGAAGATTCAACAGCTACCCCGGAATAGTGCGCCCACCCGCCACCGCAACCGTTGCTGGTTGACTGGTCGTTCTAGAGGAGTTTACCGCGATTTTGGGTTGTCTCGGAACGTACTACGAGAATGGGCGCATGAAGGTCTTTTACCTGGAGTTGTTAAGTCTAGTTGGTAAAAAGTTATGAGTGATGAGTTATGAGTGATGAGTTATTAATTGAGACAAACCTAACTCCTAACTTCTAACTCCTAACTCTTATTGCCCACAACACTTATCAATTCCCAGACTTTCTAAGAGTAGATCGCTGACGGCGTTGGCGATCGCAAACTCTCCGTAGAAGCTATTGGAAAAATCATAGGACTGCATCTCTGTGACAATGGCAATTACCAGAGAACCAAGGTCATTTTCTCCTTCCATCCGTTGACGCACAAAAATCTGTGCGGCTCGTTGGGCAATATTTTGGTTTACTGCTTCGGGGATAAATTCTGTATCTAGCCACCGTTGTAAGCGTTCTCGTAACCATTCACCTTCGAGTAGGGGGTTTTCGGGCGGTGGTAGGGTGATGGGTGGAATTGGTTGAGTCATCTTTTTTTAAACGCAGAGGGACGCAAGGGGAAACGCAGAGGAACGCTGAGGTTGATTTTTTAGCATCAAATTGCGTTTCTAGGAGTGTTTTTTTATATTTATTTATGCAATATGATATCGCGGCTATTGTTGAGGGCTATGCACAAGGCTATTTTCTCATGGCTGATGAGCGCGATCGCCTGAGTTGGTACGGAAGTCGCGATCGAACTTTTATTCCTTTGGATGAACGGTTTCGTTATCCCAAGTCTTTGCAGCGTGTTCTGAATCAAGAGCGGTTTACTGTGGCGATTAATCGGGACTTCCAAGCTGTGGTGGCTGGCTGTGCTGATAGAGAGACAACCTGGATTTCACCGGAATTAGAAAAGATTTACTGGCTACTTTACCAGAGTGGCTATGCTTATAGTTTTGAAACTTGGCAAGGTGACGAATTAGCTGGAGGAATTTTAGGGATTGTGATTGGTGGGGCTTTTATTGGCGAGTCGATGTTTTACCGCATTCCCGAAGGCTCAAAGGTGGCGATGGTTAAATTGGTGGAAAGATTGCGCCAGAGGAAATTTGTATTTTTTGATGCCCAAATGATGAATCCCCATTTGGAAAGGTTTGGCGCTTATCGGGTTGGGGATGAAGAATATCAATCTTTACTTCAGCAAGCGTTGCAACGTACTTGTAATTTAGTATAAATAATGACAAAACTATTAATATTAAATAAGTAGTTCGATTGATGGTTTCCATTGTTATCAAACATGGATGGTTTCATCAGATTCTTGGGGAATGTGCCCAGCATGGTGGGTTTGTTTTTATTGCGCTATTAGGTGACTTGGGTAGCGAACTAGAAATTATCTCATATCAGAGGGTTGGAGAAGATCCAATGTTTCCTCTTTCAGACTACATTGAGGGACAACCTCCAAGTATTTTACAGAGATGCCAGGATCTATTTGGAGAATCAGCTAATGCAGTGTGGGTACGGGCTAGAATTCCAGCCATATTTGGTTCTAATATTTTGATCAGCTTGTCTATTCCAGACTACAAGTATGCACTCATAGAGCAAATGTTCATGGCTTGTGAGCTAGGGTCAAATGGAGACTGGATAGCATACCCATTTATCTGTGAAGATTACAATCTTCGTGCTGGACTACGTTTTAATCCAGATGGTTCATCAACTGAGATTTATGAACGTATTGCCAAGGCATTTTGGAAACTGTTGCTTCTTGAACCTAAACGTGTTTGTGCATTCCGCGATGGCTACCTACACTATAACGAGATGGATGACGAGGAATGGTATAATGTGGTATTCAAGCACGGTCGATTCAGCATTGAAATAATAGCTCCTGTATTCTTTTAAAAGAAAAGCTGGATGTGATTGTTACTGATGTAATAATGCTGGAAATGAAGGTATTGCCATAAAAATCTTTCAATCATTACAATAGCGATCGCGCCCATTTTGTTTGGCATCGTACAGTGCTTTATCTGCTGAAGCAATGAGTGTGTCTGGCCTGATGTTCCAAATAGGTATGCGAGAGGTAATTCCTAAACTAACGGTGATAATATTTTTGACATCAGACTGTACATGGGGAATAGCCAGAGCATGAATTGCTTGCTGAATACTTTGCCCTACTTTAATCGCTCCCGCTAAGTCAGTATTGGGCAAGAGTACCAAAAATTCTTCTCCACCGTAACGCGCTACTAAATCGGCAGGACGATGAATTGTTTGTTGCACTGTTTGCGCTATCCTCATTAGACAATCATCGCCAGCAAGATGACCATAGTAATCGTTGTAAAGTTTGAATTTATCAACATCAAACATAATCAGTGACAAGGGTTGTTGTTCTCGTGCAAGGCGTCTCCATTCTGCTTTAAGTCGTGCATCAAAGCAACGACGGTTAGCCACCTGAGTCAAGCCATCTAAATTTGCCAGTTGTTCTAGTTTCTGATTTGCATCTTGGAGAGCCAATTCAATTTGTTTTCGTCCAGTGATGTCGCATATGGTAATAGCAAAACCATCATCTAGTTTGACTGCAACAAAGTGATACCAGCAAGAATTACCTAATGGATGATAAAAATCTCGCTTGAAAGCTTCCCCTGTTTTGACAAGATTAACGAAGTGATTAAAGAGTTCTGGTTCTAGATGAGCTAAGAGTTTTTTGAGTACTAATTTGCCGATTATCTCTTCACATTTGCTTCCGAAAGCTTTAGCAATAACAGGATTGATAACTAAGCAACGAAAATCTTCAATGTCTCCAGTTACAGGGTTGCGGACAGCTTGCATAGCGGCAATACCATCTAGCGAACTATTCAAAATACTGGCTAGCATTGCCCTAGACTGATACAGTATTTCTTCTGTTTCCCTACGCTTAATATTTTCTTGTTCTAGAAGCCGTTGCTGGCGTTGAATGGTTAACTGATTTTCTAGACGCGCTACAACTTCTTCCATCTGAAAGGGTTTAGTGATGTAGTCTATGCCCCCTGACTCAAAGGCTATCACTTTATCGAAGACATCATCTAAAGCACTAATAAAAATAACGGGAATGGTGCGTAGAACTTCATCGGCTTTCAGAGTTCTACAAACTTGATAGCCATCCATTTCTGGCATTTTAATATCTAAAAGAATGATGTCTGGTCGCTTTGCCTTTATTGTTTTTAGTGCCATCCGTCCACTTGTGACACTGCGAACAGTATAGCCGAGTTTGACCAGAGAATCACTTAATAAATGTAAATTTTTGGGATTGTCATCTACTAGGAGAATATTACCTTTATTTTCTTTATCAGAATTAAGATTCATTGCTTCTCAGGGGTTCGGCTAAATCAACTAATTCCTCAAATTCAAATTGACGAGCAAGTTTTGTTAAAGATTGAATTAAAAAAGTTTCTGTTTTAGGAATATCTCTAATTAATTCTATGACACGATTAGTATTTGCTTCTAATGCAGCTTCATAGAATTGATTAATCCATTCTTGAGACATACAAATTAAATTTTGGGATGTTAAAGTATTTTTTTCTGTATATTCCAAATTTGAAGAATTATTTTCAGCAAATATATATTTGACACCAAGATGTTTGGCTAGTGTGTCAAAAATTGTATGTTCTGCAAAAGGTTTGCGGAGAAAGTCATCACATCCGGCTGAAAGAACGATCGCTTTTTCTTCTTCTAAAACACTTGCTGTCAGAGCAATTATAGCTGTAGCATTCCCTTTGGTAGTGGACTTGATATATTTTGTAGCTTCGTAACCGTCCATGACAGGCATTCGCATATCCATCCAAATCAGGTGGGGTTCCCATTCATTCCAAATAGCGATCGCTTCTTTGCCATTACTAGCTTCTTTCATCTCAAACCCTAACGGTTGTAAGAGTTTAATTAATAATTGGCGATTAATAGGTTTATCATCTACTATTAATAGTTTATATATAGGTTGTCCTGGTGCAAGTTCTAATACTTTTGGATGTACTTCTAAAGTATTGTTATTGGTTGGTTGACCTAACTTTGCTTGAATATAAAATTTAAAAGTTGTCCCGACTCCTAATTTACTTTCAACAGAAATATCTCCTCCCATTAACTGAATAAACTTGTGACTAATTGCTAAACCTAAACCCGTTCCTTCTTGAGATTCTTTTCCAGCTTGTGCTTGAGAAAAAGCATTAAAAAGTTTGGGTAATTCTGCGGCTGCAATTCCCACTCCTGTATCACAGACTTCAAAATCAAGAGTTAAAATATCTGTAATTTCTTCACTAGTATTATTTACTGTTAAACTAATTGTTCCTTTTTGAGTAAACTTAATGGCATTAGTAATCAAATTAATTAATACTTGCCGGAGTTTTAACTCATCTGTGCAAATATAACATGGGACATTTTCACTACGTTGAAATATTAAATTTAAGCCTTGATTGCTTGCCTGTAAATGTAGCATATCTTCTAAGTCATCTAGCAAGCGATATAAATCGAAATCTCTAGGATTAAGAGTAGTTTTACCCGCCTCTATTTTTGATAAATCGAGAATATTATTGATGAGCGTTAGTAAATAATCACCACTGTGATAAATGATCCCGGCATTTTCATAATGCTCGGCAGGCAAGTTTTTCGCGCGTAACATTAACTGAGAAAAACCTAGAATAGCATTGAGGGGCGATCGCAACTCATGACTCATATTCGCAATAAATAAACTTTTAGCTTGATTTGCGACTTCGGCTTTGTCTTTAGCAATGGCTAACTCTGCTGTTCTCTCCTGTACCCGTTGTTCTAAAGTTTCCAAAGATGTTTGTAACTGAAGTGCCATGTTGTTAAACGATTTTGACAGTTGACCTATTTCGTCTTTTGATTTATTTTTGGCACGGATATCTAAGTTACCCGCGGTAAACTGGAAAACTATATTGGTAAGGTGAATTATTGGCTTTGTTAGCACTTGTCCAATAGCAAAAGCGATGATTGTCACTACTCCAGCGATAAATGCAAATAGAAAAATTGTGTTACGAATTTGCTTTTCTACAGGTGCTAAAGCAACGGCAAGGGGTCGGGCAAACAACACAGACCAAGGTTTATATTGCAAACGAGCGATCGCAATTAGATTAACGCGATCGCCTGTTGCTGACAAGGATGCAATTAAATACGACTGTTTATTATCCAATGCTTGTTTAAGTTTGGATTCATTAGTTGCCAATTCTTTGAAAGAAGAATTAGGCAAACGACCTTCCTGTTGCAGTTGAGTTACAACATCATCAGGTAGAGGCACAATTGATTTAAAAAGCAGTTCCGGTGCAGTGCTATGTGCGAGATAAATATTATTGTCATCTAAAAGAATCGCAAAAGATTTTTCCCCAGCCCGTTCGGTTTGTCGAGTTACTAACTGCTGAACAACAGTCGCATTATATGAAACACGCAATATACCCAATATATCTCCCTTGGCATTGCGAACCGGACTACTAAAAAAGAGGGTAATAAGATTGGGAATTGTCGGCGATCGCTTCATGCTAGAAACAAAGGAGAAACCAGTTTGTAGCGGTTTTTTAAAATAATCTTGAACTGATTCGTCTTTGCCAATATTCAATGTACGTGTATCCAATACATTTTTACCGTTTAAGTCGAGCAAAGCATAAGAGAGAATATTGAGCATATCTTTGCGACTGAGACGCATTAATGTTTCTGTCGCCAATTGCATTTCGGGGCTGCCGTCTCGCTGTTTTGGAGTTAGGCTGAGGTAGCGTGCCAAACCTGGTAAAATCGCCTCTACACGCACGGCATTGAGATTTCCATCAATAAAGGCATCTATTCTGTTAGCGGTTTCGTTAGCCGCCGCAGATAGGGCTTGTCGGGCGTTGTCAGTTAGTGCTTTTTCAGTTGTCTGTTTGTTGATAAATGCCAATAACAGCAATGGAATCAAAGCAACAACGAGAAACGAGGCGATCAACTTTGTACGGATACCGCCCAAAAAAGAGTGCTGCATAGCTTCAAACTAGGGGGGATTCAAGAAGGAAGAATTGAACAAACTTTTTAGCTCAGGAATACGCGTAATGTTTCCAGAGCGAATAAAAAAGTCTGCATATATCTTGGCAGTTTTGTCAATGGACTTAGGGTTATTAGATTGAAAATATTTTTGATTTTCACCTAAATCAGTTAGGTTTATTCCCTCTAGAGAGAGAGTATTTATCGGAATTTTTAACGCTTTGCTGACGATCGCTTTTCCTTCTTCAACATTTGCTTTCCAGTAGGTCGAAGCTTGCAGCCATCCCTGCACAAATGCACGAATGTCTTCGGGGCGATCGCGGATTGTCTCACCACGAAAGATAATCAAATCTAAAATAAAGCCAGGGGTTTGTTTGCTAGTAAATAGGATATTTCCCCCTAATTTTATCGTTTCAGAGAGATAGGGTTGCCAAGTGTGTCCGGCTTGAATAGTATTATTTTTCAGGCGTTGAGGAATTTCTGAAGCCTCTAATTGAACTAAGTTCACATCATCACTAGTTAAATTGGCAGTTTTCAACATTTCAGTCACGAAAACTTCGCTAAAACCGCCTAGATTTGCACCCAGCTTTTTCCCTTTCAAGTCAGCTACGGTTTTAATTTTTGATTGGGCTACTACCACATCTGCTCCTATTGATTCATCTATAACGATCGCGCCTTGTATATCTGGATTTGCGGCACTCAAGATGATAAAATTTCCCAAGGACGACGTAATCCCATCATACTTACCCGCATTGAAGTTTGCTTGTTCCAATTGGGCGTATTGTGTATGAATTAGTTCCACATCTACCCCTTGGGCTTTGAAGAATCCTTTTTTTTGAGCAATGATGCCTGGAAGCTCTCCAACAAAAGATCCAAATATCACTTTCAATGGAGGGCGTTTTACTTCAGTTGGTACTGAAGTATTACAAGCAAGTAGTAAACAGGCAGTAATGAGAAAAATACTAATGTATCTGAGTAGTTTAAGCATAGAATTTTTGATGTTTTTTAATTATTGTTAATCAAAGATTCTGCTAAATAAACTAATTGTTCAAATTAAATTGCCGTGCAAATTTCGTCAGTGATTATATTAAACGAGTTTTGGTTGTTGGAATTGCTTCAAGATTTAGAAATTCTGACCGCAAGGGCAGCTTGAGAATTTCATTCACAGGTATTGAGCCGCCTTAACAAGGGATTATGCTTCAAATCAATGAAAAAGGCTGTAATTGCAAAGAGAGCGATCGCTCTTTTCCACTGTTATATTAGTCTTTAAATAATCCCGTACCCAATCACAACTGTATTTCAGTAGGTTGAGATGGAGAATTTCTTCTAAATCCCACAGAATTACAAGTTGGTCATCTCCGCCAGAGGCAAGGGTTTTACCATCAGGGCTAAAGGCAACACTGCTCACATTAGAAGTATGTCCATTCAGGGTGACGAGTAAAGTACCATCAATTTTCCAGACTTTGATCGTATTGTCAAAACTTGCGGCTGCTAGCATTTGACCATCTGGACTGAATGCTACCCTGGTTAAGCCAATACTTTTACCATCAAAGCTCCTCACCAGAGTGCCATCACGTTTCCAAAGTCGCAGACTACCATCCCCACCTGTAGAGGCAATCAATTGACTATTCGGGCTAATGGCAACCCCAAAAACTTCACTCTTATGCCCTTCTAAGGTGCGATCGGGTTTTTCTAACAGGCGATCGCTATTTTTTGAAGTCCACAGTTTGATAGTGCCATCAGCACTAGCAGAGGCGATAAACTGCCCATCTGGACTATAAACAATGTCCCAAATTCGCCCTGTATGCGCCTGAATAATTTGCTGGAGTTGAAACTCTCCATTGGAGCCGCGTTGCCAGAGTCTCAGCTTGTAATCAAAACCCACAGTCACTAATCGGTTGCCATCAGGACTGTAGCTAACACCCAAAAGACCGATACCTGGCCCTTCCAGAATGGTTCGCTGATTGCTGTCTAGTTGCCACAGTCTTACAACACCCTTAGAACCAACGATCGCTAAAGTTCGACCATCGGGGCTAAAGTCAAGACTAAGCATTCGAGAATCTTCTTCAACAATGGTTTTGGCGAGAGAACCATCGCGTCTCCAGAGTTTGACTTCTTTGCCAGCAACGGAAGCTAGCCGTTGCCCATCAGGGCTAAATGCCACCCGCCAGACCATTTCTTGATGGCCATTGAGTAGCTTTATTAAGGGTGAGTGGACTCTCCAGAGTTTGATGGTATTGTCGTGACTGGCAGAGGCGAGAGTTTCTCCATCAGGACTGAAGGCGATGGTTTGAATATTTGAGGTATGCCCCTGCAAAGTTCTTAATAAAGTACCATCTATTCGCCAGAGTTTAACGGTTTTATCAGAACCGCCGGAAGCAATAGTCTGCCCATCAGGGCTAAAGGCTACACCCAATACTTCAGCAGTATGCCCTTTAAAAGTTCTCAGGAGAGTGCCTTCTCGATTCCACAGTCGCACCATCTTATCTGCACCGCCAGACACTAAAGTTTGTCCATCGGGGCTAAAAGCAACACTCCAAATAGTTGCGTTTCCAGCTGTGAATGTTTTGAGTAGCGTTCCATCCAATCGCCAAAGCTGATTCTTGCCGCCTACCATAGAAGAAGCGAGAGTTTGACCATCGGGGCTGAAGGCAATTCCCCACACACCACGCTGATGTTTAAGAGTTCTGATTAAAGTGCCATTTAGTTGCCAAAGCTTGACGCTAAAATCGCCACTGGCAGAAGCGATCGTTTGTCCATCTGGGCTAAAGGCAACTCGCCACACCGCAGATTTGTGCCCTTTGAAGATGGTTGACAATTTACCATCGATCGTCCAGAGACGGATAGTGCCATCAATGCCGGCAGCGACTATCCGGCGGCTATCCGGGCTGAAGCGGACGCTTTGTATGGTTGCAGTATGTGGTAGCGTTCTCACCAGTGTTCCATCCCGCTTCCATAGCTTGACTGTGCGATCGATGCTAGATGAGACAATCCACTGGCCATCAGAGCTAAAATCAACGCCTAAGACAATCCCTTGATGCCCCGACAAGTGATTGAATTCATCAGCACCGTAGACAGCTTGTTCTAATACTTTACGGGTTTGGAGATCCAGAGCATTGGCATCTGCCAAATTTTGCAGATCGAGCCGTTGAAATTCCTGTCTGGCTCGGATTGCTTGTACCAGTGCATCTAAGCGTTGATTGGAATTAAAACTTCCATTGGAAGCAGATGCGATCGCTCGTACCTCACTCAGTGATGCTTGTCGATCGGCGTAGAGTGTTGTGAACCCCAAGACAATAACTGCTAGTAAGGCTAAACTTACTCCTAATAGGAGTCGTCGCTGAAGCCGAGCGCTCTTTTGTTCGCTTGCCAATCGCGCTTCAGTTTCTTTGAGTCGTTCTACTTCCATTTTTTGCTGGACTTCTCGACGTTCCAATTCTTGGCTAGCTGCTAAAAATCGATAGTCCAAATCACTGAGACTTTTACGCTGAGTCCAGTCCAAAACCTCTTGTAAGGCATTACCCCGCAGCAAGCGTGACTCATCTTGAAAGCTCGATGCTACCCAAGCATTGAATGGCTGTGAATAAGGGCGCAAATTGTCTAACTGCTTTAACACCCATTCAGTATTGAAAATATGTCGGTAGATGGGATTTTTAATTCTAAGATAGCCGTTGTACTTCTCGACCAATCCTGATAGTAAAAGGTCTGTCTGTTCTCGGCTATCATCGGTAGCCACGGGAGATAAAAAAGGACGCAAAGACTGGGAACGCCAAGAGTCGCTAGTGTCTTCATTATTTGCGTCCTCCCATCCCCATTTCCCCTCGTCCTCTATTTCCTGGGTTTGCAATACCTGCTGATAAAGACTCAGCAACCGTCCACTTTGTTGTTGGTTGAAAAGTAAGCGATCGCGAATCGTGCGCAGGTGTTCGGGTTCATCTTGTGATTCCCAGTGTTGGATAATCTGCGATCGCACCAATTCTTCTACCCAATAGGCCTCAGTTTTTGGGAGTAGGAAAATTTTCCGCTCTGATGTCTTTAAGGCAGTTTGGAGAATTAATTGACAGAGTTTTTGAGTGAGAAACGGTTGTCCCCCTGTCCAATAGATCACCTCTTGCAGCACAACTTCTGGTCGCTCAATTGCTCCTTTTAACCCATTTAGCAATGGGCTAGCTTCATGCAATCGAAAGCCGTATAACTCAATAGCTGTCCCAATGTTAAAAGGTGTCCGACGTTTGTCAGCAATTAAATCAGATGGACTGGCGACTCCAAACAATGCAAATCCCAGGCGTTGAAAATTTGGGTCGTGTGCTTGCTGATTGTAGCAATGACGAATCCAGGCAAAAAAGTCACTGACCGGAAAATTCAAACTCAGCAAACTATCAATTTCATCAATTAAAATGAAAATGCCTTTAGCTTCGCCGCCTTCTTCAGAATCGCTCTTAACATTTGGCAGCAATATTTCTTCAACAAACTGGTGTAGCTTTTGTACAGGAGAAAGACCTGTTTGCATATTCCACCATTGCTTAAAGTTGACGTGTTCCGCCAGATTTAACCCGTAGAATATGCTGACAATGATTCCTTTATACCATTGTGCTGATGTGGTATCCTCGCTACCCAATTGCGTCACGTCTAAGTAAACACATTTATAGCCTTCTGACTTGAGACGACGACTTATTCGCTGTAGTAGGGATGATTTACCCATTTGGCGAGAGTTGAAGACGTAGCAAAAATCGCCACCTTTTAAACTGGTATAAAGTTTTTCGTCTGCTTGACGCACAACATAAGTGGGATCGTCACTGTGGAGGCTACCGCCAACTTGGTATCTCATGTGCAAAGTGTGATTAGAAAAGGGGGAAATAAAGAAGGAGTCAGAATTCTGAATTCAGGATTTAGAATACTATATCCATGCCACACTATCCCGTCCGTGAAGTGTCTTGTAGAGTAAAACGGTGAGGAATGGGTATGGAGTAGATGCGAGCGCAGATGGAAAAACGACGGCGCAATGGTTTGCCTTTCGCCAAGATTATGATTTACTGATTTTAAATTGGATGTTGACCAAAGTCAGTAGGTTGATTAAATCCGCCAAATTTCTGAAAGCAATCTCGTCTTTGTCTAACCATCGCTAACCTTGACCCGGAAAACATGGCAGATTACTTGAATAAGTACCAAAAGTCTGATAGGAAAACCATACTAATGAGAATTTGGACTATTACTGCTGTGCTAGCTGTTTTTTGGCTAATATCTGGGGTCATCGGTTCTAAGCCAATCAACGCTACTTCTGTTTTGGTAGAAAATGCCATATCATCTCTGCCGTCAACGAATGCAAAACAGATTACTGTCAGTAACACCGAGTTTGGTCTGAAGAGAGTTGACTCCAAAGGAAACGTTACCATTTTCCAGACAAAAAGAGTGCCACTTCAGGAAGGAAATACCTACGGGTGGCGGATTCAACTCAAAAACTACCAAGGTGAAGTGAAATGGCGTGAAGTCTTGTATTTACCAAAACCTCCAGAAACTTGGGGTACAGATAATGGTGAAGATTTTTCAATATCAGCAGACGGCAAGACATCTGTAACACGACGCACGCAGTCGGCTTCAGAAGGTGTAATTGAGAATTTTTGGACGATCGCCCCTGGCGATCCAGTTGGTAAGCATAGAATAGAAGTCTATATTGATAACCGTTTGATCGGTACTTTCCAGTTTGAAGTTATTCCAGTTAAGTAGAGATGAAGGGCATTGGGCATGGGGCGTTAGGAGTTATGAGTTATGAGTTATGAGTTATGAGTAATGAGTGCTGAGTTAGGAGTTATTCTCCCTCTGCTCCCCTGCTCCCCTGCTCCCCTGCTCCCCTGCTCCCCATCCTCCCCTGAAGCTGAGGAGTATCTTAGAGATAGAAGTTTGATTCTTGTTAGGTGGCGATCGTGAATACAGAGGAATTTCTGCGATTGATCGAAAAGCAGCGCCCATGCCCTGAGACACTACCAAAAGGGCTGCAAGCAATGTGGTATGACAACAAAGGTGATTGGAACAAAGCTCATGAAATAGTTACAGATGCCAGCGATGCTGACAGTGCCTGGGTTCATGCTTACCTGCACCGCAAAGAAGGCGATTTGAACAATGCCCATTTCTGGTATCAACGCAGTGGTCAACCAGTATTTTCAGGAGAACTAAGCCAGGAATGGGAACAAATAACTTCTATATTGCTAAAGAAGGTGAACGCGACGCATGAATGCTGAAGAATTAAAAAGGCGTTTTGCCGCAGGAGAAAGATATTTTCCAGCCGTCAACTTGAGTCGGGATAAGCTGATTGGAGCCGATTTGCCGGGAATTAATTTATGGGGATCTGACTTGAGTGGAGCTAACTTAGCTAAAGCTAAACTCTGGGGAGCAGATTTGAGTAGAACTAATTTAGCCAAAGCGAATTTGACCAGAGCTAATTTGAGCGGTGCCAATCTGAATGAAGCAAATCTTCGGGGAGCAAAACTCAACTATGCCAAGTTGTATGGAGCTAATCTGACTGGCGCTTACTATGATGAAAGTACGCGGTTTTCTAGAGGTTTTGACCCTATCAGTAAAAATATGCGGAAGGTGTGAAGGGGATTGGGGGCAGAGGGGCAGGGGAGAAATCAATTCAAAATTCAAAATTCAAAATTCACGCATTCAAACATTGTAGAACTTCTGCCTCCTGGCTCCTCTTTCCCCATGCCCAATGCCCAATCTCCTTTAAATAACTGATACATGTTGATGTGAACCATCCATAGACGATATCAACATTTGTTCAAAGACTTTGGAAAGAGCAGTTTGAAAACGCTGACGATGCTTGATTTTGAAAAAAGGTCGAACTATTTCTGCGTAGGCATAGCCTGCCTTAGTCATCGCACTGTTGACTTCTCTATTATCAATAACTCGAATTGCCCGCAGAGTTCCTAGCTGGATTTCTTTTTTTACCATCAACTCAGAAATTCCAGTTGCGCCTACTCCATTTTCAATTGCGGCTTTTGCCATCTCACCACTGGCGAACACTAAAATTACATTCAGTTCGCTGAGGTTGATCCCCCAATTTTGCAACGCTTCTTCAAACCTTTGTTGGGTTCCAGATTCTGGCACCCGCATCACCCAAGGAGTTTGAGTTAATTGGCTTAAATCAATTTCTCCCCACTCAAACCAAGGGTGTTTTTGACCAACTACAATTTGTAAGCGATCGCTCGCTACTATTTCGTACTCCAGAGTATTCTGAAGCGCTGGCTTCACATCACCTTCCACCAAACCTAAATCAAACTGTCCCATCGCTGTACCGACACAAATCGTTTCTGCATTGGCAAGGGTACAGTCAATCTGGATACCAGGATATTGGCTCTTAAACTCACTAATTTTACTTGGTAGCCAGTAGTTACCAATTGTCAGACTCGACCCTAATTTCAATTCACCCCGTTGCAGATTGTTCAATTCTCGCAACCCCCTTTCTGTCAAGGAAACTTGATCGAGAATTTTCTGCGCTTCCACTTGCAGTAATTTACCCGCTTCAGCAATTTCGATATGGCGACCAATCCGATGGAATAGTTTCACTCCGTATTCTTGCTCTAAGTTGTGGATCGCTGCACTGACAGCAGGTTGTGTAATATAAAGCTCCTCTGCTGCGCGAGTGAAGTGTAAGTTCTGCGCCACAGCCAGAAATATTTTTAGCTGCTCAAGCGTCATTCCTGCCATTGGTCGTATCCCTAAGACTTGGTGTCAAAATTTTAATCACTTTCATTTATCATTTTGACAAATAAAAGCATTTGATTCTATCGGTTAGTTTGACTAAAGTATAAATCAAAGCTTTTTACTTAGTCATTTGTCATTGGTCATTGGTCATTTGTCATTTGTCCTTTGTAAGTGACCAATGCCCCATGCCTAATTACCAAGCACGAACATAAGGACATCCACAAATGAACGATTTAGTAACTGCAATTACCACAGGGATTACCGCATTCACTGCCACCAACATCGATGATATTGTCATTCTGACGTTGTTTTTTTCACAAATAAGTAAAACGTTTCGCAGTCGTCACATCCTTGCTGGTCAGTATCTCGGTTTTGCAGCATTGATCGTTGCTAGCCTTCCCGGTTTCTTCGGTGGACTAATCATACCGCAGGACTGGATTAGACTACTAGGTTTTATGCCAATAATCATTGGTGTGAGCAGTTTACTAAAACGCGAAGAGGATTCATCTGAGGAAGCTGAAGAAGAAACCGAGCCGTCTTGTCCCTCTATAGTTAGGAGTTTTATTTCTCCACAAACTTGCAATGTAGCCGCGATCGCCTTTGCTAATGGCAGTGATAATATTAGCGTCTATGTGCCCTTGTTTGCCAACTCAGAATTAGACAGTCTGCTGGTGATTATAGGTGTATTCTTTACTCTAGTGAGTGTATGGTGTTATACCGCTTACAAGTTAACCTACTTGCCTGCGATCGCCAACTTTTTAACTGAAAATGGCAATACTTTTGTCCCTTGTATCTTGATTGGTTTGGGCGTATTTATTGTCACCGAAAATGTTACTTGGACTCTTTTATCTGTAGTTTCTAGTTATATATTTTCATTAGTTTTAGGTTTCAATACTCAGCCGTCAAGTGAAAAACAAGAAAAATTAAGTGTCTAATAAAGAGGTGCATCATCAATTTTCTGAGCAAAACAAATTCTCAACGGCAAAATATCTTACCCATCAACAGGAATCAAAACATGAAAATCTGGAAATCTCTGCTAATTGTCTTAATGATTGTCGCTAATCTAGCCTTTGCTCAACCTTCTTTTGCTGATAGACCAAAATTTAGCAAAAACCCTGATTATATCGAAGTCACTAAAGCTCTTAAGCAACTCTCTCAGACAAAAGATGCCCAAACTCAAGTTGAAGGTCTGACACCAGAAGAAATTCAAAAAAGAACCGAGGAATTAACACTGCAAAAATATGCTTTAGAGACGGGAATCAATTGGGGTCAATGCAACAACCAAACAGGTAATACCATAGCGGTATACGGTAAAAGACCAAATGATGAAGAAGATGAAGATGCCGTATACGAGAATGGTCTATATTTTCTAGCTGATGGTCAATCCACTAAAAATAACTGGGATTGTGATGGCATCTATCTACCGAATGATGTCCAGGTAGAAAATTTCACCTCTAGTCCTAATGGACAAGGTGAAGAATTGACAGGAGCGGCGGCTCTGAAGATCCTTGATGGAACTCAGCTGGTAATTAAGAGGAATCCAGATACTGCTGCGATTGAATTGAATGTCCCGACTGTAAAAGTTGTTAACAGCAAAAAGGCTAACTGGTTTATCCCAGATATATCGCAGGATCTAATAAATACACGAGTTCCTAATGCGCCTAGCAATCAGTCTTGAAATAGAACTGCATAGTCTATTTTTGAATGATTGTTCTGAATTTAAATAGGGTGACAGCCAAAATCAGAGAAGAACAGGACAAACACTGGTGAAACATCTCTCTGATCTTGGCTCTTTTTTTTTGAATTTATCTATCCTCAATTTTAGGCTTGTTTTATTTTGATATCTGCATTAAAATTAATTTTGGAAAAAATGTACAATCACAACAGGCATATTTCAGTAGCGCAACTATTGTGCTGGGTGCAAGTCATCTGGAAAGAGATTTTCTACTACCTTCGCATTTTTTTGATCGGAGCCGCTTTGGGGATAAGGGTGTTATTGATGCAGTTAAAATTGAAACCTACAGAAGAAGAAAAAGATAAAAAAAAGCCAGGACGACTGAATCCGTCTAGAATCCGAGATCACTTGGCAAATGAGCGTACCTACCTCGCTTGGATGCGGACAGGAATCGCTCTTTTAGGTTTTGGTGTCGTCATTGTGCGTCTGCGTGCCTTCCATGTACCTTTAGTACCCCGTCCTGGCAACGGCTGGAAGTTAGGTTTAGTCTTCTCGCTGGTGGGTTTAATCACGGTGTGGCTGTCAACAGTACATTATTTTGCTGTCCGTCGTGATATCGAAGAAGATACTTACGAACCAACAGACCGATGGGTGTTGCTGTTCAGTCTCGCTGTGATGATTCTCGGAACTGGGGTAATCTATTTTGTTTTTACAACTTCTTTAGATCCAATGAGTCCAGTTATCCCTGAGTAATAGTATTTTTAAAACCGCACTTTGTATAACTCGAATAATTCCCCTGATTTATGCGTTACGACTTTAGCACCAGCGGCCTTAATTGTTTTTTCCCACTTAGCCAAAGGCTCTAAAAACACCTCAGCCCCTAAATAGGTTTCTAGAACTGCCCAATCTTCCGCTAAAGGCTGTTCTGGATTGAGAACGTCAAATACAAAATGTCCACCTGGTTTTAACACCCGCTTGACTTCTAGTAGTACGGCATCCCAATATTCGAGGGGAAAATAGCAGCTAAATCCGGTGGCGATCGCTAAATCAAATTGCTCTGATGGGTAGTTTAACTGATGAGCTGCTCCCAACTCAACCCCTTTGAACAGCTTAGAATTCAACTGCGGCCCGCGAGAATTCAGGGTATCGCGTGCCACATTACTGATTTCTTGCCCATGAAAAAACGCTTGCCAATCCCGCCAAGGATAGATTAAAAAGCTGATCCCACAGCCAATATCTATACAGTGTTGATTTTTTTGAGGTTTAGCAATTTCCCAAAAAGGGGAAGCAATTCTTCCTGAGAAACTCCCAGCAATCCACTCGCTAAATATCGGCATCGCCTGTACTTCTGCTGGGAGTTCAAAGGTTTCACGTTGATATTCTCGGTTAAAGCGATAGGCTATTTGGGCTAATCTTTCGTCCCAGTTGGTTGATTTGGGTGAACTAAAGAGATTTTGAAACTGAGAATCGGACTTTTTAGACATTTAGGTTTTTGCTACTCTTTCTAAGAATTGTAGTCAAATTTGCCAAGCGATCGCTTACAGCGGGTGGGTGCGCCATCGTACCCCCATTCAATCTCCTGCTATTTGTTCAAAGTCATGAGTATTAATGACTAATGACTAATAGACCTCTTGCAAAAATCCTTAAATCACCCCTCCCCAACCCTCCCCTTATAAAGGGGAGGGGGCAAGATTTTAAGTTTCCCCCCTTTATAAGGTGGGATTGATTAAGGGGGATCTATTCGACTTATGTAAGAGGTCTAATGACCAATGACAAATGACCAATGACTAATGACAAATGACAAATGACTAATGACTCCTACTCAACTTTTTCATACCAGATACCTACTTTCTCAAAAGCACCATAAGCAAGCTTCAGAAAATTCACTATTCTCTGTTTTCCAATTATCCCAAATTCTTTATATTCTCTAGCCTCTGCAAAAGTCAGGCGATTTTGGTCAATTATGTTTCTTTCTCTGTATGCTAACTTCGGAAAATCTATAACTTTTATCTGATATTTATTTACTATGTTCTGATAGTTGGAGTCTGACTCTAGATGCTCCCAATCATCACACAGCCCTAAATTCCTCACCAGAATATGAGGGATTTTATCACCGTAAGTATTCACTGACTGAGCAAACAGGTTGATGCTGTCGTATCCTCCTGTCGATACAAACCATTTGCAAAACAGAACTCCCTGCGAACTTCCTAATTCAAGTAATTGATTAGATTCAATCCACCCTTGTACTGCTCTATGCGATTGTGCAGATAAATTCACAATTACTGGCTTCTCTATTGCCCACTCAAATATTCTATCTGCTTTATTTGCCTGTCTTTCATTCTCACTAAACACTGCATATTTACATATCTCCTTATATACCCCTGCGACATCTGGATTTGATCTATCTGTCTCCACTGGTACAAATGGGATTCTCTTATCCAGACAATACTGAATCATTGTCCTGGCAAAGAGAGATTTTCCTACCCCGCCTTTTTCACCATCTACAAAATGAATCGTCGGCATTACAGCCACCTCTAATAGTTATTAAAGTCTGATATATCTTTCCCAAACTAAGAACTTTTTGGCCATTGCCCCCAAGTATTTTGGTGGTTTTATGAGAAAGTATAGCCGTGATTTGGATATATTCCAACAGTCTCATTTTACACAGGCGAAGTCCGTCTGCGCGGACTAAGACAAAACAAGAGGCTTAAGCCCCTTGTTGTAAGTTGATTGAGAACTAAAAACCGAAAATTTAGGTTTTCAGACATTCTTTACAACAAGAATTAGGAATTTTTAGAAGAAATTGCCTTGGGATGTTGTTTAAAATAAGCCTGGAGTTACTTGCAGATTAACACTATGGCAGAAATTCAGTTGGCGATCACGGGAGAAGATGCGATCGCAGCAACAGAGGCGCTTTTGGCAATTCCTGGTATATCTGGTAACTATGCAGTGAGTTCAGATGCACCGGAAAGAGAAGGAGTAACAGCAACAGTTGCTACCATCGTTGGTATTGTTGGGGGTGCGATCGCCATTGCTGAACAAATCCGCAAGTGGTATCAAGAGTATAAAGCTAAACAGTCTGGTAAAAGAATTGAAAAGGTGTTGATTGTCGGGCGCAATGGCAGGCGACTTCTTTTAGAGGATGCAACCCTGGAAGAGATTCGCCAAATTTTAGAATCGTAGAGACGGAATTGGGGGTGGTAGACTTGGGGTAAATACTGAAGTCTCAAGATTGAGAACGTGCAAACCCTCCACCTCGACCTCAAACAAGTTGATGAGAATTACGTAGAGCTACGTTACTTTATTGATAATCCAAACAAGTACGAAAAGCGATCGCTCTGTTTAACAGAAGTCGCCGACTTGATTAAGTTGGCTGAGAGAGATTATTACGTTTCGTTTTTCCCAGAGGATTATACGGTAACTGGACGGCGGTTGTATAACTGGTTGGATGGGAGCGATCGCTGGCTGCAACCCTTGCTAGATAAGTATCGGCGTGAGGGGATTGTGTTAGCGATCGCCGTAACAGAAAAGCTCGCCCATCTGCCTTGGGAAGTGCTGCACGATGGCAATAGTTTTTTAGTGCAGCGTGTCCCGGCTATTGTCCCGGTGCAGTGGGTGTCGGATAGCGCGGTAAAAAAATCGACCATTGACGGGGAACCAGAAAACCGGGCGCTGCAAGTTTTGTTTATGGCGACTTCGCCGTTGAATGTCGAGCCTGTGCTGGATTTTGAGGGGGAGGAAGCACGGATTTTGGAGGCGACAAAGCGGCAACCTTTAGCGCTAACGGTGGAAGAAAGCGGCTGTTTGTCGGAGTTGGGTTATTTAGTCGATGGTTACGACAGGGATTATTTTGATGTTTTACACCTGACGGGTCATGCTACTTTACAAGATGGGCAACCCCGCTTTATTACAGAAACGGCAACAGGTGAAGCTTTCTATGCCAGTGCTAGGGATATTGCCCAAGAATTACAATTTCGATTGCCTAAACTCATCTTCCTCTCTGGTTGTCGCACTGGGCAAGCTGGCAATGGCGGTTCTGTGCCGTCAATGGCTGAAGAATTGCTGAAATCGGGTGCAAAAGCGGTTTTGGGTTGGGGTCAAAATGTTTTAGATCCGGATGCTACAGCCGCAGCAGCCGCATTATATGAGGAATTATCACCCGGAAAGCAAATCATTGAGGCTGTTGCTTGTACTTATCAAACATTAATTAAGAACAAAGCGCGGGATTGGCATTTATTGCGGCTGTATGCAGCAGACAATTTACCGAGTTCATTAGTCACACCTTTGCGGACTCGTGGACGTAAACCAGCACCACCGCCTTCTGTTACTACCCAATTGTTTGCGGGTAAAGTCGAAGTCCCGACGCGAGAGAGTTTTGTTGGTCGTCGTCGTCAATTGCAAAATTGTTTAAGAGTGCTGACACAATCAAGGGATGAAGTTGGGGTGTTGATTCATGGCATGGGCGGTTTGGGTAAAAGTAGTTTAGCAGCTAGGCTGTGTGACAGACTGCCGAATTTTCAGCATGTTGTCTGGGTGGGGCGAATCGATGAAGCTAGTTTGGTGAGTCGCTTGGCGGAAAAGTTGGATGACAATGAACAACGCAAAAGCCTACAAAATTACGATGAAGAATTGAAATATCGACTGAAGCGAGTTTTTAAAGATTTACATGAGGAAGGAAAGCCGATTTTGTTAGTGCTGGATGACTTTGAAGTGAATTTGGAAACCCGCAATGAGAGTTATGTGCTGCAATCAGAAGCAGCAGAGGTAATGAAAGCTGTAGTTTGGGCAATTAGAGAGAATTTCACTTCCCACCGCATTATTATTACCTGTCGTTACGATTTTGAATTTACTCAGTTGCAGCATTTCCAAAAGCAGCCATTGGATGCACTGCAAGGCGCAGATTTGCAAAAAAAGTTTAGTCGCCTCACAGCCTTTAGTGCTAAATCTCAGGTGGATGAGGCTTTAAAATCACAAGCGCAGAAGTTGGCGGATGGTAATCCCCGCTTGCTGGAATGGTTGGATAAGATTCTACAAAATAAAACTGTTGATGTGGCGGCAATTTTAAATCGGTTAGCAGCAGATCCGGTGGAGTTGCGAGAGCAAGTTTTGGCAGAGGCGTTGCTGGCACAGATGGATACAACCATGCGGGAGATGTTGTCACGGGGTTTGGTGTTTGAGTTGCCAGTACCGAGGGAAGCTTTAACCGCAGTTTGTGAGAATATCCACAATTTGGAACATTATATTAGTCGGGCGGTGGCGTTGGGACTGTTGGAAATGAGTCACGATCAAGCGTTACGAGTACCACGCATTTTGCCCCTAGCACTTGCATTAATAAAAGAAACTAATTTGTTATATAAAAATGCTGCAAATGAGTTGTACAGACTTTGGTGGCAAAAAGTAGAAGTGTTAACAGAAGAACAGAAAATAGAAATCTATCGTTTAGCACTTTTAGGAAAAGAAGAAAACATTACTGTAGAAATTGGAAGATTGTTAGCCCAATTTTGGAACAGTAAATATAAGTATAAAAAGACTGTTGTAGTATGTAAGGATATATTGAAATTAGTTAAAAATTATCAAATTATGTATTATCTAGCTAAAGCTGAAGAAGGCTTAGGACATACTAGTGAAGCTATAGACTGTTATACAAAAGCTTTACAACTATGCCCTCTAGAAGACGAAAAAACACGCTTAGAAATATTTCAAACTGGTATCAATTTTTATGCTAGAAAAGGGCCATTAGAGGAAGATATATTAAATGAATATAGCCGAGTCTACTTTGGTATTCTTCAAATTCAACAGGAGAATTCTAATATAAGACCTGCATTAGCAGAAGTTTTTTCTCTAACAATGACATTTGAGCTTCGAGCAGGTATTGCTATACGAGAAAACCAGATAGAACTTGCCGAATTTCTCTATAAATGCTGCCTTTATTTCTACGATAAAGTTTGTGAAATTCCGACTAAAATTCAAACGGGCGAATACAGTAGCGTAAATGGTTTGTGTGGTTCAAAAGCTAGGATATTATGCCATTTAGGTACTATTAACCTAAATCAGGGAAAAACCAATGAGTGTAGAGAGTTATATTTACAGGCAGCACAACTATTTGACTATGCCGGGGATGATCATAACAGAGCAGTAACTTTAGCAGCAATAGGAACAGGTTGGCTGCGGCAAGGGGACACTGTTATGGCCTTGAACTATTTACATGAGGCTTCAGCTATCATGCAACTGCTTGTTATCCCAGAGTTAGAGGTTGTTAACAAGTTAATTGCTGAAGCACAAAGTGAGCAAGAAAAAAATAGTTAGAAAGTTAACTCAAAGCCAATACAGAAAAAATCAACGAAGAGTCTTTGAACTCCATTAATGAGTCTTTGATACTCGTTCCCCAGTTTTTTAGGCTTGTGCCTTGGTTGTCGGAGATTGCGATCGCCATAATTTACCCCGAAGCACATTCTAAACTAAAGAATCTGGATTTACACCAAGCGCTCTGAGACGTTCTGCTAGCATTTGCAGGATATTCTTTGCCTTCACGGAACACGCAAACATACTTAAATAGTAAACTTCTGAGTAAAAGGCTCATTTAAATGAGCCTTTTACTAGAGAAAAGAGATATTAGCCTAAATCGAAAAGCAAGATTTCGCCGCCGATGTTGGTGCTAATTTCTAGCTGTTCTTCGCCGTTGATTTGCACACCATCGCCTGCTCTGAGTTCTTCACCATTTAAGTTAACTATGCCTTGGGCTATTTGTAACCAGGCATAACGACCAGGTTTAACTTGATAATTAACAACATCACCATCCTCTAAAACAGATGTGTATAAATCAACATCTTGGTGAATTGTCACAGCACCATCGCGCCCATCCCTAGCAGCAATTAAGCGGAGTTTACCGCGCTTTTCTTCGATAGGAAAAGCTTTTTGTTCATATCTTGGCGTTATTCCTTCTCGATCGGGAAGAATCCAGATTTGTAGTAAATGGAGTGGTTCAGTTGGTGAAGGATTAAATTCACTGTGGCTGATTCCAGTTCCAGCGCTCATAATTTGGGCATCACCAGGGCGAATTACCGAGCCAGTACCCAAGCTGTCTTTATGCTCTACAGCACCTTCTAAGACATAAGTGAGGATTTCCATGTCACGATGACTGTGGGTAGGGAATCCAGCACCAGGGGCGATGCGATCGTCGTTAATTACCCGCAGAGAGCGAAATCCCATACGGTTGGGATCGTAAAAACTACCGAAGGAAAATGTGTGATAGCTATCGAGCCAGCCCATTTTTGCATGACCACGGGCATTGCGATCGTGAATTAAGTGGGTAATTGTATTTTGAGACATAGATTTACCTCGCTGTTAATTAGTTGGTAAGCTTAAAAAAACCAAATCTTGTTGTTAGCGATCGCTAATCAAATATGGTTAAGTAAATGTGTAGCGCTTTATCGAATATAATTTTTAGTTTTGAACTTTTTTTACCTAGTTTTGAACTATTTAAATAGTAAAGCATATACATATAAAAAGAAAAGTACGCACTTAAAAGTGACGTACTTACCAAAAAGATACTATTAGATTTGAAAAAGCGGATTCTCAAAAGTGCTTATCTAAAAGCAGGAACTTTTTGAGGTTGAGTAGCACCCGCTTTGCCATTTTCTCCTTTGATTTCTGCTATTTGCAAATGAGCTTCTAAGAACCAGAGTCGTTTGTCAATGGTGCGAGAAATTTCGGTGTAAAGGTCAGCAGTATCGAGGTCGCCTAATTCATCAGTTTTATCGATCGCTTCCCGGAGATGTTTACCATAGGATGCATAACGATCTGACAAGGCTGTTACATGGTCTTTACCATCCAAAATATCTAAGGGATATTCTGGCAAAATTGAATTACTAGCTGCGGCGCGGGCTGTTCCAAAAGCGTATCCGCCTAAAGCTGTAACGCGTTCAGCGACCATATCGATGTATCCTTCTAATTCCCCAGCAAGTTCATCAAATAATAGGTGTAGCTGGTAAAAGTCAGTTCCTTTAACGTTCCAGTGCGCTTGCTTTGCTTGGGTTTTCAAATCCGAAGTAGCTGCCAAGGTTTGGTTGAGAAGTACCACGATTTGCACTCGCGCTTCGGCGGGAATATCAATACGGGTAGGGTACAAACGTGATGCAATGGTGTTGTCGCTCATGATTCTACGTTGTTAATGCCTTTTACATCTAACTCTACAGAATTGTTTGGCTTGGCGAAACTCTCTGACGACCGATTGAATTAATGCCTGAATATGTTAAACTTTATGACTATTAGTCAAATACGGTGGTTTTTTATAGTATTAAAAGTACCACCAAAAAGGCGATCGCGAATTATGTCATTGTGCAAAAAGTCATGGGGAAAACCCAATTCAATTTGACTGATTTCATCTAACCGTTGCAGATGTTCTGGCGAAAGTGTGACTTCTATTGAAGCTAAGTTATCTTGAAACTGCGTTAATTTACGTGCGCCAATAATCGGAATAATCACACCACTTTGAGCGCGTAACCAAGCTAATGCTACCTGTGAAGGTGTATGGCCAATTTCTGTTGCAACTTGACTAACAACTTCAGCGATCGCTAAATTCTTTTCAGAAATACCTCCGCCTAAAGTTTCGAGTCGCCCTTGTTCAGCGCCTCCTTGAGAAGACCGATTATATTTACCTGTTAACACACCACCACCCAAAGGCGACCACGGTGTTACTGCTAAATCGAAGGCTTTAGCTAGCGGTAGCAAATCTCGTTCTGGTGTTCGCTGAATCAAACTATACTCAATTTGCAGGGCGACAAACTGCGTCCATCCTTGATAATGGGCGATGGTATTTGCTTGGGAAACGATCCAAGCGGGTGTGTCAGAAATGCCGATGTAAAGTACTTTACCTTGACGCACTACATCATCAAGCGATCGCAAGACTTCTTCAATTGGTGTTGTGAAATCCCAAGCGTGCAACCAGAATAAATCAATGTAATCGGTATTCAGCCGTTTCAGACTACCTTCCAAAGACTGAATTAAATTCTTGCGATGGTTTCCACTGGCGTTAGGGTCACCCTTTTGATCGTTCATCCGCAAGGGAAAGGAATATTTTGTCGCAACTACAAAGCGTTCGCGTTCTTTAGCAATCAACTCGCCAACAATTTTTTCACTGCTACCATCGGTATAACCGTTGGCGGTGTCAATGAAATTTCCGCCTGCTTCTGCATAGCTATCAAAGATTTTCCGACTTTCGTCAACAGATGCACCCCAACCCCAATCTTCACCAAAGGTCATGGTTCCCAAGGAGAGTTCAGAGACTCTTAACCCGCTTTTACCCAAGAGTTTGTATCTCATGAATATTTTCTCATTAATGAAAAAACTATGGCATTTACCATTCCAAGGGCATGATAACTGGAAATCGGGGACGATGTTTGAAGACAAACCGTTTAGTATTTGTATTGTCGTGCTATTTAAATACGGCGATCGCTTTGTAATACTACTTGGATTAAGGCTAAAAAATAAAAATGTGTAGGTTACGCTAAAGCGTAACCCAACCTACAAAAATAAATTATTAAATATACTTTTGTTTTAATAATATAGATTTTTTTGCTAAAAAATAAGAATGTTAATTGTTTTTGGTAAGAGTAATCTATATAAACATTTTATAGTCCTTTGTAAACTATGATTGTAGGGCTTTCATGCTGTATAAAAGCATCGTGATATAAATTAAAAAATGGATTGTTTTAGGATTTTATTAATTATCCTGCGATCGCAGACCATGCTGTAGGGGCATAGCAATGCTGTATAATAAGCCTACGTCAAGTCAAAACAAGACATAATGACCTATACCTCGCCCAAACTGCTTACCTTCGAGGAATTTATAGCTCAATATGGCGATAATACACGCTACGAATTAATCGACGGACAATTAAGAGACATGGAACCTACAGGGCCACACGAAGCTGTTGCTGGTAGTATTGCTGGTAGAATCTATGTCGAAATTTTTAATTCTAATTTCAACTGGCTAGTTCCAAAAACTTGTCTAATTAAACCGCCTGCGGCTGAAGCCACAGCACTGCGTCCTGATGTAATTGTTTTAGATAAAGCAGAACTTAGTAAAGAACCACTTTGGCAAAAAGAACCAATAATTTGTAACGGCAATACAATCAAACTTGTTGCTGAAGTTGTGAGTACTAATTGGCAAGATGATTATGCAAGAAAAGTGGAAGAATACGCTTTTCTTAACATCCCAGAATATTGGATTGTGGACTTTCGTGGCTTGGGTGGTTTGCAGTTTATCGGCAATCCTAAACAACCAACATTTACGATTTGTCAGTTAGTTAATGGTGTGTACCAGCAACAACAATATCGCTTAGGAGATACTATTTCTTCTGGTGTCTTGCCAAATTTACAACTAAAGCTAGACGACATTATGCATATTTAAACTGGAGACTGGTTCGGTGAGGCAAGAGCGATCGCTATGGTTTTCTAAGCTAGAATACCAAAGTTGTGTTTTAGATATAGCTGTTGCCAGGTAGATTAGGACATAATGACAAGCGTAAATCTCAGGAATAGCAAGGTTTTTACCACCTGCCTTCTGCCTCACTTCTCTACGAGAGGCTGCGCCAACGACTACGCCCTTCGACGCCGCTCAGGCTAAACTCAGTGACCACCTGCCTCCTGCCTCCTGCTATACATCCGACAATTCAATTGCCAAAGAGCCATTATTTTTATGAATTACTTCGTAATCTACGACGGGAATTGTAATCTCTGCGTTACCCTAGTGCAATTGCTAGAAACCTTAGACCAAGGAAAGCTGTTTCGCTACAGTCCCATGCAAGATGAGCAGACAATTTTACAGTGGGGAATTTCAGCCCAAGATTGCGAACAGGGGATGATTTTAATTGATGGCAATGCCCCTCAAAGACGTTGGCAAGGCAGTAATGCAGCAGAAGAAATTGGGCGGTTATTGCCAGCAGGAAGTATATTTGTAGACGCTTATCGAGCATTACCGGGGATGAAATGGGCAGGCGATCGCTTTTACGAGCAAATCCGCGATAACCGCTACGCAATCTTTGGTAAACGTTCTAATACATATCAATCATCGTACTGTGTAGATGGTAGCTGCAAGCCAACTTAAGCTCAAATGCTTGCCCCACATACGCTTTACCCTACCCCAACCCCTCCCCTTGGCAAGGGGAGGGGCGGTTTTGGCTTTAGACAAAACCGGGGTGGGGTGACGCGGATAGTGATGGTAAACGAGTGGATTTAATATCAGGTGATTATAGAGCTTTCACGTGAAGTTGACACCAATGCTTCTGCCCCCTGCCTCCTGCCTTCTGCCCCTTTGGTCATTAGACAGAGTTTATTTTAGTCAAAAATCCCCCTCCAGATGCTAGCAAAATGTCTGCTAGACCAACCATTATGCTATCTGGCGTCTTTGTAAACATTGTGCAATCAATGACATTTGCGATCGCGCCATACCATAATTTGGCACAACAAAGAATCTGACGGGAGGATACTGCGTGAAAATTGGTGCTCAATACTTAGGTAACGGAGAGTGTGAATTTACAGTTTGGTCTCCGCTATTAGATAGCGTCACGGTAAAAATTTTGACGCCAGAACAGCAGTTAATTCCCCTCAAGCCTCAATCTGAGGGATACTGGCACACGAAAGTCAACGATGTGTATCCGGGTACGCTTTATCGGTATGTCTTGAATGGCCAAGACAACTTTGCCGATCCGGCGTCGCAGTATCAACCGGAAGGGGTACATGGGCCGTCGCAAATTGTCGATCATGACTTTGAGTGGACTGATGAAGGATGGGCGGGCATTCCTGTAGAGTCGATGATTTTCTATGAAGTTCACGTTGGCACATTCACGCCGGAAGGAAGTTTCACCGCCATTATTCCCCGTTTACCAGAACTGAGAGAACTGGGAATTAACGCCATTGAAATCATGCCGATCTCCCAGGTTCCGGGAGACACTCATATTGAAGCATCTCTGGCATACCGCAACTGGGGCTATGATGGCGTTTATCCTTATGCTGTCCAAAATTCCTATGGTAGTCCAGCCGAACTCAAGCAACTGGTAAATGCTTGCCATCAAAATAATATCGCCGTTGTGCTGGATGTGGTGTATAACCACTTTGGGCCGGAAGGCAACTATATGAGTCAGTTCGCGCCCTACTTTACTAAAACCTATAAAACGCCGTGGGGCGAAGCAATGAATTTCGATGATGCCCATAGTCAGGGTGTGCGAAATTATTTTATCGAAAATGCGCTTTACTGGTTGGGCGAATTCCACATTGATGCATTGCGGCTGGATGCCATTCAAGCAATTTATGACTTGGGAGCCAAGCATTTTTTATGGGAATTGGCGGAAGCAGTTCATCATTTCTCACAACAAGGACAAAGATGGAAACGCCATCTGATAGCCGAAAGTGACTTGAATAATCCGCGAATAATTCGTCCAGCAGAATTGGGTGGATATGGACTCGATGCTCAGTGGAGTGATGATTTTCACCACGCATTGCATACATTGTTGACAGGCGATCGCCAAGGATATTATCAAGATTTTGGGAAATGTGCCGATCTAGCAAAAGCTTATAGCGATACTTTTGTCTACGATTGGAAATACTCGCCCGATCGCAAACGATTTCATGGCTTATCTTGCCGCGATCGCCCTTTGTCACAGTTTACAGTCTGTATTCAGAATCACGATCAAATCGGCAATCAAATGAAAGGAGAACGCCTCGGCCAGAAAATCTCTTTTGAGGGATTGAAATTAGGTGCTGGGGCTGTGCTGCTATCGCCCAACTTACCCCTGTTGTTCATGGGAGAGGAATACGGCGAAACTGCACCCTTTATTTACTTTGTCAGTCACTCCGATCCAGATTTAATTCAAGCAGTTCGAGCCGGACGCAAACAAGAGTTTGAAGCATTTCACTTCGCAGACGATCCCCCAGATCCAGAATCATCAGAAACTTTCCTTAAGTCTAAACTTAATTGGGAATTACGCAATCAAGGAAATCACAAAGTTCTCTGGGATTGGTATCGTCAGTTAATTAATTTACGGAAGACACATCCAGCCCTGCTCAACCAAGACCGCAATTTCATCGAAGCAACTAGCGATGAAGAGAAAGAGATAGTCATCGTGCGGCGTTGGTGCGAATCGAGTGAAATAATATTTGTGATGAATTTCAATTCGTCGGCAGTGACAGTAACTTTGCCGTTTGAGCAAAATGCTAATAAATTGTTAGACTCTGCTGATACCTCATGGTCTGGGCATGGTTCTGAAGCTGCTGAACATCTGTCTGCGGGCCAAGAAGTGAAATTGCAACCTACTAGTTTAGTACTCTATGAAAAAGGATGAGGGAGATAGTTAGAACTTAAAGTTTCAGTCTTATAACCTCAAGGTTCGAGCAAAAAGGCTTAATGTTCGAGCATAAAGGCTTAAGGTTCGAGCATTAAGGCTTAATGTTTGAGCATAAAGGCTTAATGTT